>CABQJJ010000045.1 GCA_902464485.1 uncultured Collinsella sp. | reverse complement strand
GGGGGTGGGGGCTATGTTCTGGCTCCCCGCCGGCCGCCCGGGGCCTTTTGGCCCCGGGCGCTGCCAGCGTGCCTAGCGCTTACGGATACCCCAGACCAGGGCTCCGACGCCGGCCATGGCGATAACAAATGCCATGAGCAGTGCGGCGGCCTGTTGGTCGCCCGTGGTGGGCAGGAAACCCTTGACCGTCTTGACGATGTTCGTCACGGTCTTGGGCGTGCCGGGATCGGGCGTCGGCACGGGCGTCTCGGGCTTCTTGTACGTGTTGTTGAACACGATACCCTCGACGCTCTTGTCGCCCTTGGTAAAGGCGACGTTCGCCTTGAGGTTGCCCTCGCCGTCGTCGGCCACGTTGACGGTCGCTGTAAAGACGGACTTGTCGTAGGTCATACCGGCCTCGTCGCCCTTGACCTCGCTGATGGTATAGACGTACGTACCGGGCTCGTCGTACTCGAACTTGTCGAAGTTGATCTTGCCGTCGGCATCGTTGGTGACGGTGGACTCGATGTCCTCGCCAACGAGCTTAAAGCTAAACTCGTCCTTCTTGAGCTCGCGTCCCTCGAGCACCTTGATGGCGCCGATGGAAACCTGCGTGGGCATGGCGTGATACTTGTTGGTAAAGCCAGCCGACTCGGTAGTTCCCTCGAGCTTGTGCGTCGCGGTCAACGTGCCGTCGCCATTGTCGGAGACGGTGGTCACGACGGTGTAGGTCGTGCCGTCATAGGTGACGCCCTTGTACAGGCCGAGCGCGTTGGGGCAAGCCTCGCGCAGCATGTATGTGTGCGTGCCGGGCGCCTCGTAGCGGATCGGGCTCAGCGTAACGTTACCGTTAACGTCGTTGGTGCCACTAGCGACAGTCACGCCGTCCTCGAGCAGCTCAAACGTGAACTCGCCAGCTGCAAGGTCGCGTCCGGTCAGACGCTTGACCGTCGTGACCTGATCGGTCACGGAAGAATCGGTAGGTGCCACGCTGTACGTGTTGGTGAACGTAAAGTCCGCACCGTCGCCGCCGTCGCGCTTGACGCTCAGGTGCCCAGCGCGGTCGTCAGTCACGATGTAGGAAACCTTGCGCGCGGTGTTGGCGTCGTTAGTCACGCCAGGGGCGGTGCCGGACTCGGTCACCGTGTAGGTAAAGGTGTGCGAGCGCGGGGCAGCGGGATCTGCGGGCTCGGACTCGTCGCTGGACTCGTCGGCGTTGGCATCAGCGTCGGCGTCGGCCTCTTCAGCCTCTGCCTCATCGGCCTCGGCCTCGTCAGCTTCGTCTGCCTCGGCCTTATCGGTCGCATCGTCCGTCACGCCCAGGGCGCGGTTGAGGTCGTCGAGCGTAAAGTGGATCTTGCCAAAGTCCACGTTGCCGGCCGCGTCGTTGGTCACGGTTGTGTGCTCGGGCATCGGAGCGCCGGCCTCGTCGGCAGTCACGGTAAAGGTGAACTTTCCCGTGATATCGGCCGGGGTCAGACCCTCGGCAGCCTGGAGCTTCTTGGTGCCGGCAAGCGCGGCATCAACGGCATCGGCGCCGTAAACGTTCTCGAACAAGGGCTGAATTCCGTCGTAGGCGGGCGTCGCCGTCAGAGTCCCGTCACCGTTGTCGACGACGATGACCTTAAAGCTAAAGCTCGGCTTTGCGGCGGTAATGCCCTTTGCTGCGAGCGGAGACGTGTACTCGAAGGCCGTGTAGTTGATGGTCCATGCAAGCTTGGCATCCGTGTCGGTACGGATGGCGCGGTTGGCGTTTACCAGGTCGGCGAGCATCTCGGTCGTGTAATGCAGAGCACCAAAACTCACTTGGCCGTTAACGTTGGTAACGCACGTACCCTCGATGGCCTCCTTCTCGCCCGCATAGGCGATACCGAAGTAGAACTCGCCGTCGGCCATCGGACGACCGGTCAGGGTCTTGGTGGCAACGATCTGAGCAACGTCACCACCGTGCGCATCGGTCGTGGCGCTATAGCTGTTGGCGAACGGGACCAAGGCGCTCTCGACCTTATTCTCGCCGCTCTTGTGGACCGTCACGGGCGTGCCATTGGGTCCGCCAGAGACGGTCGTGGTGGCAGTGAGCGTGCCGGCACCATCGTCGGCGATAGCGATCGTCACGGTGCGCTCGGCATCGTCGTAGGTGTAGCCGGGCTGGCCGTCGTTCTTCTCGGCAACGGTGTATGTAAAGGTCTTACCCGCGTCAGCCTGCGTAAACTTGACCTCATGGCCGGCCAGAATGTCAATCAGGCCGACGGTTCCCTCTGTCGCTGCAGGGGACTTGTACACGTTGGCGCCCTCGTGCAGGCCGAGCGCCTTGGCAGAAGCTGCGTCGGCGGGCGTCACGGTAAAGGTAAACTGGCCCTCAGTCATGGGACGTCCGGAGAGGGTCTTGCTGAGCTTAAGGCCGCCGGCCGCGGCGTAATCGAGCTCAGTGCGGTACGTGTTGGTGAAGCGGCCGCTTTCCTTCTTGGTGACGTTGGCGGTCAGCTTGCCCTCGCCGTTCTCGGTCACGGTCACTTCGGCGGTCGCGACATGCGCGTCATACGTCATACCTGCCGCGCTGCCCGCGTTCTCACGGATCTCATACTTGTAGGTTCCGGCAGCCGTGAAGCGGATCTTGCCGAACTTGATGGCGGCGACGCCTTCGTCGTTCGCATCGCTCTTGCCCACGTTTACGGTCGTAGGATCGGGCAGTGGGGTACCCTCGGGAGCGCTGATGGTAAAGCTAAACTTGTCCGCATCGGTCCAGTCGCGACCGTCGATAGCCTTGCTCAGACCAAAGTCGAGCTCTGCATCGAGCGGGGTCACGCTGTAGGTGTTCTTGAACTCGGCGGGCTCGGTGCCCTTCAGGACATGCTCGGCCTTGAGAGTGCCGTCGCCGTTATCGGTGATGGTCGTCACGATGGTGTACTTGGCATCACTGTAGGTGACGCCCTTGCTGGTGGTTCCGCCGTTGACCTCGCGCAGCGTGTAGGTGTGCTTGCCGGGCTTGTCGTACTTCACGGCGCTCATCGTGATCTTGCCATCGGCGGCGTTCTTGCCGGTGGCGACGACCTTGGCGTCCTTGCCCTCGCCCTCGACGAGCTCGAAGGAGAACTCGCCGGCCTTGAGGTCGCGCCCGTCCAGGGACTTGGTCGCGGTAATCTGGTCGGTGACGCTGAACTCGTCAGGATTCGGCTTGTAGCTGTTGTTGAACTTCGCCTCGTTGGCGCCCTGCAGCTCGTGCTTGACCGTGAGCTTACCATTGCCGTCATCGGTAACGGTAGTCACGATGGTGTAGGTCGTGCCGTCGTAGGTGATGCCATTGCCTTCGGCGCCCTTGGCTTCGCGCAGGATATAGGTATGCTTGCCGGCGGCGGTGTAGGTGATCTTGCCCATCGCAATCTTGCCATCGGCGTCGTTAGCGCCGGTGGCGACGACCTCGCCGTCCTCGACGAGCTCGAAGGAGAACTCGTCGGCCTTGAGGTCGCGTCCGTCCAGGACCTTGGTCGCGGTGATCTGGTCGGTGACGCTGGAGTTATTCGGAGTAACGCTGTAGGCATTCTCGAAGATAGCCTTCTCGACGCCCTGCAGCTCGTGCTCAACCGTGAGCTTGCCATTGCCATCATCGGTGACGGTGGTCACGATGGTGTAGGCCGCGGTGCTGTAGGCGATACCGTTGTCGGCATCGACCTTGACCTCGCGCAGCGTGTAGGTGTGCTCGCCGGCCTCGGTGTAGGTAATCTTGTCCATCGTGATCTTGCCGTCGGCCGCATTGGTGCCCCTGGCGACGACCTTGTCACCCTCGACGAGCTCGAAGGAGAACTCGCCGTCCTTGAGGTCGCGCCCGTCCAGGGACTTGGTCGCGACGATCTGGTCGGTGACGCTAGAGCTCTCGGGGGTCAGGCCGTAAGAATTCTTGAACTCAGCAGGCTTTTCACCCTTCAGGACATGATGGACATCGAGTGTGCCATCGCCATTGTCCGTAACCGTGGTCACGATGGTGTAGGTCGTGCCGTCGTAGGTGATGCCATTGCTCTTGGTTCCACCGTGGACCTCGCGCAGCGTGTAAGTGTGCTCGCCGGGCTCGGTGTACCTGATGGAGCTCATCACAATCATGCCGTCGTAACTGTTCTTGCCAGTGGCGACGATCTCGTCGCCCTCAACGAGCTCGAAGGAGAACTCGCCGGGCTTGAGGTCGCGGCCGGTCAGGGACTTGTACGCGGTGATCTTGTGGGTGACGCTGGAGTCCTTAGGCGTCAGGTTGTAGGCATTCTTAAACTCAATCCTCTCGCCGTTATCGGCGTCCTTCAGCTTATGCGTAGCCACCAACTGACCCTTGCCGTTGTCGGCAATGGTGGTCACGATGGTGTAGACGGTTTCGTCGTAGGTGATGCCGCCGGCATTGCCCTTGATCTCGCGCAGCGTATAGGCGTGCTCGCCAGCCTCGGTGTACTCGATGGGGCTGAACACAACGTTGCCGTTGGCGTCATTCTTGACGGTCTCGATAAGCTCAGAGTCCTCGCCCTTGATCTCGCGCAACTCAAAGCTAAACTCGCCGTCCTTGAGATCGCGCCCTGTCAGGACCTTGGTAACCTTGATCTTGCTGGTGACGCTGGACTCAACGGAATCTGTAGCGTAGGTGTTTACGAACTCAGTCTCGCCCGAGGTCACCTTCACGGCAGCGCTGAGCTCGCCCTTTGCGTTGGGCGTTACCGTCACGGTGATCTCCGCAACGTTATCGCTGTAGGTGATACCGTCGATAGTTTGGCCAGCGTTCTCCTCGCGGACCTCATAGGTGTACTTGCCCGGCTCGTTGTAGGTAATCTCGCCAAAGTTAATGGCTGCCTTGCCCTTGTCGAGATCGGCATTGGTCACAGTTACGGTCGCGGGGTCGGGCATCGGGGCATTGTTGTCGGACGTCGCGGAGAGCTCAAACTCAAACGCATCCGTACCCGTCCACTCGCGGCCCTCGAGCACCTTGGTCAGACCAAAGTCAGTCTTGGTATCCACCTTTGTCGGCGTCATATCGTACTTATAGCTGATCTTGCCGTTGTTGCCCAAGTGAACGTCAACCTCCGTGGCGTTCGACTTGGCAGACGTGTTGTTCCACTTGGGATTGAGCACGTCGGTCGCGGTGCCGGTGGGGTTACCGTGCACGGGCTCTTTGACGGTATGAAGCTCGTCAATAAAGGCCAGACGTGCGGTTCCCTCACTAAACGACAGGTTGCCGCTCGCATCGGACACGATGGCGCCCTCAAAGCCCGCGGCGTCTCCGCCGGTAAACTCAATAACGGCAATACGGGATTCGGCCTTACCGTCTGCGCCCAGCGCCTCAAACTCATCCTTGTAGTAATAGATGCCTTTGGCAGCCAGCGAATCCTTCGCAGGCTGCGTGCAATCCTCGTCCACATAAATGGGAGTCTGCTTCTGGAAATAGTAGTAGCGGTTGGTGCCGGCAGGCTCAAAGTTCGCGATCGTATCGCCCAGATCGCCGCCATTCCACTTGTTCGCGTAGAAGTTTACGGTCTTGGAACCGTCCTTGGCGGTAGTCGTATTGCTCTTGATGTAGCCCTCGAGGCCCGTTAGATTCTCGGGCGTAAACAGGTTGTCGAGCGCGTCTTTCTTAACGCTCGAGGTGTAGTTCACCTGGATGGGCTCAGTATTGTCGACCGTAAGAACACCATCGGTGATCTTAAAGTGGCGCAGTGGAATCAGCGACGCAGGAATCTTAACCGTTACGATGTCGCCGGCCTGGGGCTTGCCCTCTTCGGCATGCTGAACGGTGATGACCAGGTTTGCAGCCGCGCCAGTAAATTTGTAGGTGTCGACATTGCCCTCGGTCTTTATTGCCGGTTTGGCAAACGTTTCGCCGTTGTACACGACAGACGTAAAGTTGTCGACCTGCATAAAGTCGCCCAGCTCGTCAGTAAACGTAATGTAGCCAGACTTATGCTCGCCATATCCGCCGTGAACTTCGGTCGGGTAACCGGTCTGAATAATGCTTCCCGAGATCTCTTCGAAGATTTTCTCGAGCTCAGAGGCGCTGGTCGCCGACTTGTAGTAAGCAGCATCGGCAACGGGGTCGCCGAAATTAACGCTCCAGTCAACAATTCCAAAAAAGCCAACGCTAACGGACGATGAGGCATTCGGGTAGTTGCTCGACACGGCATGCATAAACTTGTTCGCGTTGCTCGTGTCATTGTTTGTTGGATTGTCACTCGGCTTTGCGCCGCTGAAGATTCCGATGGTGTAAATGGTCGCCCCGCCGCTCTTTATAGTCTTGGCGGTATTGATGGCATCCTTAGCGACCTTGGGCTCGAAACCATTAGAACTCGTAGGAGAGCCGTCGGTGAAGAACACAACGATCTTCTGGGCATCCGCGCGATTAGACGAAATGTCCTCGGCCAGCTGCAGGCCATAGTCAGCGTGCGTGGCACCGGCAGGAGCAATGGAATTGATCGTTTTCTTAAGGCTCTTTGCGCCATCGACCGAGCACGTCGTCAACCCTTGCATTGTCTGCGAGTAGTTATAGATATAGCCGCCGTCGCGATAGGTATCATTACCGACCTTATCGTTGTTCTTCTTACCTGCGAACTTTACGATGGCAACCTGATGCTGTTTGCCCGCATCCTCAATCTTCTCGTTTTGCGTGGCGATGGTATCGATAAAGCTGTTGGCAGCTCTTTTGAGCGCGACGATACGCTGGGTGGAATCTCCGCCGCCCATGGGGTCATCCATCGAGCCAGAAGCGTCCAGCACCAGCACGATGTCGAGCGGCTTGCCGGAAACCGTCGTATCGGATGTCGAAGAGATGGCAGACAGCGTGGTCAGAAAATCCGACTTTTCGTTTGCCGCGGTTTCCTTGACCGTCTTGTCGGTCCAGATTCGGCCGACGTTTTGAGTTGTTACTTCCTTGCCGTCATAGCCGCCGGCCCAGAACTTCCAGTGGTTACTGGTGTCGGGGTCGACTATCTTTTTGCTCACCGTCGGTCCGTCCATTCCGGTGCTGGACCTGGCGTTGGCCTCGGGCAGCATGGCAAATGCTGCAGCCGGCAACACCAGCACTACGGCCAGTATCACCGCCAAGAGACCCCTCGTGTACTTACTCATCGCGTCTCCCTTCTCGCGGTCTCAGACCTTGCATCAGCCTAAAGTTACGGAATGAGACACAATTAGGGCAGGTGACACATGTTCCAGATTCGGTTTTGGGCGTGAGACAAATGTCTCACCAAAGTTGAGACACGGCGTTTTCGCAGGAAAACGGGTGCGACTCGGAGCCATCAGGCAAAAATGATCCGCTTTCTTCCACCCCCGGGGGATCAGGGCTGTTACGGATATGGTGTCATTTCAAAACTATGCCGGATTACGGGACTAAAGTCGGGGCCCTTATCCGTACCTTCATTTTTTGAAAAACGGCAGGCTATCTACCTGCGGTTTTGTTTTTGCGATTTTCTGTATGGTCGGAGGTTCGCTATCCAGCCCCGTAATCCGGCATAGTTTTGTTCGCGGCGGCTCGCCCGCGCGTTTAAGCGCGGGGCCGGCGGGGCATTTTTGCCCCGCCGGCCCCTATTCCAGCGTTATTCCGGCTTGGTTTCTACCGTGGGAGTCTTGTCCGCTGCGACTGGAGTGCGGGCGGTGTCCATAGTCAGGCAGTGTTTGGGACAGCTCTCGATGCACTCACCACACACCACGCAGGCGTACGGGTCGATCGACCACGTTCCGCCCTTGCGATCGACCGCGAGCGCGCCCGCCGGGCAGCGACGCGCACACATGCCGCAGCAGATGCACACGTCCATATCATTGACGATATGTCCGCGCAAGCGCTCGGGCGCCGTCAGCTCCTCCTGCGGGTAGCACACCGTTACCGGCTGCTTGACCATAGAACCCAAGGCCGTCTTGGCAAATGTCAGTAAACTCATGCCGCGCCTACCTTTCCGTGCAGCTGATGCAAGGGTCGATGGTCAGGATAATCATGGGCACGTTGGCAAGAAGCACGCCCTGCAGCGCATGCGTCAGACCCGCCAGGTTTTGCGACGTCGGCGTGCGCACGCGGAAACGGTCCAAGTTCTTGGTGCCGTTGCCACGCACATAGTAGTACGCCTCGCCACGCGGCTGCTCAATCACAACCTCGCCGCGTGCGCCGTCAGCCGGTGTGAGCTTGGTGCGTCCGCCGATACCGTCGTGCGGAATCTTGCCCACAAGCTCTTTGATGATGTCCATGGCCTGCGCAACCTCGGCACAACGCACCTGGCAGCGGGCATAGCAGTCGCCATCGGTAGCAACGATGGGCTCAAACGCGGCAAGGCCTGCATAGGCGCCATCGCCAAACATGCGCACGTCGTAATCCACGCCCGAGGCGCGGCCGAACGGGCCGACCATCGAAAGCTCCAGCGCATCCTTCTTACTGATCACGCCCACGCCATGCAAGCGCTCGCCGCAGCTGTCGTCGTCCAAAAACGTATGCACCAGAGCCTCGTAGCCGGGGCGCATGGCGTCAAGCGTCCGGACAATGCCCGCCAGCTCGGAGTCCTCAATATCGTGCTTAAGGCCGCCGATCTCGTTGATCGACAGAATCACGCGACCACCGCACGTACTCTCAAAGATCTTGAGAATCTGCTCGCGCAGGGTCCACGACCGATAGAACAGCGCCTCAAAGCCAAAGGCATCGGCGAGCAGACCCAGCCACAGCAAATGCGAGTGAATACGCGAGAGCTCGTGCAGAATGGTGCGGATATACTGCACGCGGCCGGGCACCTCGATGTCGAGCATGCGCTCGCAGGCGCTGGCATAACCGTAGCTGTGGCCCACGGCGCAGATGCCGCAGATGCGCTCGGCAATATAGCCAAACTGATGCATATCGCGCTTTTCGGTGAGCTTCTCGAGTCCACGGTGCACAAAGCCGATCTGCGGAATTGCCTCGATGACGCGGTCGTCCTCGATCACCAGGTCCAGGTGAAGCGGCTCGGGCAGCACCGGGTGCTGCGGGCCAAACGGAATAACGGAGCGATGTGCCATGGACCTTACGCCTCCTTTTTCTGCTTGTCGCGGGCGGCCTTGGCGGCAAGCGCCGCGCGGACCTTGGCCGCTTTCTCGGGATCCATGGCGGCAAGCTTTGCCTCCATCTCGGCGGCCTTGAGCGCAGCCTTGGCAGCGGCCTCGTCATGCTGAGCATCGGAGCCGGCAGCCGCAGCGGGCAGAGCAGCGGCGCCCGCGGCATCGCCGGCGCCCGCAGCGCTCTCCCCTGCAGCAGCCGCAGCCGCGGCGGCCTTCTCGGCAGCAGCCTTGCGCGCCTTGGCCTCGGCGGCGGCACGGACCTTCATGGCTTTCTCGCGCGCGGCCTTCACCTCGGGCGTGATAACGCTCATGGGTTCGGCAGTCGAGACCTGGTAGAAAAAGCCCTTAAAGTCAATCTGCATGTCGGTAATGGCAAGACCAAACAGGTCGTGCGCTTCGTTTTCAAACGGAAATACCGCCGGATAGTACGAGCTGATGGACGGAATCTCCTGGTACTGGTCGATGCCCTCGACTACCAGGTTCTCAATCGCATAGCTGCCGTCCTGAGCAATATGCTCCTGAGCAGCACGAGCGTTGATAAACGTATAGACCAAGCGATACGAGCCGTCGTCGACGTTGCGCTCGGCGTGCATTTGCACAAAGCGGGCACCGACGCCCTTGAGCGCCTGGACATGCGACAGAAGCTCGTCGATCCCGACGGTGGCATAGATAGCCTTTTGCATTACTCGGCCTCCTTTACAGCGGCGGGCGTCTCAGCAGGTGCGTCGCCAGCGGCGGGCGCGTCGCCGGCCCCAGCCGCGGCCACAAACCCGTCCTCGCCCAGCTCAACGCCACCGTCCCAGGTAGCAGCGCCGCCTACAGTGAGCGGATCACCACCGGCGCGCATCACGGCCTCCTTCTGGTCCAGGATGCCGCACGCCTCCACGATGGCATCGATCACGGTCTCGGGGCGAATGGCGCACCCGGGCGCGTACACATCCACGGGAATCGCGCGGTCCACGCCGCCGATCACGTTATAGGCATCGCGGAATACGCCGCCCGAACACGCGCAGATACCGCAGGCCACCACGCACTTGGGCTCGAGCATCTGGTTGTAGATCTGGCGCACGACGGGCAGGTTCTGGGCATTGACCGACCCCGTCACCAAAAAGATGTCCGCATGCTTGGGGTTGCCGGTGTTGACCACGCCAAAGCGCTCCGCATCGAACAGTGGCGTGAGCGAGGCCAGCACCTCGATATCGCATCCGTTGCAGCTCGAGCCGTCGTAATGAATAACCCACGGCGAGCGCGACATTTTATGATCCATGGATGCCGCCTCCTAAATAAAGACGTCGACGAGGATGGGCATAAGGTTGAGCAGGCCAAACACCAGCGCCACGCCCCATCCGAGCTTAAAGCAGCTGCGCCAGGTGCTGCGCGCGAAGGTGTTGTCGATCAGCACCTCGACAAAGTACGTCGCGACCATCACGACCAGGGCAACCACCCAGCTCACCGGGTTGTCCCAGACAAAGAACATGCCCACCCACATCAAAAACAGCACGGTCTCGCACCAGTGCATAAGGGTCATCTTGGCCAGCGTGCCGCCGCTCATCTCGGTGGCGACGCCCTGGACGATCTCCTGATGCGCGTGATGCGAATACGAAAGGTCAAACGGCGACTTGCGCAGCTTAATGGTAAGCACCGCGAGCAGCGCGAGGAAAATGGGCGCGCTGTACACGATGATGGGCGCCGACTGCCCCGTCACGGCGATGGAATCAAAGCTGTCGGTGGCAAGGTACAGGCCCACGCTCATCAGCAGAACGGCGGGCTCGTAACTCATAACCTGCAGCAACTCACGGTCGGCGCCAACCTGGGCAAACGGGCTTTGCGTCGAGGCGGACGCCAGCACCACAAAGATCGCGGCGAGCGTAACCATAAAGGCGCACAACAGCGTGTTGGAACCCGACACAAAGATGCCGCCGCCCACGACGGTGAAGATGAGCGCGCACGCCATATAGGTATCGTCCATGGTGTTTACGCTGGCGGGGGCCTTGCGCAGCAGCTTGGCAACGTCGTAGAAAGGCTGCAGCAGGCGCGGGCCCACGCGGCCCTGCATGCGGGCGGACAGCTTGCGGTCAAGACCGTCGATCAGGCCACCAACCAAAGGCGCCAGTAAGGCAAACGCCACGGTGCCAATAAATATGCCCACGACACCCGAGCCTTCGAAATACTTGCCGCGCAGCACCGAGGGCGCACTCATGGCAAGTCGCTCGGGCCCAATCCACGCGCAACACAGCAGGGCAAACAAGATAATGCTGCAGCACACGACGCTACCCGCGGGGCCAATACGCTTCTCGCCAAGGGCGTCCTCCGAGTACCAATTGCGCTTTTCGGCCTTCACCTCGTGTCCCATCGAGCCGCGGAAATGGCGATATTTGTCGGTTCCCACACCCGAAAGATATACGTTTACGTGCGGTTTGTTGCTCACGCGGAATGAAGTCAGCAGCACCACGGCGATAAACGCCACGATAACCACCATCAGATACATGGCGTCCTTGCCAATAACGTACGGCACGCGGCCAAACACCATGGCCAAGTAAGGCGACACCAGGCCACTCGAGATAACCGGGAACGCCACGCAGCACAGAATCAGCAGCGCGGCGATGGTGTTGAGCGCCATCCATTCGGTCTTATGAACATTGACCTCAACGTTTTGAGCCGTGGGGTCGACGCCCGAAAGCTTGGCAAGCCACTTGCCCCAGAAGTAAAACGTCGCGGCCGAGCCAAAGGCAAGCACCATGATCATGAGCACGTTGCCGGTCTGCGCAAACGCCACCAGGGCGCCCCACTTGGACACGAGCATGCCAAACGGCGCCACAAACATGCCCATGATGCCCAGCATCATCAGACGCGTCAGGTGCGGCATGCGGCTGAACATACCGTCCATATCCTCGATATTGCGGCTGCCGATATGATGCTCGGCCGTGCCCACGCACAGGAACAGCAGCGACTTGGCCACCGTGTGGAACAGGATCAGGAAGATGGCCGCCCACACGGCCTCGGGCGCGCCGACACCCAAGCAGGCACTGATGAGGCCCAGGTTGGAAATGGTGGAGTACGCGAGCACGCGTTTGGCGTTGCTCTGCGAAATGGCCATGAGGGCAGCGAGCAAAAACGTGATGGCACCCACACTCGTGACCATAAAGCCCGTCACGGGATAGATAGCATAGAGCGGGCTCAGCTTGACCATGAGGAACACGCCGGCTTTGACCATGGTTGACGAGTGCAGCAGGGCGCTCGTGGGGGTGGGGGCAACCATAGCACCGAGCAGCCAGGTATGGAACGGCATCTGCGCGGCCTTGGTAAGGGCGGCGAGCGACAGCAGAATGACCGGCATCACCAGCAGCGCGGATTGCGCGGTTCCGGCGCCGGAAAGCTCGATCATGCCCGAGATGGTCGGCGGCATGCCGTTAACGTGCAGGTACATGAGTCCGGCCAAAAACGCGATGCCGCCCAGCATGTTGAGGATGATCTGGGTGAAGGCGTTCTTGATGGCCTCGGGCGTGCGCGTGTAGCCAATCATAAGGAACGAGCACACGGTGGTGATTTCCCAGCCGCAGAACAGCCACTCAAGGTTGTCGCTCGTCACGATGACGAACATGGCCGAGAGGAACAGGAACATAAGCGCCAGGAACTGCGGGCGACGGTCGGGCGCGGCCTGCCCGCGCAGCGCGGCCTCGTGCTCGTCATGGGCCTGGAAGTCCTTCATGTAGCCCAGGGCATACACGCAGATTAGGCTGCCGACAATGCCGACGGCGAGCACCATGATCACGCTCATGTAGTCCAGGTAGAGCGGCGTCGCCGTGACGGCTTCGGCCGCGGGCAGCGTCATGGCTGCAAAGGCAAGCGAGCCCACCAGCTGGACTATGCCGAGCACCGTGGTAAGTGCGTTCCTATATTTGTACGCGTTGTACAGGATGACGGCGCACAGGATGACATCGATGGCGGAGCTGGTGATCGAGAGCACATGCGAGGTGCCGGGGGCAACCTCAAAGCTCTGCGGGCCCGTGCCAA
This sequence comes from uncultured Collinsella sp., assembly GCA_902464485.1. GTDB lineage: Bacteria > Actinomycetota > Coriobacteriia > Coriobacteriales > Coriobacteriaceae > Collinsella. Next base: position 183 of record CABQJJ010000045.1, on the reverse strand, counting down.
AAAACATGACGGCGACTACAACTGTCACCGCCATAATAATGCCGGAACCTATGAGCCCCACCGCATCGCGGGCGCGGTCACCGCGCGCGAGCAGCATGCCCAGCGCCGGTACCAGCGGAAACAGGGTAAGGAAATACAGTAGCGTCATACCATCACTCCCCCATGCAAAAACGCTGCAATTGT
>CABQJJ010000044.1 GCA_902464485.1 uncultured Collinsella sp. | reverse complement strand
GCCAGCCCGTGGGAGGCCAGGGCGCCGCTGACCGGTGGACGGCACCGAGCCGTCGGATGACTTGAAGAAGGGGGAGGCCGCGAGGCCTCCCCCTTTTTTGCGTTTACGGGGCGTAAATGACTCAATTACACCAGACGATCTTGTTGTTTTCGGTATTGAGCCTTTATTTAAAGAAAATAAATCGTATAACAAGGGCAACTGCTATGGCCGCAATGGTCAAAAGCAGAATTGTCAGCTGATGCTGCTTGCGTCGTTTACTTGACGAAACGAAGATTGACTTTCCCTGTTTTGGCGTTTCGAGATAGCGAGCCGAATGCGTCAAGGTTTGCTTGGGTCGAGGCCCTCTTTGTTGATGGACGGCGGATGCTTTCATCGGCTCATCACTAGCTGCGCTGTTTTTAGATAATGGTGCGTCTTTCAGATATACAGGGTCTCCCGAGGCGACGCCCATATGTTTACGTCCCGTTTGGGCATCCTCGAGCGTTTGATATCGGTTTCTCGTCACATAATCGGGCTCTGGGTCATTGATGGGCTCTTGCGAGATGTGGGGGCGATGGAACCGTGGCGGCTGCGTAGAAGTATCTTCGCCCTGCGTCGGCATAAACATATTGTTCTGGTTTTGGTCGTCCATGATGCCCTTTAGCTCGTTACCAACAACGTGTACGCGCTCATTGTAAGCCCCTTGTTATTTGTAGCTGCGAACATACTTGTTATTTAAGCTCTGGTTCAAAGAACCTTAACCTTACTAAAACCTGAGTCATACACACTTAGATATGCTTATAGTACTGGACTCAAAAAACTTTATAGTCGATGTATATATGGGCACTGGGTGGGCATATATAAGAGCGTCAAAAGAAGTCCCAGTCACCTAGAAGATGGCTCGGCAGTCCTTAAAAGGAGTGGTAAACATGGCAAGCATGGTTCCTTATCGTTCGGTTTTTGGCGTTCGTCCTTCTGCTAGCTCGCTGTTCGATCTGTTTGATGATATGACCGACCTTGCAAACAACTCGATTGCCTCCAAGGCGTTCCCCGTTGACGTTGAGGACAAGGGCGATGGCTACGAGGTCAAGGCGTATCTGACCGGTGTCGCCAAGGATGACATCGACGTCGAGCTCAATGAGGGTCGCCTGTCGATCAGTGTGAACGTCGAGGAGAGCGCCGAAAACGAGGGCAAGAACTTCCTCCAGAAGGAGTTCGGCTCGTACAGCGCGACGCGCGGCGTGTATCTGAAGGACGCTTCGAGCGAGGGTCTCTCTGCTAAGTATGCTGACGGCATCCTCACCGTTACGGTTCCTAAGATCGTCGAGAAGAAGAACGTCACGAAGATCTCCATCGACTAACTTCGTTGGTGTTCTGCGCTATTAAAAGACAGCAAAAGGGGCTGGGAAGCGATTCCCGACCCCTTTTGCTGTCTAGGACAGTCTATTGAATAGTTACTGGCCGATGCTGGCTTGCGGGTCGTATCGAGAGTTTTCGCGATCCTTGGAGAAGGGTGGTGGAGCTGCCGACCTCGTCATCCAGGGTTGCTACTAGAGCTTTGGAATAGCTTTTGACGGTAAGGCTCGGACGATTGTTATCTTGGCTTATATGCATAGCAATGAGCTGTTCGGTGCGATCGGTAACAAGTTCGCGTGCGGCTTCGGCGGCTTGGCCGTTGGAGAGGTGTCCCTTCGCAGACAGGATGCGGTCCTGAAGAAAGCGGGGATATTCTCCCTCGCGCAGCATGGTCACATCATGGTTGCTTTCGAGCGCGAGGACTCGACAATCTTTGAGGGTGTTCATGGCTTGGCTCGATAGCTCTCCGGTGTCGGTGGCAAACCCAATGGAATCATCGAGAGCATTAAATCGATAGCCGACAGGATTGATGACATCGTGCGATGTTGAGTAGGTTTGCACGTGGATGCCGGCAATGGGGAGCGTGTCGCCGGGGTCAAATTCCTCTACGGGCAGGCGCGCGAGGTTTTCTTTGCATGAAAGGGTGTCCCTGCTGGCAAAGAGGGGACCATGCCAGTGCTTGCACCATACATCGAGCCCCTTGATATGGTCACCATGCTCATGGGTGATTACAAGAGCGGCGACGTCGTCTGCCGAGAGGCCAAGCTCCGCCATGCGTTTAAGTGTCTCGCGGCGGGACAGGCCGTTGTCGATCATGATGAGCCCCTGAGGTCCCTCGACGAGTGCGCAGTTGCCTTTTGAGCCGCTGCCGAGGATATGAAGGTGCAGGCGAGACATAAGATTCCAAAGGATACAATGAGTGCGGACGAATAGAGGAGGAAGCGAATGCCAACGGTATCTCAGCACTATGGACATCATGCCGCGCCGAGGACGGATAAGAGCGCCCTGGCAACGCGGCAGGCCGCTGCCCCCGTAGTGCTTATGGTATCAGGCGGTGCGGACTCGACGGCGCTGCTCCTTATGGCTTGCACATCAAAGCTGGATATCCAGGACGGGCGCGGCGTCGCTCCCATTGCGCGCGAGCGATTGCACGTGCTGCATGTAAACCATCATCTGCGCGGGGAGGCATCCGATGGCGACGAGGCCTTTGTACGTGACCTGTGCGCACAATACGGTTTGCCGCTGTGTGTTGAGCATGCCTATTTTGATGACGAATCGGGCAATATCGAGGCTGCGGCTCGCGAGGTGCGCTATGCCGCGGCACGGAGATACGTTCGCGAACTTTGTGCCGAATCGGGCGCACCGCGGACGGCGGCTCGTATCTGTACCGCGCATACTTCGTCGGACCGCGCGGAAACATTTTTGATGAATGCCATTAAAGGGTCGGGTCCCGCGGGTCTATCGAGCATTCCGCGCCGTCGGAACATTGTGGTTCGCCCCTTGCTCGACCTCACGCACGATGAACTCGTGAGCTATCTGCAGGTGCACGGTCAGCCATGGCGGGAAGATGAAAGCAACGAGGACGTTTCGTACCTGCGCAACTATGTACGCCATCGGGTGATGCCGGTGGTGGCACAGCGCAACGCGAGCGTCTGTAAGACGATTGGCGCCGCTTGCGAAATTCTGGGCGACGAAGACGCCTTTCTTTCCCAGCTTTCGGCACAGGCGTTTCGAAGCTGCCTGCGCAAGGAAGCGGCGGGCGCACTGGTGCTCGATGCGCGCCGTCTTGCCGCCGCTGAGGTTGTGATTGCACGGCGTATCGTGCGGTTGGCGATTAAGCGCATCGATCCCGACGCGCGACCGGAGATGCGGCACGTGGAGCGCGTGCTCGCCTGCGTCGCTGCGGGCTCGGGCTCGGTTACGCTTCCTGCGGGAATTGATGCCCGTGTGGAGTTTGGCATGCTGGCGTTCAAGGCCCCGGCGGCGCGCGAGGGTTTAGTGGCCGATTGGATCTCCGTTCCCGGTTGTCTGCCGCTGGGGGCGGGGCATATGCTGACAGCGGAGCCGATGGCTGTGGAGCCGGGGTGCGATATCGTGCACCGTGCCCGCGAGCTTGCTGCTGCCGGAAAGGTTGCGGCCTTGGTGGATGCGGCGGCCCTGGGGTTTGCCGACCGCGATGGCGAGCGGATGTTAGCCGGCTCGCGCGGGGAGATCCCCACCGAGGCACGATCGGCGCGCCTGTGGGTGGATAGCCCTGTGCCGGGAGACGTGATGTGCCCGTTGGGGATGAACGGCCGAAGCAAGAAAGTGTCAGACCTGCTGAACGAGGCTCGTATTCCCGTTTCTGAGCGCGCAGGCGTACCCGTGGTAAGAACGGCTCCGGGAGGTGCCGTAGTATGGGTCGCGGGCGTTCGCGCGGACGAGCGTTTTAAATGCACGGCCGCAACGCGCGTGGCATATCTGCTTCGTGTGGTCGATGCGGAATAGCGCTTCGCGCCAGCTATTCTGTGCGACGTTGACGGTATTCCCGCGCTGATGGCGCACGTGCTGGTAAATATACCCCGTGCGCTGCTAGAATGTGTAGTTCGCGTCCATGCGGCGGTGCGTGGGCGATAAGCACAAGAAAGGGTTGTCATGGCTTCTCAACATCCGGATATCGAGAAGGTTCTGTTTACGCAGGAGGATATCGACGGTATCGTCTCTCGCCTAGGCGAGCAGATTACTCGCGACTACGCGGGTAAGGATCTGGTGCTGATTGCGGTCCTGCGCGGCGCCGTGGTCTTTATGGGCGACCTGATGCGCAAGATCGAGCTGCCGACCAACATCGATTTCATGGCTGTTTCGAGCTATGGCGACGGTGTGAAGTCTTCGGGCATCGTGCGTATCATTAAGGACCTGGATATCGACATCCGTGGTCGCGACGTGCTGATTGTCGAGGACATTCTGGACTCGGGCCTGACCCTCAAGTACCTGATGAAGAACCTCGAGAGCCGTAAGCCCGCCTCGCTGGAGGTCGCTGCCTTCCTGTGGAAGGACGTTGAGGACCGCGTCTCGGCCGTCACGCCCAAGTATGTTGGAACCCATTGCCCCGATGCCTTTGTGGTGGGCTACGGCCTCGACTATGCCGAGCGCTATCGCAACCTTCCGTATCTGGGCATTTTGAAACCGGAGGTTTATTCGTAAGATGCCCGACGACCGTAACGACAACGATTCCCAGACTCCCCGGGACCCAAAGATCCCGGGGATGCCCGGAGGCAAGAAGCCCACGCGTACGGGCTGGCTGTATTTTCTTTTGGCTTGCGCGCTCTTGGGTTACGCCTTCTTTAACATGGGCTCCGGCTTTGCCAACTCCAGCAATACCGTAAAGCTCGCGACGAGTGAGATGGTCAGCGCCATCAAGCAGGATCGCGTCGAAGATCTGACCTATACGGTTCAGGACGGAAGCGTGACGGGTCATTACTGGAAGACGAAAAAGGACAAGGGCGACACGAGCGAGCTCAAGAGCTTTTCCTCGACCTATGTCGGTTCCGATTCGCTTGCCGAGCTCATGGCGGAGCACCCCGATACCAAGTACATCGTCAACACCAACGATCCCGATTTTTGGGGCGACTTGGCGATGAGTGTGCTTCCGACGATTGCCCTGATCGCCATCATGTTCTACTTTATGCGCCAGATGATGGGCGCCAATAATAGGAACATGCAGTTTGGCAAGACCAACGCCAAGACCAACGAGGCCACGCGCCCCAAGGTCAAGTTCGAGGACGTTGCCGGCGTGGACGAGGCAGTCGAAGAGCTCGAGGAGATCCGCGACTTTTTGAGCGATCCGGACCGCTATCGCAAGCTGGGTGCCAAGATTCCGCGCGGCGTTTTGCTGGTGGGCCCTCCGGGTACCGGTAAAACCCTGCTGGCCAAGGCCGTTGCCGGCGAGGCGGGCGTGCCGTTCTTTAGTATCTCGGGCTCTGACTTTGTCGAGATGTTCGTGGGTGTCGGCGCCAGCCGCGTGCGCGACCTTTTTAAGGAGGCCAAGTCTCAGGCTCCGTCGATCATCTTTATTGACGAGATCGATGCCGTGGGACGTCAGCGCGGAGCTGGCTTGGGCGGCGGTCACGACGAGCGCGAGCAGACGCTCAACCAGCTGCTGGTCGAGATGGACGGTTTTGAGGAAAGCGAGTCGGTCATCCTGATCGCCGCGACCAACCGCCCCGATATTTTGGACCCGGCGCTGCTGCGTCCCGGCCGTTTTGACCGTCAGGTTACGGTCGACCGTCCGGACGTGAAGGGCCGCGAGCAGATCTTGCGCGTGCATGCCGAGAACAAGCCGATGGACGAGGACGTTAAGTTTGAGAAGCTCGCCCAGATGACCGTTGGCTTTACCGGCGCCGATCTGGCGAACCTGCTCAATGAGTCTGCGCTTTTGGCTGCTCGCCGCCATCGTTCCGTGATCTCGATGGACGAGGTCGAGGAGTCGATGGAGCGCGTGATTGCCGGACCGCAGCGCAAGGGTCGCGTGATGACCGAAGCCGAGCGCACCACGATTGCCTACCACGAGAGCGGTCATGCCCTGGTGGGTCATATCCTGGAGCACTCCGATCCGGTTCACAAGATTTCGATTGTCAGCCGTGGCCAGGCTCTGGGCTACACACTGCAGCTTCCGCAGGAGGATCACTTCCTCAAGACCAAGAACGAGATGCTCGATGAGCTTGCCGTGTTCTTGGGCGGTCGCGTTGCTGAGGAGCTCATGTGCGACGACATCACGTCGGGCGCGAGCAACGACCTGGAGCGCGCGACCAAGATGGCGCGCGAGATGGTCACGCGTCTGGGCATGAGCGAGGAACTGGGCACGCAGGTGTTTGGCGAGGCGCAGCATCAGGTGTTCCTGGGCCGCGATTACGCCGATCACCAGGATTATTCCGAGGAGACGGCGCGCCGCATCGATATCGAGGTTCAGCGCATCATGCGCGAAGCCCATCGCCGTGCGGTCGAGATTTTGGATGCCCGTCGCGATCAGCTCGATCTGATGGCGAAGGTGCTGCTTGAGCGCGAGACCGTCGAAGGCGACGCCGTGAACGCCCTGCTCGACAACGAGTGGGATGCTTACCTTGAGCGCGAGGGCGATATCCTGGCGGCCAAGGAGGAGCGCAACGCCAAGGCGGCCGGCATGCCGACCAAGAAGTGCTCGCCTCGCATGAGCGAGGAGGAGCTGGCGGCTGATGCTGCGGCCTTTGCGCAGGCGGCCATGCAGGAGGATGCCGAGGCCGCATCCGATGATGCCGGTGATGGCAATGCTGTCAACGCTGACGGCAACACCGACGCCGACAAATAGTTCTTGTAGCGAAAGCCTCTGCGGGGAAACCTGTGGAGGCTTTTTCTTTTGAGCGATATGTTGATTGGGGACAGACTTAAATGAGCGTTTTCACGCATTTAAGTCTGTCCCCAATCAACATTGTGGCGCTCTAGTTGGCTAAAGCGTACAATAGCGCCTATGCGAAAGGGGAACAGATGATCAACGAAACTATGTATGCTCGCGGTGCGGAAAGCTCCATCATCCGTGAGATTTTTAGCTATGGCCTTGAGCGCAAGGCACAGATCGGTGCGGAGAACGTATTCGATTTTTCGCTGGGCAACCCGAGTGTTCCGGCGCCCGCTGCTGTTGCTGAGTCCATTAAGAAGGCATTGGAGCTGCCGAGCGACCAGCTGCATGGATACACGCCTGCGCCGGGTCTGCCGCAATGTCGAGCGGCCGTCGCCGACTCGCTCAACCGTCGCTTTGGCACGAGCTATGAGGGCAAGGACGTCTTTATGACGGTGGGTGCCGCGGCTTCGCTCACCTGCACGCTCAACGCCGTTACGAACCCGGGCGATGAGGTTGTTGTTATCGCCCCGTACTTTCCGGAGTATCGCGTGTGGATTGAGAAGGCCGGCTGCACGTGTGTTGAGGCGCTCGCCGATGAAGATACGTTCCAGCTGAGCGTGAGTAACGTGCTCAAGGCGATTACCGATAAGACGGCTGCCGTCATCATCGACTCGCCCAACAATCCGACCGGTGCCGTATATACACGCGACACGCTGACGCGACTGGCCAATGTTCTGCGCGAGGCCAACGCTCAGCGCGATCCCGAGAATCCGATTATGCTCATCTCTGATGAGCCGTATCGCGAGATTGTCTATGGCGCCGAGGTGCCTTGGGTGCCTTCGATCTACGAGCACACCATCGTGTGCTACTCGTATTCCAAGTCGCTTTCGCTACCGGGCGAGCGCGTCGGGTGGATCCTGGTTCCCAATACGAATCCTCAGGCAGCTCGTCTAATGCCCGCCGTTGCCGGTGCCGCCCGTACGCTGGGCTTCGTGTGTGCACCGGCGCTCTTCCAGCGTGTAATCATCGACTGCATTGATGAACCGAGCGATGTCGAGGCCTATGCTCGCAACCGCACCGCGCTTACCGATGCACTAGCGGAGTACGGCTACACCTATGTTGAGCCGGATGGCGCGTTCTACCTGTGGGTGAAGGCGCTGGAGCCCGATGCGAACGCTTTCTGCGAGCGCGCGAAGAAGTATGAGCTGCTCGCGGTGCCTTCGGATAGCTTTGGCATGCCGGGCTGGTTCCGCCTTGGCTACTGTGTGAGCTACGAGACCATCGTCAATTCGTTGCCTGCCTGGAAGCAACTGGCCGACGAATATCGTCGAAAGTAAAGCGCTCTGCTTACAATGTTTTACGTGAAACGGGGTTTGGTGCTAAGCCAGACCCCGTTGTCTATGCCGTTGTGTGATTGGGATGAAGCAGTTTTACGACTGCCGAAAGCTATGCGTACAATGAATATACGCGACGGCCATACTGGACAAGGAGACCCGATGCCCTATCTTCTTTCTTGTGATATTCATACTCATACGATGTTCTCTGCGCATGCGTACTCAACCATTGAGGAGAACATCTATTGGGCGGCAGAGCGCGGCCTTCAGGTGCTCGGTTCCGCCGATCATTTAAGCTCGATGGTTACGCCTTGTCCCAATGACCTGCGCAGTTTCCAATTCTTTATTAACCAGGATATCTGGCCGCGCATTTGGAGCGGCGTGCTGGTGCTTCGCGGCGCCGAGGCCGATATCGTTTCGCTGGACGGCAGCTTGTTTGGCGAGGACATTCCCGTTTCGCTCGATATCGCCGGCGATTCGTATAGTCGTGAGCATTCGCTGTTCGATTTGGTGACGCGTAATTTGGATTATTTGGTGGCAAGCGTGCATAACCAGCAGTTTGCCGAAGGCGCGACGCTCGCCCAAACGACCCAGATGTACATCAATGCCCTGGAGCACCCCAAGGTGTTCATGCTTGGGCATGCGGGTCGTTCGGGCGTGCCGTTCGATATCGATGAGGTGCTGCTGGCGGCCAAGGCCAAGCACAAGATTATCGAGATCAATAACCATAGTCTTGAACACGGTGTCGACACTGAGCATTGGGCCGTATGCCGCAAGATCGCCGAGCGCTGCGCCGAGCTGGGCGTGGGTATTGGCGTGTCGACCGATGCCCACATTGGCATGGCCATTGGCAAGCTCGATCACGCGCGCAAGATGCTCGACGAGATTCACTTCCCGCTGGATTTGATCGTGACGCGCGACCGCGAGACGCTGCTGCGCGAGATGGCGGCAGCCGGCGTGTGTGACCTGCGCAAGGGGATGTAGCGGAGTTCATAAACCAAGCGAAGGGGGCGGTCCAGACGGGCCGCCCCCTTTCTTGTCTCGAAAATCTACCGGGGTGGATTAGCGGCGCTCGAGGACCGCTACGGTTTCGGTGTGGTCGGTATGGGGGAACATGTCGACGGGCGTGATCTTGAGCAGGCGATAGCCTCCGTCGAGGAGCTGGTGCAGGTCGCGCTCTTGGGTCACAGGGTTGCAGCTGATATAGGTGATGCGGCGCGGCTTGAGTGCGCAGGCGGCTTCGAGGAACTCGGGGGTGGAGCCGGCGCGCGGCGGGTCGATGGAAAGGACATCGATCCGCTCGTTGTTGTCGGCGGCGTCCAGGATGTAATCGGTGGCGTCGTCGGCCATAAACCAAGCGCTGCGGGTGAGGCCGTTGAGCTCGGCATTGCGACGTGCGTCGGCAATGCCCGCCGGGTTGCGCTCCACGCCGAGCAGCATAATGCCGATGCCCTTGTCCTGGGCATCCTTCGCGGCGCACAGGCCGATGGTTCCGCTGCCGCAGTAAGCGTCCATAAGAATATCACCCTGCTGCAGGTCCATGCCGTCAATGGCAAGTCGATAGAGCAGCTCGGTTTGCTGCGGATTGGTCTGATAGAACGCGGTGGGGGAGATATCGAACTCGCAGCCGAGCAGCTGGTCGCGCATGCATTCGGCGCCATAGACGATACGAGTCTCCTCACCCAAGATGGCATTGCCGGGGCGACCGTTGATGTTCTGAGCGACGGTGACGATATGCGGATCGAGTGCGGCGACAGCCTCAAAGAACTCCTGCGCATGCGGCAGGTCGCGCTGAGCGGTCACGAGGGTGACCATAATCTGGTCGGTGCGCCAGCCGCAGCGAACGACAGCATAGCGAAGCAGCCCCAGATGCTTGTCTTCGTTAAAGGCAGGAATATGCAGACGTTCGGCTTCGCGTGCGATGCCGTTGAGAATCTGACGAGCGCCCGGCGCTTCGACAGGACACTCGGGTACGGCAACGATTTTATGAGTGCCGCGCTCAAAGAAGCCGCAGCGAACGGCGCCCTCTTTGCCAGGAGCAAAAGGAGTGGCAGCCTTATGACGAAAACCACGCGGCGCAGGATACTTGCCCGGGTCGCCCAGGGTAACACCCATACCGCGAATGGGATCAACGGCAACACCCTCGCGCTCACAGAGCTCAGCAAACAGCTCCTCCATAGCAGCCTGCTTGGCCGCCAACTGCTTCTTATAAGGACGATTGAGCGCCGTACACCCACCACAAGCTTTCATGATCGAACAGGGAGACTTGGGGTCCACAGCCTTACGCGCAGACGAAACCGGATCTTTATGCGAGCGCCTGGAGCGAGTCTGAGATGCCTTGTCCTCGCTCCGACGAGAACTGGGGCGCTTGGCCTTAGCCTTGCCCTTCGCCGACTTACCCTTCGCATCCTGAGACGACTTGGATTTCTTAGAAGATTTTTTCTCCTCCGACCCCTCAGCCGCCTCGATCAAAGCACGACGAGCCTTACGCTCCGCACGAGATTCTGCCATGAATCAACCCCACTAATTTACAAATTGAAATCTGAAAGCATTGTACCGTGCCAAGCTAGCGGACGATATGCAAGCGGCCATTTCATGTCAGCGATAAGTCCAACGACGTTTGCCCGGCGCGGGCGGGGAGCGGCGCGGAATTAAGTTTCCTGCTCTACAGTCCTGCGCAAGACGGAAAGCACATTTAGTGCTTTCCTTTGCGTGCGGAACTCGCGATAAACTTAATTCCGCGCCGCTCCCCGCCCGCGCCGGGCAAGCCCTCCCTTGTACTCCATTTCACTAAAGTGTATGATTCTGAACGTTACATGACTCACTTTACCTAACTAAAGTGCTATCGAGGGGGAATACCATGAATACCGATATGTCTCGTCGTCAGTTTGTTGGTCTAGCCGGCTCGCTCGCCACGGTGCTCGGCCTTGGTCTTGTCGGCTGCGGCGGTGGTGCTGGCAAGGGCTCCGCTGCTGGTTCTGCCGCGGCCAAGGATGTGAAGGGCGCCGCGGAGTCCAAGAAGCTCGTGGTGGGCTTTGACAAGTCCTACCCTCCGTACGGCTTTGTGGGCGATGACGGCGAGTACACGGGCTTTGACCTTGACCTTGCCAAGGCCGTTGCCGATAAGCAGGGCTGGGATGTCGATTACGAGGCCATCGATTGGGATGCCAAGGACACGCTGCTCAACTCCGGCGCCATCAACTGCATCTGGAACGGCTTTACCATGGAGGGCCGTGAGGACGGCTACACGTTCTCCGAGCCGTACATGCTCAACGAGCAAGTGCTCGTGGTCAAGAAGGACGCGGGTATCAAGAGCTGGGACGATCTTGCCGGCAAGACCGTGATTACCCAGACTGATTCCGCTGCGCAGGATGTGCTCGAGGGCGACCAGAAGGATCTGGCCGCGACGTTTGCCACGCTCGATACCATCGGCGAGTACAACACGGCCTTTATGCAGCTCGAGAGCGGCGCGGTCGATGCCGTGGCTTGCGACCTTTCGATTGCCCAGTATCAGCTTGCCGCCAAGCCCGATGCCTATACGCAGCTTGATGAGCCGCTGTCCAGCGAGCACTACGCCGTCGGCTTTAAGAAGGGCGACACCAAGTCGGCCGACGCCGCGACCGAGTCGCTCAAGGCACTCTACGAGGACGGCACGGTCAAGGACCTGTGCGACAAGTATTCAAGCTATGGTCTTTCCTTCGACAACTGGGTGCTCAAATAGCGGCTTTCCCAGGCACCCGATTTTGCCGTTCAAACCGTCGCTTGCGTACATTTAGTACGCGGCGCTCCTCTTTCACGGCAAACTCGGGCACCTGGAAAACCCGCTTTAGCATTGGGTTCGCTGTTCCGTTACTGTGAAAGAGAGCTTGGGTTGTCTATTCAGGTCATGATGCAGATGCTTGGCCAAGGATTCTTGGTCAGCTTGCAGCTGTTTGTGCTGACGTTGCTCGGGTCGATTCCGCTGGGAATCCCCGTGGCGTTTATGCGCATGAGCAAGGTCGCGCCGCTGCGTTGGATTGCGCGCATCTATATTTCGGTGATGCGCGGCACGCCGCTTATGCTGCAGATGTTTGCGATCTACTTTGCCCCGTACTACGTGTTTGGCATCTCGCTCACGCCCGATTCCAAGTGGACGGCGTGCGTTGTGGCGTTCATCATCAACTACGCCGGCTACTTTGCCGAGATCTATCGCTCGGGCCTGCAGTCGATTCCGCGTGGTCAATATGAGGCCGCCGAGGTGCTGGGCTACTCGCGTCTGCAGACATTTTTGTACATCGTGATGCCGCAAGTTGCCAAACGCATTTTGCCAGCGATGGGCAACGAGATCATCACGCTGGTCAAGGACACATCGCTGGCGTTTGCCATCGGCGTGGGGGAGATGTTCTCGACGGCCAAGGCGCTGGTTGCCTCGCAAGTGAGCATGGTGCCGTTTGCGATCGCGGCGCTGATTTACTGGGTCTTTAACTTTGTGGTCGAGATGCTGCTGGGCGCCGCCGAAAAGAAGCTGGACTATTATCATGACTAGATCACTCCGCCGTTCTAACGAACGGCGGACTGCTTGACGCTGCGCGCGTGCCTGACGGCCAATCTGCTCCTCAAACCGTCGCTTGCGTACAGAAGTACGCGGCGCTCCTCTTTCGGAGCACATTGTCTCGCCAGTCACACGCTCGCTGACTTTTTAAACACATGGAGGTTCCCGTGTCCGGAACGGTAATGAATATATCGAACGCGCGCAAGGCGTTTGGCGGCAATGAGGTGCTCAAGGATATCTCACTCGAGGTAAAGCGCGGCGAGGTCGTGGCGATTATCGGGCCTTCGGGTGGCGGTAAGTCCACGCTGCTGCGGTGTGCCACGCTGCTCGAGACACTCGACGGAGGCTCGCTCTCGTTTGGCGACCTTGCCGTTGCGACGGATGTGGGTTCGGGCGCGGTCTATGCGAAGGGCGATGTGCCCAAGCAGGCGCGCTCGCGATTCGGCCTGGTGTTCCAAAATTACAACCTGTTCCCGCACTATACGGTGATGAAAAACATCACCGATGCTCCGATTCGCGTGCTCAAGCGCCCGCGCGAGCAGGCGGAGGCGCGTGCGCATGAGTTGATCGCGCAGATGGGGCTTACGGGCAACGAGAACAAGGTGCCGTGTGAGCTTTCGGGCGGTCAGCAGCAGCGCGTGAGTATTGCCCGCGCCCTGGCACTCGACCCGGAAATCTTATTCTTTGACGAGCCGACCTCGGCGCTCGACCCCGAGCTAACGGCCGAGGTGCTGCGTGTCATTAAGGACCTCGCTGCGCAGAACATGACGATGGTGATCGTGACCCACGCAATGCAGTTTGCGCGCG
>CABQJJ010000043.1 GCA_902464485.1 uncultured Collinsella sp. | reverse complement strand
ACCCTTACGAAAGGAATGCCATGCGTCTGCCCATGAACACCTCGCTTGCCACGCTCAAGCCTTCTGGCATCCGCCGAATCAACGCACTCGCCGCCCGGCACCCGGGATGCATTGCGCTCGCGCTCGGCGAGCCCGATTTTCCTACACCCGATGTGATTAGCGCCGAGGTGACCGCCGCACTGGGCCGCGGTGACACGCACTATCCGCCCAACAATGGTCGCCCTGCCCTGCGCGAGGCGCTATCCGCATATATGGGCGAAGCGGGCCTTGCGTTTTCGGCCGACGAGGTCATCCTGACCGATGGTGCGACCGAGGCCCTGTCGGCTACGTTTATGGCCATGCTCAACCCCGGCGACGAGGTTATTATCCCCACGCCGGCCTTTGGCCTGTACGAGAGCATCGTCGTAGCCAATCACGCCAAAGCGGTCTTTTTGGATACGGAGCCTGCGCAATTCCAGATTGACGAGGAAGCGCTTCGCGCCTGTGTGACCCCGGCGACCAAGGCCATCGTTATCTGCTCGCCCAACAATCCTACGGGCTGCATCCTCGACGCAGCATCGCTCGATGCCGTGGCGCGCGTGGCAGAGCAGACGGGCATATACGTAATCTGCGACGACGTCTACAACCGTCTCGTCTATGTTGACGGCTACGAGCGCTTTGCCCAACGCCATCCAGAGCTGCGCGAGCAGACGGTCGTCATCGAAAGCTTCTCCAAGCCCTGGGCCATGACCGGCTGGCGCTTGGGCTGGCTCGCAGCAGCGGCACCCGTCATCGCCGAGATCGCCAAGGCTCACCAATACCTAGTATCGAGCGCCGTCTCCTTCGAGATGGACGCCGCAGCCCGAGCCCTCACCGTCGACCCTACCCCCATGCTCAACGTCTACCGAGCCCGCCGTGAACGAGTTCTGACCGCCCTAGACGCCATGGGCCTCGACGTAGTGGAGCCCGCAGGAGCCTTCTACGCCTTCCCGAGCATCAAAAAGTTCGGCCTAACAAGCGAGGATTTCTGCATCAAAGCCATCAAAGAAGCCAACGTAGCCCTAGTCCCAGGAGACTGCTTCGGCACCGAAGGCCACATCCGCCTAAGCTACTGCGTCTCCGACCAAAATCTGGACGAAGGCCTCCACCGCCTGTCAAACTTCGTTTCAACCCTGTAGGCCCAACGGGACCCAACCCATCAGCCCACCGACATAAGGGTTATGCGTGGGGCGCGCCGCTCAACGGACACGAGGATTCGCAGCAAAGTTACCGCAGCTCCGGTTCGAGGGGACGGGTCGAGATTTTCGTAGATTCCGCACGAGCCGGAAAGCACTTAATGTGCTTTCCGAGCGAGCCCAGGACTTGACCGAGCGAAAATCTCGACCCGTCCCCTCGAACCGGAGCGTATGCAGGGTTTGTGGACGAATCCTCGCGCCCGTTGACCGACGCCGGGGTCCCCGCCATAATACTTTCGGTTCACGCACGAATCCGCTGCCAGAGACAGCCGGTGCAAACGGGCATCGCCCGCGAGCTTAATGGGATATCCCGCCAGCCGAGGTGGTCGAGTAGATATGTCTTCTCGCCCCCGTCGCTCATGCAGCGCGGGGGCTTTCTTTTTGGACATGCCCCCGTCACGTCCTTGTGGCGGACCGTGCCCGGAAAGAATTCGAGGAGGTGTAATTTATGCCCCAGCAGTACAAAATCGACAAGGTTGCAGAGATCGAGTCCCGTATCGCCGAGAACGCCGGTCTGTTTGTCGTCAACTACAACGGTCTGACGGTTAAGCAGGCTCAGGAGCTGCGTCATCAGCTTCGCGAGTGCGGCGCCGAGATGAAGGTCTACAAGAACAACCTGGTCAAGATCGCTCTCAAGAACCAGGAGCAGCCCGAGCTCGACGAGATCCTCGCCGGCCCCGTCGCTTATGTGTTCTACGAGTCCGAGCCGGTCGAGGCCGCTAAGGCCCTTAAGGACTTCTCTGCTAAGTCCAAGGGCGTCCTTGAGATCAAGGGCGGTATCTCCGACGGTAAGGCCGTTTCCGCTGATGATGTTAAGGCTATCGCCGAGCTGCCCACCAAGGATCAGCTTCTCGGCCAGATCGCCGGTCTCATCTCCGGTTTCGCTCGCGACATCGCTGTCTGCGTCAACGGCGTTTCCTCTGGTCTCGCTCGTTCGATTCAGCAGGTTTCCGAGCAGAAGGCAGCCTAGTTTGGCCTGCCCTCGTCTGCGGCGGCAACGCCGCACCCCTGATGCGCCTGCGCATCGCTTCATAACAGATCTCCGTGCATAACGTACGGAAACCGAAAGGACTTAGAAATGGCTAAGCTTACCACCGATGAGATCATCGATGCTCTTAAGGAAATGACCCTTCTCGAGGCTTCCGAGCTCGTCAAGGCTATCGAGGACACCTTCGGCGTTTCCGCCGCTGCTCCTGCCGCCGTTGTCGCCGCTCCCGCTGCTGGCGCTGCTGAGGCCGAGGAGAAGACCGAGTTTGACGTCGTGCTCGAGGGCTTCGGCGACAACAAGATCCAGGTCATCAAGGCCGTCCGTGAGCTCACCAACCTTGGCCTGAAGGAGGCCAAGGAGGTCGTCGAGGGCGCTCCCAAGGCTGTTCTCGAGGGTGCCAAGAAGGAGGACGCCGAGGCTGCCAAGGAGAAGCTCGAGGCTGCTGGCGCTGCTGTCACCCTCAAGTAATCAGGCTTTCTCGCCAGATTTCTTTGCAGACGGGGTTCGCATTGCGAGCCCCGTTTTTTTGTTTTTCGGTCCCTCGGCATCGGTTGCTCAAACTGCCATGTTCTGTGATTTGCGTCGTATCGGGTGCCCTGCCGTTGGGCAATAAAATTGCACCATTCGAGCAATAATTTGCGTTGACCTGCTGAAGAATTGTCTCTGCCTTGTAGCGACATATAGTTCCAGCGGTAAGATGCTTGGGTATCGCAATTTGGTCTGCGGCTGTGTGCCGCACGCATGGGGCGCTTTTGCGCCTGCGAAAGGATCTTTGAATAACATGAAGGCAATCATCCCCGCCGCCGGTCTTGGCACGCGTTTTCTGCCTGGCACCAAGTGCACGCCCAAAGAGATGCTGCCGGTGCTCGACAAGCCCGTCATTCAGTACGTCGTCGAGGAGGCGCTCGAGCCCGAGGAGGTCGACGATGCCATCATCGTTACTTCTCCCGGTAAGCCCGAGCTGCTGAGCTACTTCCAGCCCGATCGCTCGCTCGAGAACCTGCTGCGCGAGCGCGGCAAGAACGCCTATGCCGATGCCGTCGCCCACGCTGGCGGTATGCCGGTCGACTTCCGTTATCAGTACGAGCCCAAGGGCCTCGGCCATGCTATCCGCTCTGCTGCCGACGCCGTGGCAGGGGAGAACTTCCTGGTTCTTCTGGGCGACTACGTTGTGCCTAACCGCGACATCTGCGACAAGATGCTCGCCGTTTCTAAGGAGCACGGTGGCGCTTCGGTTATCGCCGTCGCCGCTTGCTCGCCCGAGGAAGTCAGCCGCTACGGCGTTATCGCCGGCGAGCGCGTCGGTTCGCTCGAGGGCGCCGAGGACGTTGCCGATGCCGAGCCCGGTGCTGTCTGGCGCATCGGCGGTCTGGTTGAGAAGCCCGCTCCCGAGGCGGCTCCGTCCAACCTGTACATCGTCGGTCGCTACCTGCTGAGCCCGCTGGTCATGGACCTGCTGGCAGATCAGCAGGCCGGCAAGGGCGGCGAGATCCAGCTCACCGACGCCATGGCCCGTTCGCTCGACCGCGAGGCCATGTATGCAGTCGTCATCGACCCGCTGTCGGGCTACGACACCGGCACTCCCTCTGGTTGGATGGCCACCAACGCCCTCATGGCTGCAAGCGACCCCCGCTTTGCCGATGCCTTCTGGGACGCTATCGACGAGCGCGGCGGATTGATGCGTAAGTAAGCCTTCGGGCATCGACATTTACGGGCGCGGACTTCGGTTCGCGCCCGTTTTTTATAAGAGCTGCGATTGCTGGCTCCCTGTTCACAGAAAATATATGAACAGATGTTCGATACACATACATCTACCTGCGTGTTTTCCGTCGAAAAACTTTGCTACTCCAAAAACTCAATCGCGTCAAGGCTTTTCTTGCCCAACGGTCGGTACCTGATAAACTATTAGGTTGCGATAACTGGCGAAGCTATGCCTCGCCAACCCACCGAGCATTTCCGTGAAGGAGGAAAAACCTGGTGACCTACGCATACACTGCCACTGAGCGCAAGCGCGTCAGCTTCGGGAAAATCCCGGAGGCCATGGAGCTCCCCAACCTTATCTCTGTTCAAAGGGAATCCTTTGAGCGTTTTAAGGGCGAGGGCCTTCGTGAGGCGTTCAAGGAATCCAGCCCCATCCAGAGCCAGAACCATGTTCTCGAGGTTACCTTCGGCGAGCATCAGTTCGGCGACCCCGCGCACACCGTCGAGGAGTGCCGCGAGAAGGATATGACCTATCAGGCTCCGCTTCTGACCGACGTCCGTCTCACCAACAAGGAGACCGGCGAGATCAAGGAGCAGCTCGTCTTCATGGGCGACTTCCCCATGATGACCGATCAGGGCACCTTCATCATCAACGGTACCGAGCGTATCGTCGTCTCGCAGCTCGTCCGCTCCCCGGGCGTGTACTACAGCTCCGAGATGGATTCGGGCAAGCAGATCTACAAGGCCCAGATCATCCCGTCCCGCGGTGCCTGGCTTGAGTTTGAGGTCGACAAGCGCGACCAGCTCATGGTCTCCATCGACCGTAAGCGCAAGCAGAGCGCCACGATGTTCCTGCGCGCCCTTGGCATCGCCGTCACCAACGACGACATCATCGAGCTGCTCGGCAACTCCGATGTGATCAAGCGCACCCTGGAGCGCGACACCGCCCTCACTCGCGAGGACGCCCTCATCGAGATCTACCGTCGCCTGCGCCCGGGCGAGCCTCCCACCGTGGACGCTTCCCGCAGCCTGCTCGAGGGCCTGCTCTTTAACCCGCAGCGCTACGATTTGGCCCGCGTCGGTCGTTACAAGGTCAACAAGAAGCTCAACCTCACCACCGAGGAAGAGGTCACGGTGCTCACCGACGAGGATATCGTCGCGACGCTGCGCTACCTGCTGTCCCTCGCTGCTGGCGAGCAGGGCTTCAAGGTCGACGACATCGACCACTTCGGCAACCGCCGCATCCGCACCGTCGGCGAGCTCGTTGCCAACCAGTTCCGTATCGGCATGAGCCGTATGGAGCGCGTCGTCCGTGAGCGCATGAGCTCCCAGGACATCGACGAGATCACCCCGCAGTCGCTCATCAACATCCGCCCGATCGTGGCCTCCATCAAGGAGTTCTTCGGTTCCTCGCAGCTCTCGCAGTTCATGGACCAGGCGAACCCCCTGACCGGTCTGACCCACAAGCGCCGTCTGTCCGCACTCGGCCCTGGTGGTCTTGCCGGTCACAAGTCCGGCTCCAGCCGCCGCACCAACGTGCCGACGGCCGTCCGCGACGTTCACAACTCGCACTACAGCCGCATGTGCCCGATCGAGACCCCCGAAGGCCCCAACATCGGCCTGATCGGCTCGCTCGCCCTCTACGCCCGCGTCAACGAGTATGGCTTCATCGAGGCCCCGTTCCGTCGCGTCGAGAACGGCGTTGCCACCGACCAGATCGACTGGATGACCGCTGACGAGGAAGAGAAGCACGTCATCGCGCCGGCCAACACGCCGCTCGATCCCAAGACCAACGAGTTCATCACGACCGATGCCGAGGGCAAGATCGTCCGCCCGCACACCGTGATCGCCCGTACCCGCGACTTCGACGGCTCCTTCGGTGCTCCCGCCGACGTGCCCGTCGAGGACGTCGATTACATGGACGTCTCGCCCCGTCAGATGCTCTCCGTCGCAGCCACGCTGATCCCGTTCCTCGAGCACGACGACGCCAAGCGTACGCTGATGGGCGCTAACATGCAGCGTCAGGCCGTGCCGCTGGTTCACCCCGCCGCTCCCTATGTCGGTACCGGCATGGAGCGTCGCGCCGCTCTGGACTCCGGCGAGGTCACCCTGGCCAAGAATGCCGGCGAGGTCATCTTTGCCGACGCCGCCAAGATCATCGTCAAGCATGCCGGTGGCATGGACGAGTATCACCTGGCCAAGTACCAGCGCTCCAACCAGTCCACCTGCATCAACCACCGTCCGCTCGTGCGCGTCGGTGACACCGTTGAGCAGGGCGAGCCCCTGGCTGACGGTCCTTCGACCGATCATGGCGAGCTCGCACTGGGTCAGAACCTCACTGTGGCCTACATGCCGTGGGAAGGCTTTAACTACGAGGACGGTATCGTCGTGTCCGAGCGCCTGGTGGCCGAGGACCTGCTGACGACCATCAACATCACCCGTCACGAGATCGACGCCCGCGACACCAAGCTCGGCCCCGAGGAGATCACCCGCGAGATCCCGAACCTCTCCGAGGACATGCTTGCCAACCTCGACGAGGACGGCATCATCCGCATCGGCGCCGAGGTCGGCCCTGGCGACATCCTGGTCGGCAAGGTCACGCCTAAGGGCGAGAGCGCTCTGACCGCCGAGGAGCGCCTGCTGCGCGCCATCTTCGGTGCCAAGGCCCACGACGTCCGCGATACCTCCCTTAAGATGCCTCACGGCGCTTACGGCCGCGTCATCGACGTCGTCCGCTTTAGCCGCGAGAACGGCGACGACCTGGCCCCCGGCGTCAACGAGCAGGTGCGCGTCTACGTCGCCCAGCGTCGTAAGATCCAGCAGGGCGATAAGATCGCCGGCCGCCACGGCAACAAGGGTGTTATCTGTAACGTTCTGCCGGTCGAGGACATGCCCTACATGGCTGACGGTACCCCGATCGACGTTATCCTCAACCCGCTGGGCGTTCCTTCGCGTATGAACGTCGGCCAGCTGCTCGAGTGCCACCTTGGCTGGGCTGCTGCCTGCGGTTGGGATACCGAGCAGGCCGACTCCGACAAGTACGTCCCCGGTCCGTTCTTCACCGCGACGCCCGTCTTCGACGGCGCCAAGGAGGACGAGATCGCCGAGGTCATCCGTCGTGCCAACAAGAACATGCTCAACAAGGCCACCGCTGCCTTTGGCGATCACATGCGCCCCGAGTTCGTCACCCAGCTTGACGAGCGCGGCAAGACCCGTCTGTTCGACGGCCGTACCGGCGAGGAGTTCCGCGAGCCCATTACCGTGGGTACGTCCTACATCCTCAAGCTCGGCCACATGGTCGACGACAAGATCCACGCCCGTTCGACTGGCCCTTACAGCCTGGTTACCCAGCAGCCTCTGGGCGGCAAGGCCCAGTTCGGCGGCCAGCGCTTCGGCGAGATGGAAGTTTGGGCACTGTACGCTTACGGTGCTTCCAACGTCCTGCAGGAGATCCTGACCGTCAAGTCCGACGATACCGTGGGCCGCGTCAAGACCTACGAGTCCATCGTCAAGGGCGAGAACGTTCCTGTCCCGGGTATCCCCGAGTCCTTCAAGGTTCTCGTCAAGGAGATCCGCTCCCTCGCACTGGACATCGAGCCCATGCACGATGCCGACGAGGACGCCTCCGCACCTGTGACCGCCGAAGAGACCTCTGCTCTCGACGACCTGGCTGCGCTCGCCGGCGTTGACACCGACGTCGAGGCCGAGGATGCCGAGACCGCCGAGGCACCCGAGGCTGTCGCCGCCACGACCACTGATAAGGAGTAGTTGACTGTGGCAGATTTCGAAGCTACTGATTTTGACTCGGTAAAGATCTCCCTTGCCTCCGCCGACCAGATCCGTTCCTGGTCGCACGGTGAGGTCAAGAAGCCGGAGACCATCAATTACCGTACCCTCAAGCCCGAGAAGGACGGCCTGTTCTGCGAGAAGATCTTCGGTCCCGCCAAGGACTGGGAGTGCTCCTGCGGCAAGTACAAGGGCATCCGCTTTAAGGGCATCGTCTGCGAGCGCTGCGGCGTCGAGGTCACCTCGGCCAAGGTGCGTCGCGATCGCATGGGCCACATCGAGCTCGCCGCTCCGGTGTCCCACATCTGGTACTTCAAGAGCCCCACGAGCTTCCCGATGAGCCGTATGCTCGACATCAAGTCCAAGGACCTCGAGAAGGTTCTGTACTTTGCCAGCTACATCATCACCGAGGTTGACTACGAGGCTCGCGAGGCCGACGCCGACGACCTACGCGAGGAGCTCGCCGCCGATCTGGAAGAGATCGATGCCGAGTGCGCCCGCCAGATCGAGTCCCTTAAGGAGCAGGGCGACCCCGAGAACTTTGACGAGTTCTCCGACGAGGAGCCGCTGACCCCCGAGGAGATCGCCTCTGGCATCGTCGACATCGAGGAAGAGTGCAAGGACGAGAAGCAGCTCCGTACGGACGCCTTCAACGCCTTCATGAAGCTCACCGAGCGCGACCTCATCTCCGATGAGCCGCTGTTCCGCGAGATGACCCGTTACTACTCCATGTACTTCAAGGGTGGTATGGGTGCCGAGGCCGTCCGCGACCTGCTCGCTGCCATCGACCTCCCCTCCGAGGCCGAGAAGCTCAAGGCCATTATCGCCGACGAGGATTCCCAGAAGCAGAAGCGCGAGAAGGCCGTCAAGCGCCTTGAGGTCGTTGACGCCTTCCTGAAGGGCGGCAATAGCCCCGCGAACATGATCCTGGACGTCATCCCGGTCATTCCGCCCGATCTGCGTCCGATGGTCCAGCTCGACGGCGGTCGCTTCGCCGCGTCCGACCTCAACGACCTGTACCGTCGCGTGATCAACCGTAACAACCGACTCAAGCGCCTGCTCGACCTGGACGCCCCTGCGATCATCGTGAACAACGAGAAGCGCATGCTCCAGGAGTCCGTGGACGCCCTGTTCGACAACGGCCGTCGTGGTCGCCCGGTCTCTGGCCGTGGCGGTCGCCCGCTCAAGTCGCTCGCCGAGGCCCTCAAGGGCAAGCAGGGTCGCTTCCGTCAGAACCTGCTGGGTAAGCGTGTCGACTACTCCGGCCGTTCGGTCATCGTTACCGACCCCAAGCTGCTGCTGCACCAGTGCGGTCTGCCCAAGACCATGGCGCTGGAGCTCTTCAAGCCCTTCGTCATGAAGCGCCTGGTCGAGCTCGGCAAGGTCGAGAACATCAAGGGCGCCAAGCGCGCTATCGACCGCGGTGCCACCTTTGTGTGGGATATCCTCGAAGAGGTCATCGACGGTCGCGTCGTACTGCTCAACCGCGCACCGACCCTGCACCGTCTGTCCATCCAGGCCTTTGAGCCGGTGCTGGTCGAGGGCAAGGCTATCCACCTGCACCCGCTGGTCTGCTCGCCCTTCAACGCCGACTTCGACGGCGACCAGATGTCTGTCCACGTGCCGCTGTCCAGCCAGGCTCAGGCCGAGGCCCGCGTGCTCATGCTCTCTGCGAACAACCTGCGCTCTCCGGCATCCGGCAAGCCGGTCAACATCCCCTCGCAGGACATGATCATCGGTGTGTACTACCTCACCCAGGTCCGCGACGGTCTGCCGGGCGAGAACCACGTGTTCGCCAGCTTCGACGACGCGCTGCACGCCTATGACTGCCGCTCCGAGGTCGACATGCAGGCCAAGATCCAGGTCCGCGTGTCTGCCGAGAACGCCAACGTCATCAACGAGGACGGCACCCGCATCTTCCGCGTCAAGAACGGCAAGAACGAGTTCGTCGACTACGACGTCACCGGCAACAAGACCGCGCGCTTCGAGACCTCCATCGGCCGCATCATCTTCAACCGCCAGTGCCTGCCCGAAGACTACGAGTTCATGAACTACAAGATGGTCAAGGGCGACGTGGCCAAGCTGGTTGCGGACTGCTGCGATCGCTATCCCGAGGCCAAGGTCGGCCCGATCCTCGACGCCATCAAGTACTCCGGCTTCCACTACGCTACCCGCGCCGGCCTCACCATCTCGGTGTGGGACGCTCTCATCCCTGCCGAGAAGCAGGAGCTGCTCGATCGCGCCCAGGCCAACGTCGACCAGATCAACGAGTACTTCGAGGAGGGCTTCATCAACGAGACGGAGCGCCACATCGAAGTCGTTAATGAGTGGACCGCTTGTACCGATAAGGTTGCAGCGCTCATGCTCGACTTGTTCGACGAGGAGAACCCGCTCTACATGATGGCCGACTCCGGCGCCCGTGGTTCTAAGACCCAGCTGCGTCAGCTCGGCGGCATGCGTGGCCTGATGGCAGACATGTCCGGCGAGACGATCGACCTTCCCATTAAGGCGAACTTCCGCGAGGGCCTGCTGCCGCTCGAGTACTTCATTTCGACCTACGGCGCCCGTAAGGGCCTGGTCGATACCGCATCCCACACCTCGGACTCTGGTTACCTGACCCGTCGTCTGGTCGACGTGGCCCAGGACGTCATCGTCCGCGAGGAGGACTGCGGTACGCACGAGGGCGTCACCTACAACCTCATCATCCCCGGCACCACCGACCTCAACACCGACCTCGTCGGCCGTTGCTTCATTGAGGACGTCGTGGCTCCCGATGGCACCGTGCTCTTTGAGCAGGACGGCTACATCGAGAAGGTCGCTGACATCCAGAAGATGGTCGATGCCGGCCTTAAGAAGGTCAAGCTTCGCGCGCTGCTCACCTGCCGCTCCAAGTACGGCGTGTGCCAGAAGTGCTACGGCTGGGATCTTTCCACCCGTCGTCCAGTCGCCATCGGTACCGCGGTCGGCATTATTGCCGCCCAGTCCATCGGCGAGCCCGGTACGCAGCTTACGATGCGTACCATTCACTCCGGCGGCGTCGCTGGCGTCGACGATATTACGCAGGGTCTGCCTACGGTCAGCCGTATGTTCGATATCGTCGGCAACGTCAACGAGAAGATCCTGGGTCGCGAGGCCGAGCTGGCTCCGTACTCCGGCCACCTCTCGATTAAGCCCGAGAAGTCCGAGTACGTGCTGACGCTCACCGACTCCGAGGATCACACCCGTGTCCTCGACGAGCGTCGCGTCCCCGCTTCGGTGCGCTTCATGCCCGAGATCGAGGACGGCTGCGAGGTTCGCGCCGGCGACCAGATCACCAAGGGCTTCGTTAACTTCCGCAACCTGCGCAAGCTGACCGACATCGAGTCGACGATGCACACCTTCGTCGAGAGCGTCAAGGACGTCTACACCAGCCAAGGCGTCGACCTGAACGACAAGCACATCGAGGTGCTCGCACGTCAGATGCTGCGTCGCGTTCAGATCACCAACCCCGGTGACTCCAAGTACCTGCTTGGTCAGTACGTCGACCGCTACGAGTTCGCCGACGAGGTCGAGCGCGTTGCCCGTCTGGGCGGTCAGGCTCCCGTGGCCGAGCCCGTCATCCTGGGTACGCTCAAGGTCGCGTCCAACATCGACTCCTGGCTGTCGAGCGCTTCGTTCATCCGTACCGCCGGCGTCCTTACCGAGGCTGCCATCGAGGGCAAGGTCGACCACCTGCTCGACCTTAAGTCCAACGTCATCGTCGGTAAGAAGATCCCGGCTGGTACTGGCCTCAAGCCGTACGCCAACGCCAAGCTGACGTATCGCACGGCCGACGGCTATGTCGACATCGACGGTCCGGCTTCGCCCAACGCCAAGTCGCTGCCCGAGTGGGCTCCTGTGGAGCTCAAGGACCTGGACGAGCAGCTCCCGCAGCAGCTCGACTGGGCCGGCTACGACGAGTTCGGTGGTGCTGACGGTTCGTTCACCCGCAACGGCCACACCATCTCCGCCGAGAAGGCTCGCCTGTACCTGTTCGACGACCTGGGCGTGTCGCAGCGCTGGACCAACAAGTTCAGCGAGGTCGGCATCGAGACGGTCGGCGACCTGGTCGGCAAGTCCGAGGAGGATCTGCTGCGCATCGATGGCATCGGTGCCAAGGCGATCGAGGAGCTCCGTGACGGCCTGGAGGCCCACGACCTGCTCTACATCCTCGAGAACAACGACGACGTTGCCGACGAGGAAGACCTCTCGCAGCTGCTGCAGATGGTCTTTAGCCCCGACGGTCCGGACGATATCCTGCTGGGTACCTCCGCTCCGACGCATCACGCCGACGCCGATGAGGAGCTCCTGGGCGCCCCGATCGACGACAAGAAGGCTCCCGCCAACGGCGCGATCAACGAGGACATGGCTTCCCTCGACGAGCTGCTCAACCAGCTCGTGGACACCGACGACGCCGAAGAGGCCAAGGACAACGACGAGGAGTAACTAGTTCCGCCGTTCTAACGAACGGCGGCGACCTCCGTCGCTGCGCGGCCCCCAGAGCTACAATCTGTCATTCAAAAGGCAGGGCATGACCAGAAGGTCAATGCCCTGCCTTTTTCATGCCACCTTGTACGCTCTGGGGGCCGCTCGCTTGCGTATGATCAACCTGTTGCGTTCCGTTGATCCCTTGCCAAAAAGGGACGGATTAATTTTGGTAGGTTTTCCCTGCTTGAATTTGAAACATTTAGTCCGGCAAGAGCGTATCTATGGTGAGGGCCTCATCGAGAACCATTAACGTCACCGGGAGGTGATTATGGAAGAACAAGCTTTTAGACAGGCGGTCGAGGACCACCGGGATGTCGTGTTCCGAATCGCTTTGACGTACCTGCGCGATCGCGCCGACGCCGACGATGTCGCTCAAGACGTCTTTCTAAAGTTACTCAAAAGCGATACGCATTTTGAAAGCTGGGAACATCTTCGTCGATGGCTTATCCGGGTCACGATCAATGAATGCAAATCGCTCTTTCGAAAGCCATGGAGGCGTGTGGAGGATATTGAGAACCTGGCCGATTCGCTTTCGACGGCGCAGGATGAGACCAAGGCCGTCCTATTAGACGTCATGCGGCTTCCGGAACGATTCCGTATCCCCATCGTGCTCTATTACTATCTGGGCTTTTCGACCTCAGAGATTGCCGAGTTATTGCATGTGCCAGCCGCGACCGTTCGAACGCGTTTAGCTCGCGGTAGATCGAAGCTCAAGTTCATCCTAGAGGAGGGCGACCGTGAAATCCAACCAAATCAAGCAGGCCTTCGAGTCCGTCCAAGCCGATAGCGATCTTGCTGACCGTGTTCTTTATGCCGCTGCTGGTGAGCCGCTTCGCCGAAAGGGTCACGCGAAGCCTCTGTATGTTGCCGTGATCGGATGCCTTGCCGGAGTGCTGGCGACCGGAGGGGTCGCCTACGCCGTCGTCAATTCCAGCTATTTTGCCTCTGCCTGGGGAAACCATGGCAACGGAGAGTCCATTACCTGGACTCAAGATGGCTCGTCGGGGACTAAATATACCTACACCAGAGAGTTTGGTGATGGTATCGCGCCCCAAAGCTTGGAGGGTTCAGTACAGAAGGTCAATCTGTCCGTCGAGGGCAACGGCTATACACTCGACATTCATGATATGGCTATCGATAAAAGCGGTTGCGGTGCCGTGACGTTTACGTTGTCCAATCCAAATGGTGTTAACTACTACAAGCCGGCAGCAGAGAC
>CABQJJ010000042.1 GCA_902464485.1 uncultured Collinsella sp. | reverse complement strand
GTGGACGTCAACCTGCTCGAGAGCCTGCTGGGCGTGCCTGTTGTCCCCATCAGCGCTGCCCGCAACGAGGGTATTGGCGAGCTGGTGGATCACGCTCTGCATGTGGCGCGGTTTCGCGAACGTCCCGGCCGTCTGGACTTCTGCGCGCCCGATGGCCCGGATGGCGGCGCGTTGCACCGCTGTATCCACGGTATCGCCAACCTGGTCGAGGACCATGCCGTGACAGCGCACATCCCGGTACGCTTTGCGGCGACCAAGTTGGTGGAAGGCGATGAGCTGGTGACCGAGGCACTTCACCTGGATCGCAACGAACTTGACGCCATCGAGCACATCATCACCCAGATGGAGGGCGAGGCGGGCACCGACCGTCTATCTGCACTGGCCGACATGCGCTTTACCTTTATCGGCGACGTGTGCGGGCGCTGCGTGGTCAAGCCGCACGAGAGCCGCGAGCACGTGCGCTCCGTCAAGATCGACCGCATCCTGACGGGTCGCTATACGGCCATTCCGGCGTTCCTGGTGATCATGGGTCTCGTTTTTTGGCTGACGTTTGGCGTGATCGGCGCGGCGTTGCAGGGACTCATGGAGGACGGCATCGCTGCCATCATCGCCTCGGCCGATGCGGGCCTCAAGGCGTTCGGCACCAACGACGTGGTGCGCTCGATGGCTGTCGACGGCGTGCTTACGGGCGTGGGCAGCGTGCTGACCTTCCTGCCGATTATCGTCGTGCTCTTCTTGTTCCTCTCCATTCTGGAAGATTCGGGCTACATGGCGCGCGTGGCCTTTGTCATGGATAAAGTGCTGCGCCGCTTTGGCCTGTCGGGCCGCAGCTTTGTGCCCATGCTCGTCGGTTTTGGCTGTACCGTGCCGGCCATCATGTCGACCCGTACGCTCCCATCCGAGCACGACCGCAAGATGACGGTCATGCTCACGCCGTTCATGAGCTGCTCGGCCAAGTTGCCGGTCTACGGCTTGCTGTGCGGGGCGTTTTTCCCACAGGCGACAGTTCCCGCCATGGTCTCGCTCTATCTGATCGGTATCGCGGTCGGCTGCATTGCCGCTTTGGTGCTCAACCGCACGGCATTTAAGGGCGACCCGGTGCCGTTTATCATGGAGCTCCCCAATTACCGCCTGCCGAGCGTCAAGACGACGGTGATGCTGGCGTGGGATAAGGCCAAGGACTTTATTACCAAGGCCTTCACCATCATCTTTGCCGCTACGGTGGTTATCTGGTTCTTGCAGACGTTCGACATCCGCTTCAATGTGGTCGCCGATCAGTCGCAGAGTCTGCTTGCGGGCCTCGGCAGCATCATCGCTCCGCTGCTGGCACCGCTCGGCTTTGGCGACTGGCGTGCATCGACGGCGCTCGTCACCGGACTTATTGCCAAAGAGAGCGTCATCTCGACCCTCACGGTGCTTTTGGGCGCAACCTCGCCTGCGGTGTTGTCGACCATGTTTTCGCCGTTTACCGCTTACGTGTTCCTGGTCTTTACGCTGCTGTACCCGCCCTGCGTGGCGTCCATCGGCGCCGTCAAGAGCGAGCTGGGCGCGCGCTATGCCGTTGCCGTGTTCGCGTTTCAGGTGACGGTCGCCTGGATCGTGGCGTTCCTAGTCCACGGCATTGGCGTGCTGATCGGTCTGTAGATGCCCATCATTGGGTTTGTTTTGCACTGGGGTTGTTTTGTTTTGCGGACCTCATCTTGCAAGATGCTGGCTATTGGCGCTAAGGCTGCTGGCGAGAATACCCACATTTCCGGCGGGCTTCTTGGCTAGCGGATGACGGCGACTCTTCTCGTTATCTCTCGGATAGCGAAAGAAACACCTCGGTGACCCAAGATTCGTTGGTCCTGTCTACGCGAACTTCTCCGTCGTGCTTCTCGGCGATGCGGGCGAGAATTTGTCTGCCCCAGCCGTGCTCGGGGAGCACCTCGCCAGCGGGCCTTGCGTTCTGTTCTGTCTTGTTGGGCTCGACGTCCGCTGTCTTCAGCGTATTGTTCTTAACCCTCACAACAAGATAACCGGCGGCAAGGCGCGCCCGTACCTCCACGCGCGGGCTCTTAGCTTCACTCGCCGCTGCCTCCCGAATTGCGTTGTCGAGCATGTTTGAGAACACCTCGCAAAGAGTGAGCGGCGAGAGTCCGATGAACTCGGGGACATCAATGTCGCACTGCCATGCAACTCCGAGGTCGAGGCATCTTTCGCGCTTTGCCGATAGAAGTACGGCAACTGCCGCGTTTTCGCAGGGCGCATAGGGCTGTTTCCCGATAGATTCCGTGTCTCCGCGCAATAACCGAAAGGCGACATTCGCGTCCCCTTTGTCGAGTGCATGGGCAACTTCGTGAAAGCGCTTTGAGTTCTCGGATTTGAGATTTGCGGCGGAACCCTTGGAGAGTTCTAGCGTGCGGCAATACTCCTGCTGTGCGGAGAACTGTTCCGATGCGGCTGCCAGCCGCTCGCTCGTGTCGCGCGCCTGCTCGTCGCTTACGGAATGCGTGATGAAGAACCATGCGAACACCGATCCGACGGCGATGGAGCATAGCGCTCCGACGAATGCGGCCTCGGCACTTTTGTGTTGAGAAAAAAAGATATACAGAAGCCCAAGTGCCCCGAGCAACACAAAAGAAGCGGGGAGAACAAGGGTTACGAGGGTGCGCGAGGCCGTGAAGTGGGCAACGCGGTGTCCCAGCGAAAGCGCGCACAAGCATGTGGTCGCGAACGCGAGAAGTGAAACTACGTGGCCTGCATTCATTTCTTTTTGTCCTCCGGGCTCCATTCGTCAACGAGACCGTGGGCGTACGCCGACGCCTCCTCCAGTCTCCCTTGGTTTATGAGCACCGCAATTACCTGCTCATGGTTCCGTAGGTCGTGGCGAAGCATTGCGCATTCCCCAAGCGCCGCGAGCTCCTCTGCACAGTGGGCTTCGAGCTCCGCGATGCTTTGTTGGACGCGCTCGAGGCGCAGGCGGTCTTCTTCGCGCTTACGCAGCAGACCAAAGCTGCGAAGCGCCAGTGAATCGGCGATGACGCACAGGGCGTACCCCAGCATTGAAAACCAGAGAAGGGTCGTCGATTGGGGTGAAGAGTCAAAGTAAGTCGATCGTAGAAAGAGAAACGTCGATGATTGCATAACTACGGCGCCCGATAGCCAGAACTCATTGCGGCGCAAATGCTTGTCTAAGTGCTTTAACTGCTGGGCGAGCATCCTTGTCGCAAGGAGAGAGAAGCACGCTCCGATAAGGCAAGAGAGAAGATGCGATCCATACATTGCCATCGAGGTTTCGACGGATGCGGTCGCTGCGCCGCCGGTCAGAAACAACCAAAAAAAGACGGCGACAACCTCGCCAAATAAATGACCCACCAGCAGAAGGGAAGACGCGAGGACTTTTCGCGAGGGGGTGTCCTGGTAGCCCGTGATCACGATTGTCGCTATCAGGAGGAATTGGGCCCAATGCCATGGCACCGTGGGAGGCATAAGCAATATTGCGAGAAAGAGCGCCAGCTGCGCTGCTCGCAGCCAGGCACCGCCACGGGGCTTGAGGGCGCTCTCAAAGAACGCGTACGCTACAAGAAGGTATGGGAGAAAGCTTGCCGTGATGGGCAGGTATGAAGCCATGCTTGTCATCAAAACAACGCTCCAATTCGTTCGAAGAGAGCGTCGCGGACTTGGGAACGGCAGCGTCGGCTCACGGGGATCGTGTCGCCCGTGGAAAGAAGCAAACTGTCGATGCCGAGCTTCTCGACAAAGTCGAGATTGATCAGGAAGCTTTGATGGCAACGGACAAATTGCGCCGGGAGCTCGTCGAGGAGTTCGGATAGCTTTCGGTATACGCGATGTACCTGGGCGCCCTCATGAATAAAGGCACGCCTGCGGTCGCTCTCGATGAAGGAGACTTCGGAGGGTCGGATGAGGACCACATCGTGATTGCAGCATATTGCCAAGGGAGCGTCTGCGCGGGCTTGGGAAGCTTCGAGCGCTTGGGAGAGAGCCAGGTTGACGTCGACGGTATTGAAGGGCTTTCTCACGAAGCTCACGTGGCGAGCCTCGTAGACGCGGGTGTAGAACTGGTCAAACCCGGTCATGAAAATTACCTAGGTGGATGAGTTGCGTGGAATATAGTTCTGCACCAGATCGATGCCGTCCCGGACGCCTTCGAAGTGTTTTCCAGAGAGGCTGATGTCTACAAACAGGGCATCGAGTTGCCATTCAGCAGCGATGTAGGCGCTAAAGAGCGAGAGGGACGGAAAAAGAATAACCTTAGTCTTTTCGGTGAGCTGCGGGGCATCGAAATCGCGGACAATCCGTTCTAGACCCTTCGCCTCATCAACGATGTCATCGATGATACCGACCACCCAAGCCACCTTGACGTACCTCCCCGTAATTTTGACAGATATTTATTAGTTTAGCCGCTGGAGGGAAGACGGTGAGGAAGTGCTCGTGTGCGATGACATATACGGTTGCATTGATGTCCTTTTCGGTCCATGGTGCAGCAAGGCAATTCAATTGCGTGGCTCTGACGTTGTATAAAAAGCGTTGGGCCATGCCAAAAATGTCACTTGCTCTACCAGTTATTTCAGTATTGATACATGCTGCCCCCGCTGAAATAAAATCAGCTCATACGTTCAGGAGATTTTCACCGTTGGGATAGGGACGAACGATGTTTTGCCCGTGCTGAGCTGCTTGTCGCTACATAGGCCTTCGCGGCAACGACGACGAAAACGGAGGTTTTCGATGCGCTGTATAAAATGCGGTTTTGAATGCCCAGATAGTGCAACATTTTGCACAAACTGTGGGGAGAAACTGGTGAAGCGAGATCGAAAGAAGCTGCTGATGAGTACGATCGTCTTTGTGCTTATCGTTGCCGCTGCCCGCACCGTGGGCAATGAACTGTTCGCCCCAAAGCGCCAGAAGCCCTCGACAACCGATATTGCCATAACGTTGAGTGACGTCGATAACGAGAAGCTCCGGTCATATCTATCGGACGTAGCGGACTCCGATATGGACGGGCTGATCAGCAGCGACGAGGCCGGTCGGGTTACATCGCTTGGTGAGGTCGATGATTCGGGCATGGTGACCGACGGCGGCGTTTCGGATATGGGTCTCGAGGATATTGACTTCATTGCTTCTTTTAAGAATCTCGAGACGCTGGTGTGCGAGGACAATAAGCTGGACCAGATTGATTTGAGCCGGAATCCCGCCATCAAGGTCCTATGCTGTCGCAGGAATAACTTGACGAGTCTCTCGGTTCCAAAGACGCTTGGCTGCTTGTATGCCACGAACAATCCGATTGCCAAGATTGACCTGGCCGGCTGCGATTCCCTCAAGAAGGTCGAGGTTGATGATTCCGTCGAGGTAAGTGCCGCTTCATATGCCCCGTCCGAGGACGAGTATGCCAAGGTTTCCGCCTTGATCTGCACTTATATCGTGTCGCATGACCCATATGGGGAGCTCGCCGAGAAGGGTACCGTTTGGTCTGCGGACGATTTCGAAACGACTTCCGATTTATTCTTCAACGCCCTTTATCCCGGGATAGCTTTCTGCGGGTTGGGCTATCACGATGCTGCGGGCGAGGTTAAGGAACTGCCGTGCTATGCCGCGGGTGCACTTGGCTTGGAATGTCAGTCAAGCGGGTGTTTCCTTACAAAAGACGATGTCCAGAAGGTGCTCTCGTCTTTTTATGGAGCGCATGCCCCGTCGGACCTTTCGTTTCTTGACGAGTATAAGACGGGTGATGGGTGGAACTTTCCCTGCGTGACCGCGGCGGATACCAAAAACGTTGTCCTCTCTGATTTTGAGAAGTACGGCAATCACGTGAAGGTGAGGGCATCCGTTCGCTTTAGCGGGGGATGTGACGCCGATCCTGACGATGAGCGGTGGGACGAGCAGGTGTACCAGGTGCTTCTTGTCGAGAACCCGGATAGCATTTACAACTACAGCTTTGAGCGGGCGACCTGTCTCGAGTCGAACCATCACGAGCCCACGGTTACGTTGTCGGATCTGACGGGGCATTATCTGCTGAATCCTACAGATGAAGCCGATATCTCTATCGACGGGGATGTTGTGACGATTACCGCGCAGCTTTATTACTATGAGTCCGATTCGCAGACGACGCCGACTGCCTTGCTTCCCAGGGATACGTACATATTCCGATACGCCGATAACTGCAAGTTCGAGGGCTTTTGTCCCGATGGCCGCCTGCCGATTCTCCGCGACGATTTCGAGCGTGTGCTGAAACAGGAGAACCGCACGTTGCTGGCCATCGTTGCCGAGCATGGAGAGATAACGTGCGGGCAGATTATTCCCTAGGCCGGTTGGGTGGGGATATCGGAAGTGCGTCGCCTTTCACCGGTTTTGTCTACCGGTTATTTCCTCAAAAGGGCCGCTTTTGACTGATTGGGTGGTTCCCGCTTTCCTGCCATGAGAATCAAGGTATTTTAGCGTCCTATCTGTAGAGTTGGGAAAGGACTGAAAAATGTGCGGGATAAAGAAGCGTCGATTTGCGGCGTTGATCCTTACAGTTCTCTTGGCCCTATCTGCCGTTTATCCATCCCTCGCTTATGCGGAGGGACATGGAGGGCAAAGGGCATCAATATCGTCGGACGCCGCTAGCTATAAGAGTGGAGACACGGTCGCGTTAACGATCGCTTCGACAAATGATGAAGATGCAACGTGGCATTCGGTCTCATATTCTGTCAAGCTTCCCGATGGCGTTGAGGTGGATGACGGCTCTGTCCTCGAAGGGAGCTTTGGCGATATCGCTCCTGGCGAGACAAAGACGGCGACGATTAAGGCAAGGGTGCTTGCGTCGAAGACAAAGGGCTCAATTCCTCAAACAGGGGATAGCCAATTTGTCGTATGGATTCCGGTCTTCCTTATTGGGCTATTGCTTGCGGCTGCTGGCGTACGAAATCGCCGAAACGCAGCGCTGATGATTCTTGCAGCCGCAGTCTTGGCCGTCTCGACGTATGCTGCTCCGGTTTCCGCACATGCCGATCAAGGCGTGATGCAAGAGGCGTCAACTTGCGAATTTAAAATCAATGGAAAGACCGTTCGCGCTCAAGTGACCGTAAGGCGCTCTCGGGTGTCGGCGACAGATCCTGTCGTGAAACCTGATCCGGTTCAGCCTGCAACAATCTCGCGCGGTGCGTGGCTTTCAAAACTTCTGGCTGCGACCGGCGCCAAGATGGACGTATCCGTAAATGTTCCGTTTTCCGATATAGCGGGCAATGAAAACGAAGCTGCTATTAAGGCCGCTTATTCGCTTGGGATAATCGACGGAAGCCAGAAGTTTAATCCCGATGCCCCCGCGACGCGCGAATTCGTGTTTGCGACGGCCGTGCTGCGCGCAGGCTTTAGCGATGATGGATCGAAGCTCAAGGCGGCTGACGCGAATGAGGCGAACAAGCCTGCCCTTCTTCAGGTCGCTCTTGACGAAGGCATCGCTTCACTTGACGAACAAGGATGCATAAGGCCTCAGGCTGCTTTTGATGCCACCGAAGCCGATGGCCTGGCTAAAAAAGTCGCCGACTTGATGGCTTTGGGCGATTCCTCCTCGGAAGACTGCAACGAGGTTGTGTATCGCAAAGACGTGGTTGTAATCAATGGGTTCGAACGTGTCGGGGATGCCTACAAGGTTTCTTCTGACTGCGCTGTTGCAAAAGGGGACAAAGTTGCCCTTGAGACCGATGAGTCGCAGGCGGACGGTGCGTTTGGTGTCGTCAAAAGCTGTACAAAGAACAGTGACGGAACGCTTCTTGAGATAGCCCAAGCCAATAAGCTCGAGGACTATTTTGAGAGCATAAATATCTCGAAGTCCAAGATTGCGGCGTCTCTTGATATGATCGAGCCCTTGGAGGGTGTCGAGTTGGTCGATGAGCCGATGACGACGGCGGTCGGCGATGGCAAATTCGATTTGCCGACAGTCTCCTTCAAAATTGGAGAACAGACTCTTGGCAAGCATAGCAAGGGTGAGCTGAAGCTCAAAATGAGTCCTTATGCCAGGGCGTCGATGAAATGGTCTGCCGATAAGGGCTTTCAGGAGATGAAGCTCGGGCTGGGAGGAACGGCCGGCTTAGAGGGCGAATTAAAGGCTGAGCGTAAAAACGAGGTTGCGATTCCCGTTGCAAGGATTCCCTTTAAGATTTCCCCAACCTTGACCGTATGGTCTGTGGTTAATGTCGAGGTGTCAGTTTACGGCAAGGTCAAGGTGACCTTGAATGTTGAGTCCGAAAGCAGCGCGTTCGTCAAAAATGGACACGTGGGCTTTGACTATGACGCAACGCTGGGGGATTCGAAGATTGCTTGCGAGGCGGGTGGTAAGCTTGGCGTCGGGCCTCAGGCCACTCTGAACTTCTTGAGTATGGAAGTTTGCGATGTGAAATTGGCGGTAGGCGCGCAAGCCAAGGGAACCGGAGTTGTCCGCGATACCGGCATGGTGTGCAACGACGTTGCCGTATTTGCCTATGCGGATCTCACTGCTGGAAAAGATACCGTCTGGATGGATGCGGCGGGATTAACGCTGGAAGTTAAGTTTTGGGATGAAGATAACTCCCCGTTCAAGAAGAACTTCCATCTGGAGGACTTTGCCTTTGTCCCTGAGTGCACCTATGGAAAGGAAAATTATGAAGACGGCTGGGTCTACGACCTCAAAGCCTATGAAGAAAAGGGCGAAATCGTTCTGATTGCCTACGATGGCCCAAAGGAGAATCCGGTAGTCCCAGCAAAGGTCAAAGGGAAGTACGTCAAAGAAGTTAATTACAACATTGATTTCCACTACGGTAAAGAATGCGATGACGAGCATCCGATGCTGAAGGCGAAAGATCCTAAATCAATTAGTTTTGAGAAGGGATCGAAAGTCGAATCGGTCCAAATCAACAACTTCGAAGACGATAAGCATATGTCCCTTGAGTCTATTGATGTGAGCAATTGTCCCAATTTGAGATATCTCGGGTTGTTGGATACTAACGTTGCCGAGCTGAACCTAAAGGGCAACCCTCGTCTGAGTGAGATTTGGCTCAACACGAATCTGAACTTGAAGGGCCTTGACGTCAGTCACAATAACGAGCTGACGGATATCAGCATTAATTGCTCTGGGCGAGGGGAAACCTATGGGTGTTTTTCGCAATTGATTCTTGGCAGTCAGCCTCAGCTGCGGAGCCTCTGTTGCGTTGGAAGCAATATTACGAGTCTTGATTTGTCGAAGTGTCCGAGTCTTAAGTACGTGGAGCTCGATTTCAATATGATTAAAGACACGTCTTCAATTACCTCCCATCCAAATTATGATCCAGACAGGTGGAATCTGGGTAACCAGCGAGTTTAGCTGTATTTCGGTCCCGTGTCCGTTACTGACGGATGCGGGACCGTTGCTATATAATCGCCTCCGCTCAAAATGATTGGAGACGTTATATATGGCTCAGGCAAGACAAGATGGCATCTCGCTCAAGCAGTGGCTCCCGCTTATCGGGCTCGCCTGCTGTTCGTTCGTGTTCAACACATCAGAGTTCATGCCCATCGGCCTTCTGACTGATATCGCCGCGTCGTTCTCGCTCACCGAGGCCCAGGCAGGCATCATGATTTCGGTCTATGCCTGGGGCGTCATGCTGCTGTCGCTGCCGCTTATGGTGTTTGCCTCGCGCTTTGAGTTCAAGCGGATGCTGTTGGGCGTTTTGGCCGTGTTTTCGCTCGGCCAGTTCCTGTCCGCTGTGGCGCTCACCTATCCTATTTTGGTTTGCGCGCGTCTGGTGGTCGCCTGCGCGCATGCCGTGTTCTGGTCAGTCGCTTCAATCATGGCCTCGCGCCTGGTCGACAGTCGCCACGGGGCGCTCGCCATCAGCATAATCGCCACGGGCTCGTCCATCGCGCAGATCTTTGGCCTGCCGATCGGCCGCGCCATCGGGCTGGCCGTGGGCTGGCGCATGACATTTGCCGTGGTCGGGGCCCTCTCGGCTGTCGCGGTTGTCTACCAGGCCGCGGTGTTCCCGGCCATGCCGGCGGGCGAGCGCTTTACCGTCAAACAGCTGCCCGAGCTGCTCAAGAACCCGTTCCTGGTCGCGCTCTACGCGGTCACGGTTTTTATGGCGACCGGCTATTACGCAAGCTACAGCTACATTGAGCCTTTCCTGGCGCAGGTCGCACACGTCGACGCGGGCGCCATCACCATGACGCTGACGGCGTTTGGCTTCTCCGGTCTGGTGGGCAGCTGGCTGTTTGGTCGCCTGTTCGATGGGCATCGCTTCCCGTTCTTGGCTATCACGCTCTCCGGCGTGCCGGTGGCTCTGCTGCTCATGGGTCCGGTCGCATCGTCGCTCGTAGCAGTGCTTGCCGTCTGCGCGCTATGGGGCTGCTGCTCCACAGCCTTTAACGTGGCGTTCCAGGCCGAGCTCATCAAGTACACGCCGGCGGATTCGTCGGCCGTCGCCATGTCGATCTTCTCGGGCCTGTTTAACCTGGGGATCGGCACCGGTACGGCGATCGGCGGCGCCGTGGTGTCGGGCCCCGGCATCGCCTGGATCGGCTACGCAGGCGGCACGATCGCTGTCGTGGGCGTCATCCTCGCCATCACCGTGCTGTTCCCAGCCATCCGCCGCGCCAAACCCGTCGCCTAATCACAACCTAGGAGAGGGTCGGGGTAGCTAAAACAGCCCCGTCCCAAATTAGCTGCCCTGCCGGGCATACAATGGATGTCGTTGTGTTGAGCTTACCGGGAGGTTGCTATGTGGGCATACGAGACGACGTTCTACCAGATCTATCCGCTGGGCTTTTGTGGAGCTCCGCGCGAAAACGCCGCGCCCGTTGCCGAGGATGAGCTCGCCCAGGCTGCCAACGCTGCGCCCAACCCCGATGCGCCCATCATGAAGATCGCCCAATGGGCCGACTACCTGCAAGAGCTCGGCATCGGTGCTGTGCTCATTAACCCGCCGCTCGAATCCGACAGCCATGGCTACGACACGCGCAGCCTGCGCCATATCGACCGTCGCCTGGGTGGGGATGCCGATTTTGCCGCCGTGTGCGAGACGCTGCGCGCCCATGGCATCCGCGTGGTGCTCGATGCGGTCTTCAACCATGTGGGCCGTGGCTTTTGGGCCTTCCGCGATGTGCAGGAGCGCAAGTGGGACTCGCCCTACAAGGATTGGTTCCACATCAGCTTTGACGGCGACTCCTGCTATGGCGATGGCTTTTGGTACGAGGGCTGGGAAGGCCATTTTGAGCTCGTGAAGCTCA
Source organism: uncultured Collinsella sp. (assembly GCA_902464485.1). Lineage (GTDB taxonomy): Bacteria > Actinomycetota > Coriobacteriia > Coriobacteriales > Coriobacteriaceae > Collinsella. The sequence goes on along the minus strand of CABQJJ010000042.1, from coordinate 2,231 downwards.
ACCTGCAAAACCCCGCCGTGGTCGATTACCTGCTCGAGTCCGTGCGCCGTTGGGCCGACGTCTTTGGCGTCGACGGCCTGCGCCTGGACGTTGCCTATATGCTCGACCGCGACTTTATGCGCCGCCTGCACGCCTTTGCCCGTGAGCTCAAGCCCGACTTTGTGCTGATCGGCGAGACGCTCCACGGCGACTACAACCAGATCGTCAACGACGAGATGCTTGACTCCTGCACCAACTACGAGTGCTACAAGGGCCTGTACTCCAGCTTTAACTCGGTCAATATGTTCGAGATCGCGCACTCGCTGCACCGCCAGTTTGGCGGTGACCCGTGGTGCATTTATCGCGGCAAGCATCTGCTGTCGTTTGTCGACAACCACGATGTGCCGCGCCTGGCGAGCATCCTTACCGACAAGTCCTGTCTGCGCCCCGCTTATGGCATGCTCTTTGGCATGCCGGGCATTCCGTGCGTCTACTATGGCAGCGAGTGGGGGATTCCTGGCGAAAAGGGCGGCCCCGATGGTGACTGGGCGCTGCGACCTGCGCTCGATGAGCCTGCGCCCAACGAGCTGACGGCCTTCATCAAGCAGCTCGCGCACCTGCGCTCGGCAGACGACGCGGCGGCCCGTGCCCTCAACTATGGTGCCTATCGCAACGTGGTGATTCAGAACAAGCAGCTGCTGTTCGAGCGCGCCTGCGACGACGCGACGGTGCTCGTGGCGGTCAATGCCGTGGGCGAGCCTTACACCTTTGGCGCCGGCGAGCTCAATGGGTCCTTTGTCGACCTGCTGGCCGACGGCGTGCCCACGGTCGAGCTGGCGGGCTCCCTTGAGCTTGCGCCCTACGAGGTGCGCTATCTGCTGAGGGCTTAGCTCGTGGCCGCGCCGGACGAGGGCTATCAACATATTGAGCATGGGTTTGAACCCGTGTTTGACGAGCACTCGCGCGTTTTGCTGCTGGGGTCGTTTCCCTCGGTGCTTTCGCGCGCCAATGCCTTTTATTACGGCAACCCTCAGAATCGCTTTTGGCGCGTGATGGCCGCGTGCCTCGGTGTGCCCGTGCCGCCCAACGAGGGAGACGCTTTGGCGAGCGGCGAGCCCGCGACGCTCGACGCCTCGGTTGCTGCCAAGCGGGCTATGCTGCTCAACGGCGGTGTGGCCCTGTGGGACGTGATCGAGAGCTGTGACATCAAGGGCTCAAGCGACGCCAGCATCAAAAACGTCGTGCCGGCGCATATTGAGCGCATTGCCGATGCGGCTCCTATCGAGGCCGTTGTTTGCAACGGTGGTACAGCCGGGCGGCTCTATAAGCACTATCTGCAAGAGCGGACGGGGTTGCCGGCCATCATTTTGCCGTCGACGAGTCCTGCCAACGCGGCATGGCGCCTGGAGCGGCTTGTCGAGCGCTGGCGCGAGGCCGTTGATTGGGGTGCTCGTTAGTTTAATTATTTGATTGAGCGTGAGCGCCAAGGCGTTTTATAACGGCCTGCCAGATTGGCGCCGGCACGGCTGGCTCGGCAAAAACCATGCCATTGGTGTCGACGTCCTCGGCACTGCCGCCGCCGAGTCGCTGCGCATGCTCAATCGAGCAACCCATACGCACCGCACCCACGAGCTTGTCCATGGCTTCGGAAAACGGTCGGCGCAAGAGGCCCATACGTGGGGAGCGGCAAAGCGCTGCGATACCGGCGCCGGTGGAGACGACAATGCCACCGCACCACGGCAACCCCCGACGCTCGCACGCTTCGCGCAGATGGCCAACGACCGTGTGCGCCCGCTCGGGACTTCCACAGCCGGCTTGAACAACGACATAGACGCGCGCTTCCGTGCCCCCAAGGCAATCAAGCGCCTGCTCAATAACGACGCTCATCGCCTCGTTATTGAGCGCATTCTCAACAGCGAATACAATGCCGTCCGCAGCGCTGCCGCCATCATCCGTCCCCAGAGCGACTAGACGGGGGAGCGAAGTACCGGAAAGCCGGGCATACGCCGCGATGGCATCCTGAAGGTCCCAGAGCAAAAACTCAAGATCGGCGCTATCGGGAATACTGATATACGCAATGGTCTGCAGCGTTTTGGGTTTATTGCCCTGCGGCTCTGCCTCCATGCCATCTCCTTTCCGGTTCATTTCCGTTTAGGTTACACCGTCCGGCGGCGCCTCGCCGCGCTATCCTAGTGCAACCCTTACGAAAGGAATGCCATGCGTCTGCCCATGAACACCTCGCTTGCCACGCT
>CABQJJ010000041.1 GCA_902464485.1 uncultured Collinsella sp. | reverse complement strand
ACCCGCTGGTGCCCGTGCATACGAGCGCTATTTGGGAAGGCTTTATTCCTGGCGCTGAGCAGGGTCAGCTCTATAAATATCTCATCGAGACCAACGAGGGTGAAAAGCTCTACAAGGCCGATCCGTATGCCTTTAAGGCCGAGTGCCCTCCGGGTACCGCCAGCGTGCTGTGGACCCTCGACGGCTACAAGTGGAACGATGCCGCGTGGCTCAAGCGCCGTGCCGGCCATAACCACATGTCACAGCCCCTTAACATCTACGAGGTGCATATCGGATCGTGGAAGCGCCATGGCGACGCGCCGCAGGGCGAGCCCGACGAGTACGGCAACTACCCCGGCCCCATGGATCCCTTCCCCGCGCAGCGCGGCGAGTTTTACACTTACGATGACCTGTCGGTGGAGCTTGTGGACTACGTGCGCGACATGGGCTACACACATATCGAGGTCATGCCACTTATGGAGCATCCCTTCGACGGCTCCTGGGGCTATCAGATGACCGGCTACTATGCCGCCACGTCGCGCTACGGCAACCCGCAGCAGCTCATGCACTTTATCGATGCATGCCACGAGGCCGGCATTGGTGTGATCATGGACTGGGTGCCCGGCGGTTTTTGCGCTGACTCCCACGGCCTTGCCACCTTTAACGGCCACATGCTGTTTGAGCACGAGATTCACCCCAACTGGGGCACGCACAAGTTTGACTTCGCCCGTGGCGAGGTCCGCTCCTTCCTAGTCTCCAACGTGCTGTACTGGCTCGAGAACTTCCACGTGGACGGCATTCGCATGGACGGCGTGTCCAGCATGCTGTACCTCAACTTTGGCATTGACGATCCCGGCCAAAAGAAGTTCAACAAGTACGGTACCGAGGAGGACCTGGACGCCAGCGCATTTATCCGCCAGGTCAACTGCGCCGTTGAGGCGCACTACCCCGATGTGATGATGATGGCCGAGGAGTCCACCGCGTGGCCGCTCGTGACCTATCCGCCGCAGGACGGCGGTCTGGGCTTCCACTATAAGTGGGACATGGGCTGGATGAACGACACCCTGCACTACATGCAGACCGATTTTCCGTGGCGCCCCGGCAACCACGGGCTGCTCACGTTCTCCATCATGTACGCCTTTACCGAGAACTTCATTTGCCCGCTCAGCCACGACGAGGTCGTGCACGGTAAGTGCTCGCTGATCGGCCGCATGCCGGGCGACTGGTGGCGCCAGTTTGCCGGCCTGCGCACGCTCGCCTTCTACCAGATAACGCACCCCGGTGCCAAGCTCAACTTTATGGGCAACGAGATCGGTCAATTTATTGAGTGGCGCTACTACGAGTCCATCCAGTGGTTCCTGACCGAGGAGTACGAGACACACCGTCATCATCAGGCGTTTATCAAGGCGCTCAACCACTTGTACACCGCCGAGCCTGCCCTGTACGAGCGCGGCTACACCGACGACGGCTTTACCTGGATTGACGCGGACAACTCCAAGCAGTCCATCGTGAGCTTTGTGCGTCAGGGTGAGGACGTTGATGACGACCTGGTGATCCTAATCAACTTTGACCCGGCGAGCTACGAGAGCTTCCGCGTGGGTGTGCCGCGCGAGGGTGACTGGGAGGTCATCTTTGACTCCGACCGTCCCGAGTTCGGTGGCAGCGGATACGCCGGTGAGGAGCCCTACACCTGCTCGAGCGAGCCCTATCCCTGGAACGGGCAGATGGACTCCATTGAGATGAAGGTGCCCGGCCTGGCAGGCGTGGTGCTTAAGCGCCGCGGTCCCAGCAGCTATAAGCCGCCGGTGGTTGAGGAGCCCAAGAAGGCGACGCGCAAGTGCACGTCCTCGGTGAAGCCCAAGAACGCGGCTGCTAAGAAGGCTCCAGCTAAGGCGAAGGCTGCCAAGCCCGCTGCCAAGGCTTCGGCCAAGTCCACCACGGCCAAAAAAGCAGCCACCAAAAAGGCTGCTCCCAAAGCTAAGGCAGCTGCTGTTAAGGCTCCTGCCAAGAAAGCGTAACAAAAGCGTTACTGCTGTAATTACCCGCCCCGCGGGGGCGTAGGATACATGTCATAACCGTTCCGGGAGAAACATCCCCGGGGGAAAGGAACGTATGAATAAAATCTTCGACAACAAGCAGGAGTTTACCGAGCTCTATCGCGATGCCGTCATGAGCATCAGCGGCAAGAGTGTCGAGGCCGCCAGCGACCTCGATCGCTTTAACGCCCTAGCCAAGCTCGTGGCCGAGAAGGCCCGCACCGTTGCCACCAAGAGCGACGCCCGCGTCACCGCCGAGGGCAAAAAGCGCGTGTACTACTTCTCGATCGAGTTTTTGATCGGCCGCCTGCTCGACAACTACCTGCTCAACTTTGGCGTGCGCGATATGGTCGCCGAGGCGCTCGACGACATGGGCTTTGACCTGTCCGTCATCGAGAACCAGGAGCCCGATCCGGCACTGGGCAACGGTGGCTTGGGCCGACTGGCCGCGTGCTTCCTGGATTCCATGGCAGCCGAGGGCATTGCCGGCTACGGCAACGGCATGCGCTACCGCTACGGCCTGTTTAAGCAGGAGATCGTCAACGGCAGCCAGGTCGAGGCCACCGACGAGTGGCTCACTCATGGCTATCCTTGGGAGGTCCGCCGTCAAGACAAGGCCGTAACCATTAAGTTTGGCGGCCGCGTCGAGGGCTTTGAGGAGAACGGTCGCACGTTCTACCGCACGGTGGACACGCAGGACATCCTGGCCGTCCCTTATGACATCCCCGTTGTGGGCTATGCCGGCGAGACCGTCAACAAGCTGCGTGTATGGGCTGCCGAGCCGGTCGAGGAGCACTTCGATCTGGAGGCCTTCAACCGCGGCGACTATGCCCTGGCCGATGCCGAGCGCGCCGAGGCCGAGGCCATCAGCGCCATCCTCTACCCCAACGACGCCGGTGAGCACGGCCGTCTGCTGCGCCTGAAGCAGGAATACCTGTTTGTTTCGGCTGGCATCTACAGCCTGCTCGACACCTTTGAGAAGGAGCACGGCGCGAACTGGGAGCTGCTGCCGCAATTTGTGGCCATCCACACCAACGATACCCACCCCGCCATGTGCGGCCCCGAGCTCATGCGTATCCTCATCGACGAGAAGAAGCTCGAGTGGGATGACGCCTGGAACATCGTGACGCAGGTCGTGAGCTACACCAACCACACCATCCTGCCCGAGGCTCTGGAGAAGTGGCCCATCGGCACTTTCTCCAAGCTCCTCCCCCGCGTGTACCAGGTCATCGACGAGATCAGCCGTCGTTGGCACGAGTCGTTCGACACCACGCAGGAGGGCTGGCAGGAGCGCCTGCGCCAGACCGCCATTCTGTGGGACGGTGAGATTCGCATGGCCAACCTGTCCGTAATCTGCAGCCATAGTGTCAACGGCGTGGCAAAGATCCACTCCGACATTATCAAGAACATCGTGCTCAAGGACTTCTATGCCCTGACGCCCGAGAAGTTCAACAACAAGACCAACGGTATCTCACACCGTCGCTTCTTTGCCGAGGCCAACCCCACCTATGCCAAGCTCGTGACCGAGGCCATTGGCGATGGCTGGCTGAAGGACGCCTTTGAGCTGGAGAAACTCAAGGAGTTCCAAAATGACACCGAGTTCCTGAAGGCCGTGGGTGCCTCCAAGCGCGCCAACAAGGAGCGCTTGGCCGCCTACGTTAAGGCCGAGACCGGTCTGGTCATCGACCCCAACACCGTCTTCGATGTTCAGGTAAAGCGCTTCCACGCCTACAAGCGCCAGCTCATGAACATCATGAAGGTGATGGACATCTACAACCGTCGCATCGCCAACCCTAACTTCCACGTGACGCCGACGACCTTTATCTTTAGCGGCAAGGCTGCCTCGAGCTACACCTTCGCCAAGGAGACCATCCGCCTCATTAACTCCGTCGCCGAGGTCATCAACAACGACGCACGCGTCAACGAGGTTATGAAGGTCTGCTTTATCCCCAACTTCCGCGTGAGCAACGCCCAGCTCATCTACCCCGCCGCCGAGATCTCGGAGCAGATCTCCACGGCCGGCAAGGAGGCCTCGGGCACGTCCAACATGAAGCTCATGATGAACGGCGCCATTACGCTGGGCACCCTCGACGGCGCCAACATCGAGATCGCCGACCTGGCCGGCCGCGAGAACGAGGCCATTTTTGGTCTGACCGCCCCCGAGGTCGAGCAGCTCTGGGCATCCAACAGCTATTTTGCGTGGGATACCCTCAACGGCGACCGCGAGCGTCTGGGCCGCGTGATGGACGAGCTCAAGGACAACACCTTTGCGGGTCTTTCGGGCAACTTCGAGAGCATCTATAACGAGCTCATGAACAACAACGACCCCGACCTGGTCATGGCCGATTTCCGCAGCTACGTCGACGCCTGGGAGAAGCTCACGAACAGCTACGGCGACCAGGAGACCTGGAACCGCAAGGCACTGCTCAACACCGCCTCCTCCGGCTGGTTCTCGAGCGACCGTACCATTCGCGAGTACCGCGACGAGATCTGGCACGCGTAAAGGCGCGCGAGCTCCCTTTGCCGCACGGCATTACTCGACGGACACGACCGAGCGCTGCGCCCGTCGCTAATGGGTTTAGGAACATCGATGACAGAAGGAGAAATCGATGAGTAAGAAAGAATGCATCGCGATGCTCCTCGCAGGAGGACAGGGCAGTCGATTGGGGGCACTCACCCAAAAGATCGCTAAGCCGGCGGTTAGCTTTGGTGGCAAGTTCCGCATTATCGACTTTTCGCTCTCCAACTGCTCCAACTCGGGCATCGACACGGTGGGTGTTCTGACGCAGTACCGCCCCTACCTGCTGCATGCCTACGTGGGCTCCGGCGAGGCGTGGGATCTGGACAGCCGCGACGGCGGTGTGTCGATCCTGCCGCCGTACGAGACGCAGACCGGCGGCGCCTGGTATGCGGGCACGGCCGACGCCATTACGCAGAACCTCGACTACATCAAGGCCAACGACCCCAAGTACGTCCTGATTCTTTCGGGCGATCACCTGTATCGCATGGACTACCGCAAAATGCTCAAGACGCACATTGAGAACAACGCCGACCTCACGGTGAGTGTTATGCCCGTGCCGTGGGAGGAGGCCAGCCGTTTTGGCATCCTGACCACCGACCCCGAGGACGGCCGCATCACCAAGTTCACCGAGAAGCCCGAGAAACCCGATTCGAACCTCGCGTCCATGGGCATCTACATCTTCTCGGCCGACGTGCTGGTCGAGGCACTCGAGGAGGACGCTCTGGACCAGCGCTCGAGCCACGACTTTGGCAAGGACATCATCCCCAAGCTGCTCGGCGAGAACAAGCGCCTGTACAGCTACGAGTTCCACGGCTTTTGGAAGGACGTCGGCACCATCGCCAGCTTCCACGAGACCTCTATGGACCTGCTGGGCAACAATCCCGAGTTCGATCTGTTCGACAAGCACTTCCCCATCATGTCCAACATCACCACGCGTCCGCCGCACTACATTGGCCCTGACGGCCGCCTGGACGACTGCCTGGTCTCCAACGGCTGCAAGATCTACGGCACCGCTCGTCACTCGATCCTTTCGACCGATGTCATCATCGAGGAGCGCGCCGTGGTCGAGGACTCCGTACTGCTGCCGGGTGCGCACATTAAGAGCGGCGCGCACATCTGCCGCGCTATTTTGGGCGAGAACTCCACGGTCGAAGAGGGCGTGAAGCTCGGCTCTGTCGATACCACCAAGGATACGGCCGTCGTTGGAAATGACGTCGTTATCGGGAAGGGGGAATGATCCGATGATCAATCGCAAGGCCATCGGTTATATCACCGCTAACTACTCTTCGTCCTACGGCAGCGTCCTGCTCAAGGACCGCCCCATCGCGTCCGTTCCGTTTTTGGGCCGCTACCGCCTGATCGACTTTCCGCTGTCCAACATGATGAATGCCGGCATCAAGACCGTCGGCGTCGTCATGCCGGGTAACTACCGTTCGCTGATCGACCACGTGGGCTCGGGCAAGGACTGGGGCCTGGACCGCAAGAAGGGCGGCCTGTTCATGGTACCCGGTAACGCGTATGGCACCACCAAGGGCGGCATGCGCTTCTTGCTGCGCGACATCATCTCCAACAAGTCGCTATTCCAGCGCTCGGACAAGCCCTATGTTGTGATGATGGGCACCAACATCATCTTTAACATGGACCTCAACACCATCATCGAGGCGCACGAGAACTCCGGTGCCCAGATGACCGTGGTGTACTGCAAGGCCACGCGCAATGTTGATGACGAGACCAAGCTCGATATTAACGAGAACGGTCGTCTGACGGGCGTGAGCGCCGGCGTCGTGTACGGCGACAACGCCTCCATGGACTGCTGCATCGTCAACCGCGAGACGCTGCTCGAGATCATCGACCACTACCAGGCCGCCGACTATCTGGACCTGCTCGAGGCGCTCCAGGGCGACTTTGGCAACATCGACGTGTGCAGCTACGAGTACAAGGGCGAGGTCGTGGGCGTGTTTAGCGAGAGGTCGCTATATCGCCGTAGCATGGACCTGCTCGACCAGACCGTGGCCGATCAGCTCTTCGATCCCGAGCGCCCAATCCTGACCAAGGCTCACGACGTGCCGCCTTCGCGCTATGCGACCGGCAGCCACGCGTGCAACTCGATCATCTCGGCCGGCTGCATCATCAAGGGCACCGTGCGCAATTCGATTCTGTCGCGCGGCGTCGTGGTCGAGGAAGGCGCTTCGGTGACCAACTCAATCATCAACCAGAGCTGCATCATCAAGAGCGGCGCCCGTGTTGAGAATGCCATTCTGGACAAGAACAACGTGGTCCCCACCAACACCGAGCTTCGCGGCACGCCCGAGAATATTCTGGTATTGGGCAAAGCTCCGTTAACTTCCGACACCACCATCGTACGTTAACGTTGGCACCGCAACATCGCTCGTAACATGTAGAGTAGCCGCCCGGTTAGCGCCAGGCGGCTACTCTCGAATTGCAACATGGGAGACAAAATGGCACAAACCAGCAAAAAGATGCAGATCGTGTTTGCCTCGGCCGAGTGTGCACCGTTTGTTAAGACCGGCGGCCTGGGCGACGTGGCGGGCTCGCTGCCCGCGGCGCTTGTGCGCGCCGGCGCCGAAGTCATCGTGATGGTGCCCAAGTACGCCACCATCAAGGACGAGTACAAGGCGCAGATGGAGCACTTTGCCGATTTTTACGTAAGCCTGGGCTGGCGTAACGAGTACTGCGGGCTCGAGAAGCTCGAGCACGACGGCGTCACCTATATGTTCATCGACAACGAGCGCTACTTTGCGCGCGACTATCCATACGGCTTCTTTGACGACGGCGAACGCTTTGCGTTCTTCTCCAAGGCCATCACCGAGAGCCTGCAGCACCTGCCGGCCGGCTTTGAGTGCGACATCCTGCACTGCAACGACTGGCAGACGGCACTGGCGCCCGTGTTTTTGCGCGAGTTCTACCAGGGCCTGCCGCTGTACGACCGCGTCAAGACCGTGTTCTCGATCCACAATGTGGCGTTCCAGGGGCAGTTTAGCGACACCGTGATGGAGGACATCCTGGGTGTGGCGCATATTCCCGCGGCCGCCTCGCAGCTGCGTTGCGACGCCTGCAGCGTCAACTACATGCTGGGCGCGCTGCGCTATGCCGACGCCATCACCACGGTAAGTCCCACCTATGCCAACGAAATCCAGACGCCCGAGTTTGGCGAGGGCCTGGACGGCGTGCTGCGCGAGCGCTCCTATGCGCTGCAGGGCATCCTCAACGGCATTGATGTGGCAGGCTTTGACCCGGCGACCGACAAGCGAATTGCCGCCAACTACACCGTGGAGGACCGTTCCGGCAAGGCCGTGTGCAAGGCAAAGCTGCAGGAAGAGTTGGGGCTCGAGGTTCGCGACGACCGCCCGCTCATGGTGATGGTCACGCGCCTGACGCGCCAAAAGGGCATGGACTTGGTCATGTACGCGCTCGACCGCATTCTGGCCGGCGGCGTGCAGGTGGCCGTGCTGGGTACCGGTGACCGCGACTACGAGGACGGACTGCGCTACTTCCAGGACAAGTACCCCGGCACCATGGCTGCACGCATCGAGTTCGATCCCGCGCTCTCGCAGCGCATGTATGCCGCCGCCGACATGTTCCTGATGCCGTCGAAGTTTGAGCCCTGCGGCCTGTCGCAGATCATCGCCATGCGCTACGGCACCCTGCCCATAGTGCGCGAGACCGGCGGTCTGAAGGACACCGTGATCCCGTATAACGAGTTTACCGGCGAGGGCACGGGCTTCTCGTTTAGCAACTTTAACGGTGACGAGATGGGCGACGCCGTGTTCCGCGCGGCACGCCTGTTCTGGGACAACCGCGATGCCTGGAACCAGCTGGTCACGCAGGCCATGAGCCAGGACTTTAGCTGGACGCGTTCGGCCGATAAGTATCTGGACCTGTACTTCTTTATGCACCCGGAGATTGAGCGCCCGGTGGCGGTTGTCGACGAACCTGAGGCTGTTGCTGAGCCGGTGGCCGCTGAGCCGGAGCCGGAGCCCAAAGCCGAAGAGAAGCCGGTTGAGGCTGAGCCCGCAAAGGCCGAGCCTGAGGTGAAGCCCGCTGCGAAGCCTGCGGCAAAGAAAACCACGACTCGTAAAACGACGGCTAAGAAGGCCACGACCACAAAGGCCGCTGCGAGCAAGACCACCGCTGCCAAGAAAACGACCACGCGCAAGCGCACCACCGCAACTGCCAAGAAGGCCGCCGATGTCGAGACTGCTCCCGAGGTAAAGGCTGAGGCCGCCGTCGAGGCAAAGCCTGCCGTCAAGGCACCGGCCAAGACCGCTGCCAAGAAGACGACCGCGACCGCCAAGAAGGCAACAGCTGCCAAGAAGACCACGGCAACGAAGTCGACGACCACGAAGGCCGCCACGACCAAGGCAGCCGCAAAGCCGGCCGCCAAAGTCGAGGAGACGCCCGTCGAGGCAAAGCCGGCCGCCAAGACCACCACGCGCAAGCGCTCTACGACGACGGCCAAAAAGACCACGACCAAGACAGTCGCTCCCAAGGCAGAGGCTAAAGCCGAGGACAAGCCCGCAGTAAAGGCCGAGCCGGCACCGAAGGCCGCTGAGGTCAAGACCGCTCCGAAGGCAACGGCAAAGACCGAGCCCGCCAAGGAGGCCCCGGTCTCCCCTGCCGCCACGACCGTGGAAAAGGCGCCATCCAAGAAGACGTCCGTCCGCAAGGCAACAGCCACCCGCAAGCGCCGCTAGCCCACAGACGATCTAAAACCTAATCAAAACCCTAAACAAGGGGCGCTCCAACCGGGCGTCCCTTCTCTGTAGATAGTTGGTAAAACGATTTTCTAGGACAACCGTTCGCCGATGGTAAACGGATGTTGTTTATACACCCTGTGTACAACAGATATACTTATATCCTGTGCGTAAAGCCCATGGCCCGCAGGCCGTGATTCTATTGAACTGGACCGTACTATGAGATTGATACACAACAGCCGTCTGCCGCAGTTTCGCACTCCGTTTGGCGCTGTGACCACTGGAACTTCCGTTGCACTCTCGGTGATTTTGGAGGATGCCGATCCTAACCAGGCAACACTCACTCTGCGTACCTGGGTCGATGGAGTCGGCGAGACCCTGATCCCGATGGAGCACGAGGGCGATGGCATTTTTACCGGCGAGCTCAAATGCGCTGGACCGTGTCTTGTGTGGTACAGCTTTATTTGCAATATCGAAGGCCAGCCCGAGGTTCGCCTGGGCGCACCGCAGGGCCGCACCGGCGGCGAGGGCGTAACCTACGACTACGCCGAGGTGCCGTCCTTCCAGATTACCGTCTACAAACACCGCGAGAACCGACCCGCCTGGTACGAGCGTGGTATGGTCTACCAAATCTTTCCCGACCGCTACGCCCGTGACGAGCATTGGCGCGAGCGCACAATGGCCCAACTCGAAAAACCGCGCAAGGGCATTCAGCGCCGGATGGTCGAGGACTGGAACGAGCCGCCCGTGTACGAGCGCGCCGAGGACGGCTCCATCAAGACCTGGGACTTCTACGGCGGCTCTCTCAAGGGCATCCAGGAAGACCTGCCCCGCATCGCCGAGCTGGGCTTTACGGCCATCTACCTCAACCCCATCTTTGAAGCCGCGAGCAACCACCGCTACGACACGGCCGACTACACCAAGATCGACCCAATCCTGGGCACCGAGCAGGACTTTACCGAGCTGTGCCAGGCAGCCGAGAAGCTGGGCATCTCCATCATCCTGGACGGCGTATTCAACCACACGGGCGACGATTCGATCTATTTCAACCGCTACGGCAACTACCCCGGCGTGGGTGCCTGGCAAAGCGAGGATTCGCCGTGGCGCGATGCGTTTACCTTCCACGAGGACGGCTCGTACGACTGCTGGTGGGGCGTGGGCAACATGCCGGCTATCAACGAGAAGTCTGAGCTGGTGCGCGAGCGGCTCCTGGGCAAGGACGGCGTGATCCGCAAATGGCTGCGCGCCGGTGCCCATGGTTGGCGCCTGGACGTCGCTGACGAGCTTTCCGACGACTTCCTGGCCCAGATCAAGAAGGCCGTACTTGCCGAAAAGCCTGATGCTTTGTTGCTCGGCGAAGTCTGGGAAGACGCCTCCAATAAGATCAGCTATGGCCATCTGCGCCGCTACCTGCAGGGTTCCGAGCTGGACTCTGCTATGGATTATCCCTTCCGTGACATGGTCATCGGTTTTTTGATGGGCTACAAGAATGCCTACCAGGCAGCCGAGGATATCGAAACCCTGCGCGAGAATTATCCGCGCGAAGCCCTGTCCTGCGCGCTCAACCTGCTGTCGAGCCACGACCGCCCGCGCATCATCTCGGTGCTCGGCGGCGGCCCCGACGAGTCGCAGCTGCCCGAGTGCGAGCGCAGCAAGTGGCGCCTGGACGAGAACTCGATGGGCCTGGCCAAGAGCCGTTTTTGGCTTGCAACGCTCATGCAGATGACCTTCCCCGGCGTGCCTTCGATCTACTACGGCGACGAGTACGGCCTGGAGGGCCTTACCGATCCGGGCAACCGCCGCACCCTGCCGACCAAGGACCAACTGCACGACTTCGACACGCTAGCAATTGTCAAGAACGCCTCCGCCGTACGCCGCGCACTGCCATTTATGATCGACGGCGAGATCAAGGCCTTCGCGCTTAACGACGAGGTGCTGGCATACAACCGCACGGGCAAGAATGGCGAGTCCGCGACGGTTATCATCAACCGAAGCCTGCGCAATTCGCACCGCGTAACGATTCCGGCGTTCGGCGAATGCGCAAGTGACGTGATCAGCGGTCACGAGTGCGAGATCCACAACGGCACGGTCACGCTCGATCTGTATCCGCTGGGCTCGTCGATCATTTATCACCATGCCGAGCAGCGCCTGCAGGAGCCGCTCGATCACGGCGCGGGTGTCGTGTGCCATATCACCTCGGTGCCCACCGACGATGGCAAGCCGGGTACGATCGGCGCACCCACGCGTCGCTTTATCGACCACCTGGTCGCCATGGGCATGCGCTACTGGCAGGTCCTGCCCGTCAACCCGACGGATTTCTTCCGCTCCCCCTATGCCGGGCCCTCGGCTTTTGCGGGCAACATCGACCTACTGCCCGAGAGTCACGAGGAGCTGGCCGCCGACTTTGCTGTCTGGAAGGCCCGCGGCGGCGAGGATGCCGATCCGCTGTATACCGCGTTTAAACATCGCAATGCCGATTGGCTCGAGAAGTACTGCATCTACATGGCCGTTAAGAAGTACTTTGAGGGCGAGTCGCGCCACGATTGGCCGGCAGATGTCGCGCGCTACAACGAGCATCTGATCGATGACAAGCGCTTCCACGACGAGGCCGAGCTTCAGGCGTACATGCAGTACCGCTTTGACCTGGCTTGGTGCGAGCTCATGAACTATGCGCACAAGAAGGGCATCGAAGTCATCGGCGATATTCCCATGTACGTGTCCGATGATTCGGCCGATGCGTGGAGCGAACCCGAAAACTTCTGGCTGTCCGATACCGGCAAGGCAATCGAGATCTCCGGTGCGCCGCCCGACAACTTTGCGCCCGAGGGCCAGGTGTGGGGCAACCCGACGTTCCGCTGGGACCACATGAAGCAGAACGGCTATAGCTGGTGGATGGATCGTCTGCGTCGTGCGTTTTCGCTCTACGACCGCGTGCGCCTGGATCACTTCCTGGGCTTCCACAGCTACTTTAGTATCCCCGCGGGCAAGGCCTGCGCAGACGGTCGCTGGCTGGCGGGACCGGGCAAGGACCTGTTCCAGACCGCCTACGACGAGCTGGGTCCGCTCAACTTTATCGCCGAGGACCTAGGCTATTTGACGCCCGGCGTTCGCGCCATGGCTTCGACCTGCGGCTTCCCCGGCATGGACGTGTTGGAGTTTAGCGACTACGACGTTCGTTGCGGCGTGCACCCCACGCCTGGCAAGATCCTATACACCTCGACGCACGATACATCGACGCTGGCCGGTTGGTGCACGCACTCCTTTGCGGGCGGCGATGAACCGAGCGGTGTTGAGGTGGCGGCCAAGCTGATGAGCGACGCGCTGGCAAGCGACGCTCCCCTGGTGATGATGCCGCTGCAGGATATCCTGGGGCTTGGCGACGACTCGCGCATGAACGTACCGGGCGTGGCCACGGGCAACTGGACCTGGCAGGCTGACGAGGCCGACGTTGCGGCCGCCGAGGGCAAAACTGCGCAGCTCCTGCGCAACACCCATAGATTCTGGGGCGAGGCGTGATAAAACGCCCGATATAGGGTACAGTTACAGACGTTTGAATTTTTGCGGGCAGAGCGATCTGCCCGCTTTGTGCTGAAAAGGAAGTATTATGGCACGCTACGATTACAAGTGCTCGAGCTGCGGCAACGTGTTTGAAGTTGAGCACCCCATGTCCGAGAGTCCCGAGGTCATGTGCCCCAGCTGCGGCGCTCCAGCCGCCAAGACGTTTTCGGCCAGTGGTATTAAGTTCGAAGGCAGCGGTTTTTACAACACCGACCAGCGAAGCGGCGGATCCAGCACCAGCGCCACCAGCGGCTGCTGCGCCAACTGCCCGCATAGCCACTAGAAACCAAACAGCCCCGCGACCGACACCGATCGCGGGGCTGTTTCTTTGTGTTACAAAGGCATGTCTATGAACGGTGGACTAGTCTGGCGCAGAAGTGGCCGTCGTAGGAGTCGGCGTTTACCGGCACGCTTTGGAAAAGTCCTCGGGCGTTTTGGCGGACGGCTACCAGTTTTTTACCCTGCGCAAAATCGGACAGTTGCAGAATCTGCGCCTCGGAAAGTGGTGCCACGCTAAAGCCGGCGCCCTCGGGAGAAGCAAGGAACGCGTCCACGACCTGCGTGTTCTCTTCATCAAACACCGAGCACGTCGCATAGATGAGCTCACCGCCAGCAGCAACGCGCGCGGCGGCTTCCTTGAGCATCGTCAGCTGCAGGCGGGGCAGCTCAACCGTCACATCCTTTTCGGTCAGGCGCCACGGAATCTCGGGATGACGGCGCATGGTGCCGGTGCCCGAGCACGGGGCATCGATAAACACGGTATCGAACAGGGCAGGTTTGCCAAGCATGGCGTCAAACGACGTCAGCACCTCGTCGAGCTCGCAGGCATCGCCCGAAACCGTGCGAACACTCGGAATGCCCGCCTTATGCAGTCGCGCGAGATTCTGGTCGCACTTGCGCTCGTGCAAATCGAGCGCGGTATGCTGGCGCTCGTACCCAGCACGTTTGGCCTGGCACATCATCACATAGGTCTTGGTGCCACGGCCGGCACCAATCTCAAGGCAGCTACCAGGGCGCGTGGCAGCCGTGGCGATAAGCTGGGCGTTAAGGTCCGAGGCCACGGCAGCAGCACGCTCAAATACGCCCGACGCAACCGTAACCTGAGCATCGACCGGAGCATGGCAGCCAGGGAACACAGGCGCCACAAGCTGCGATAGGTACGGATCAGGTTTGGTTGCAAAGGCGTTCTCGTGCAAAGCGAGCGGCGCGGGCGCCAGATTGCCGGCGAAGCCGAGCGCACCCTCTGGAGTGTCAAACGACGCCATAATGCGAGCGCATAGCCAGCGAGGTAGACCCATCAGGCGCGACAGACGAACCAAACGTCGCTCAGACTCATCCACATCGGACGCAGTAGCAAAGTCCTCAACGTGATCCGCAACCTTATGCAGTACAGCATTGGCCAAGCCAGCGGCAGACTTAGCACCGCAGCGAACCAGCTCAACTCCCTGACTTACGGCAACGCGGCCCGGCGTATGCAGATAGAGCATCTCGAAGGCCG
>CABQJJ010000040.1 GCA_902464485.1 uncultured Collinsella sp. | reverse complement strand
ACGCCGATCGTCCGGTCGAGGTGTCCGAGCCGCTGTCGGTCATTCCGTTCTCGTCCTCCAAAAAGTGGAGCGGAGCCTCGTTTGCGCAGGGCTCCTATGTGATGGGCGCTGCGCAGTTTGTGCTTTCGGACCGCGCGTTTGCGCTTGTCGAGAACCGTGTCGCTGAGCTTGCCGACACCTGCCGTGTGCTCGTGGTGGCCCGCGTGGACGGCTTTACGCCCGACGGCGATATGGAGGGCGAGGCCGAGCCCGTGGGCTTTGTGACCATTCGCGACGAGATCCGCGCCTCTGCCGCCGAGACTATCGGTTACTTTAACGAGCAGGGCGTGACCCTCAACGTGATCAGTGGCGACGACCCGCGCACGGTGTCATCGATCGCGCGCGTGGTGGGCGTCCCGGGTGCCGATGCCTACGTCGATGCCACGACGCTCGATACGCCGTCCAAGCTCGATGCCGCGGTGGATCGCTACCATGTCTTTGGCCGCGTGACCCCGCAGCAGAAGCGTGAACTCGTGCAGGCGCTCAAGCGCCGCGGACATACTGTTGCCATGACGGGCGACGGCGTCAACGACGTGCTAGCGCTCAAGGAGGCCGACTGCTCCGTGGCCATGGCAGCCGGCTCCGATGCCGCGCGCAACGTAGCCGAGATCGTGCTGGTCGATAACGACTTTGCCTCGATGCCCGCTGTGGTAGCCGAGGGCCGTCGTTCCATCAACAACCTGCAGCGTTCAGCCGCCTTGTTCCTTACCAAGACGCTGTTTTCCATGGGCCTAGCGGCGCTGTGCATTGCGCTGCCTCCGTATCCCTTCGAGCCCATCCAGATGACGCTCATCAACTTCTTCTGCATCGGAGCGCCGGGATTTGTGTTGGGCCTGGAGCCTAACAATGCACGTGTAAAGGGGTCGTTCCTGACAAACGTGCTTAAGCGCGCTCTGCCGGCATCGATTGCGGTCATTTTGGCGGCAGTGCTCGATATCTTTATGGCGCGCGTGTTCGGCTTTAACCAGCTCACGCTGTCGACGATGTGCCTGCTTACCTCGTGTGCGTCGAGCGTCAGCCTGATCTGGCGCATCTCGCAGCCGCTTACGCCCTTGCGCGTGGCGCTGTTTGTGTTTGTGGTTGCCGGTATTCTGGTGGGCGTTATCGGGTTCCCGGAACTGCTGTCCATCGCCAACCTATCCATCGGCCAGATGGTCATTTTGGCGGTCATCATAGTCTTTACCTGCTCGGTGTTTTTTAAGCTTGCCACGATGATGGACTCACTTAAGCCGCGCCGTCGCCATTCGGCCACGGGTTTTGGTCGTGGCGTTCGCGTGCGTCTGGGGCGCGGCGGCGGCAAGGTGAGCTCGACGGGCTCGACTGCTGGGCGCATCGCCAGGCGCGTCGCTTCTGACATGGCCCAGCGACGCGATGAGCGCACCGCCCGTGAGGCCGAGGCCCGCGCGCTCGAGGGCGTTGCCCAGGCGCGGCCCAAGAAAAAGAAGGGCGCCGGCGCCAAGCGCTCGCGTGTGACCAAGTCCGCCCAGGGTATTAAGGTTTCGATGCCGAGCAAAAATAAGAAGTAACCATACCCCACAGGGTAGCTAATTTGGGACGTGTCTCTATAGTTTTGTTTGGGACAAGGTCATCAGTAGTGTTTGTCCCATGTTCGTGTGCCGTAACGAGCCTGCTATTCGCAACTGCCATGGGACAAACACTACTGATGACCTTGTCCCACTGTATCCCTTGTTGGGCTTGCAGCGATGTTGAATTGGTGTCCTGTGCCTTTAGGGACGTAGCGATGTTATGCTCTAACCTCGATTGTTCGAATGATTCCGAAAAGAGGACGCCGTGATCTGCCCGCATTGCCTTAAGAACATAGAGGACGGCTCCTCGTTCTGCCCCTATTGCAATGCCTATGTTGGACCTGGTGATGGCCCCGAGCACACCGAGTTCGTGTTTTGCGACGGCTGCGGTGCCCGCCTGTCTCCGCATGACCGCACCTGCCCCAAGTGCGGCCGCCCCGCGCCGGGCATCCTTTCTAAGGACGCTGCCGCATCCGACCTGGCAGCAGGGCGTACGGCTGGTTTTCCGCGCCTGACCCAGGAGCAGATCGATACCGAGGTACCCCACGCGCCGGCCTCTGCCGCCGCGGTGCTTTCCGATGCCGCCGATCCAAACGAGACCTGCGTGCTGCCGGCCTTCGATAAGGACTTCGGTATCCCTAAGGTAGATATCCCGACGCCGGTTTCCCTGCGCGACGATGCTCATTCCAATAAGCAAAAGCCTAAGCGAAAGGTGCATCCCGACGAGGATGCTTATCACAAGCATAAGCGCCATATTCCCAAGCCGGTTATTGTCATAGTCCTGCTCGCGGTTGTGTGCGGCGGTGCCTATTGGTTTGTGACGGCCGACCCCCTAGGTGTCATGCCCGGGTTTTACGACCAGTTTGGCCAGGCTGCTCGGACCACCTTCCCCACACGCCAGAAGGGCGAGGCGACTAAGGACGACGCCAAGCCCGACGATGCTGCCGAGGTGGTACAGGAGGAGACGGTCTTGACCGACGACCAGCTCTACGCCAAGCTCGACGGTCTGTATCAGACTATCGTGTCGTATGGCGACGATGATCAGATCGGCGAGGTCGTCGACTCGTTTAACAGCGGATACCTGCGCACGCCGCTCTCCACGCGCCAGGAGTTGTCGCAGAGCGCTTATGCCCTGCGTGACCAGATCAAAAAGACCCAAGGCGAGCTCAACAACCTTAAGGTACAAGACGATACCGTCTACGCGGAGGATATCGAGCATC
Source organism: uncultured Collinsella sp. (assembly GCA_902464485.1). Taxonomy (GTDB): domain Bacteria; phylum Actinomycetota; class Coriobacteriia; order Coriobacteriales; family Coriobacteriaceae; genus Collinsella. Next base: position 11,736 of record CABQJJ010000040.1, on the reverse strand, counting down.
TAAAGCAGCTTGCCGAGTGGATGTTCGAGCGCGTCGACATGATCTGCCAGAGCTGGGATATCTCGCTGTCCATTCCCGATGGCGAGTCGCTGAGCGCCCGCCAGAGCGAAATCTTGGCGCCCATCGCACAGGGCGGCAACAGCGCCCTTAACCAGTACGATGCCAATGTGAGCGCCTGGAAGCCGCAACCGCGTTCGTAATTTGTTGCCCTCCGCCGGCATAACCTGCGTGCGCAATTGATGGAAGCCCGTGCTTATTGCTACAATTCGTACAAATATGCTTTAAACGCACGAGGAAGGAACCACATGTTTGGTTTTAAGAAAGAGCTTTATACGCCCGAGTACCAGCTCGCTGGTGACGAGTGTGCGATCATCGAGACGTCGAAGGGCACGATAAAGGTCAAATTTGACGGCGAGGGTGCTCCCATCCATGTGGCGAACTTCTGTGAGCTTTCCACGATGGGCTTTTACGACGGGCTTAAGTTTCACCGCTATGTGCCCGGCTTTGTGATCCAGGGCGGCGACCCCAATACCCGCGATATGTCCGGCGCTGACGTCGCTGCCGGCCTTGAGGGCCCCGACGGTATGCCCGGCACCGGTGGCCCCGGTTACTGCATCAAGGGAGAGTTCGCCGCCAACCCGCGCAACAGCCATGTGGACGGTGCGCTTGCCATGGCACGTTCTATGGATCCCGATTCCGCTGGTTCCCAGTTCTACTTCTGCTTGGGTGCCCAGCACAACCTGGACTCCGGTTACACCGTCTTTGGCACCACGGTCGAGGGCCTCGACGTGATTTCGCAGCTGCGTGCCGGCGACGAGATCGTCCATGTCGAGATCGTTCACGAGTAAAAAGGGGACTTCCTTGAATAGCCAGTTGATCCAACAGGGCCGCGCTGCTTACCGCGCGGGTGATTTTTCCGCTGCCGCCCAGATGCTCGGTGCAGCAAAGACCCCCAGCGAGATCATGGGTGAGGCCGACCATCTGCGCGGTAACGCCCTGATGCACCTGGGTATGTACGCCGAGGCTGCCGAGGCCTACGCCGCCGCTCTTAACGACGGAACCTATGGCAAGCGCGGCGCGCTGCTCACCAACCGCGGCAAAGCGCTCGCCGCCGTGGGCGACTACACCACGGCTGCCCAGGCATTCTCTGCCGCCACTCAGGACGCATCCTACGCCACGCCATTTAAGGCCTACCTGGGCCTGGGTAACGCGCTCTTCCAGTCGGGCGACTACGCCAATGCCGGCACCGCCTTCCGCCAGGCAGCCATCGACGGTGCCAACCCGGCTCCTGCTGCCGCCCTTGGCGAGCTCGGCCGCTGCTTCATCAAGCTTGGCCGACCCGCGGACGCCGTGGAGACCTATCGCACGGCCATCGATTTTGCCGGTCCGCGCGACGACAGCCGTGCGCTGAACGCTGGCATGGGCGAGGCACTCTCTGCTGCCGGTCGTCCTTCCGAGGCACTCGACGCATTTAACACCGCTACCGCCGATGGCATTTACCAGCTGACGCCCGAGCAGGCCGACGAGCTTGCTCGCGTGCAGGACTCGCTCGCTGCACTTTCGGCTCAGACCGCCATGGCGACGGCCCCCGCTCCCGCGATGGACGCGCCTGCCGTCGATCCGCTCGATCCTGCCGGCCAGACTGGACAGTTTATGCCTGACCCGTCCGATACGGGGTTCTTTACCTTGTCTGAGTCCGAGATGGTTCAGCAGGATCGCAAGGAGGCCAAGGTCCGTCGTCGCCACCGCCACACGGGCCTCAAGGTGTTCTTGGTTCTGCTTCTGTTGATCGTTCTTGCCGTGGGCGGCCTGGGCTTTGCCTATACGCGCGGTCTCGGTTTCCCTTCGCAGGAGTCTGTACTCACCGACCTGTTCCAGGCAGCCGGCGACGGCGATACCGCCAAGGCCGAGTCGTACCTGGCCACGAACCTTTCGGAGGACGCCAAGTCGATGATTATCTCCTCTATTCCGCAAGGCGCTACCGCCTCGATTGAGGGCATGGATCAGTCGATGACCGAGACTACGGCAAAGGTCAAAGTGTCGCTGTCCAAGGGCGGCGAGCAGGAGTACATCGTCAAATTCGTGCGCTCCGACAACCATGTCGGCTGGGCCGTCTCCTCGCTCGACATTGATTTCTCGGCCGCTGACAACCAGTAGTGACCTTATGAGATTTGGCGCTGCCCGGTGCTTCACCGCAAGTGAGGTGCCGGGCTTGCGCTAGTATGATGGGCTAGTAGTTTTCCAGCAATCATCCAACACATCAGGAGTTGCGTTGTTTTCTTTGATGGATATGTTCTTCGGTAGCTATGCGGGCGATCTTGCCATCGACCTCGGCACCGCCAACACGCTTGTCTCCGTGCGCGGCAAGGGCATCGTCATTCGCGAGCCCTCCGTCGTCGCCATCGACAAGAACGACGAGCGCATCCTGGCTGTCGGTATCGAGGCAAAGCGCATGCTCGGCCGTACGCCCGGCAACATCGTCGCCGTGCGTCCCCTTAAGGACGGCGTCATCGCCGACTTCGACGTTACCGAGGCCATGCTTCGTTACTTTATCGATAAGGCTTCTGAGAAGCGCTATCCGTGGACTCCGCGTCCTCGCGTCGTCGTATGCGTACCCTCCGGCGTCACGTCGGTCGAGAAGCGTGCCGTGTTTGAGGCTACGATTCAGGCCGGTGCTCGTCAGGCGTATCTGATCGAGGAGCCCATGGCAGCTGCTATCGGCGCCGACCTGCCTGTCGAGGAGCCCACCGGCTCCATGGTCATCGATATTGGTGGCGGCACCACCGAGGTCGCCGTTATCGCTATGGGCGGTATCGTCGTTTCGCAGTCCATCCGCATTGCCGGTGACGAGTTCGATCAGGCCATCCTTACCCACGTTCGCGATGCCTATAACCTGGCTATCGGCGAGCGTACAGCCGAGGATATCAAGATCAAGGTCGGATCTGCCGTGCCGCTCAAGGACGAGCTCGATGTCGAGGTCAACGGCCGCGACGTGATCACGGGCCTACCCAAGACCGTGCGCATCGAGAGCGAGGAGATCCGTCGCGCGCTTAACAAGCCGCTTGACGAGATGGCCAAGGCCGTCAAGGACGCTCTTGACGCCACGCCGCCCGATCTTGCCTCGGACCTTATGTACTACGGCATTCTGCTGACCGGCGGCGGCGCATTGCTGCGCGGCCTCGACGTGCGCCTGCGCGACGAGACCGGTGTTTCGGTCAACGTCAGCCCCACGGCGCTTGACAACGTCGTAAACGGCTGTGCCCGCGTGCTCGAGGCCAACGCGTTTGACGGTGGCTTCGTCCAGACCAATGCTTAATTCCAAAAGGTGGATTCCATTTGGCAAGAACTTCGGGTTTCTCTTCAAATCTGAATACCAAGCGACAATCAACGGGTATGCGCCCGTTGATTGTTTTCAGCCTGATTTCGGTGTTGCTGCTCACGTTTTACATTCGCGAGGGCGAGGCAGGGCCGATTCATGCCGTGCGTTCGGGCGTGACGACGATTACCTCGCCGGTGCGTTTCGTGGGCTCGGCCGTGGCTGCGCCGTTCAACGCCGTCGGCAACGTGTTCTCCAACCTCACGGCTTCGCAGGAGTCACTCGACGACCTTAAGAAGCAGAACGAGGAATTGACCTCCAAGGTCGCAGAGCTTTCCGAGGCCCAAAAGACAGCCGAACGCCTTGAGGGCCTGGTGGGTTTGCAATCGACTTATAACCTCAAGTCCACTGCGGCGCGTATCGTCGGCGCCTCGGGTGATGCCTGGACGTCGACCGTTACCATCGATAAGGGTTCTGCCGACGGGCTTACCATCAACATGCCCGTGACGAGCTCAGCCGGTGTCATCGGCCAGATTATCGAGGTTTCGGCCAAGACGTCGACCGTGCGCCTGATCGGTGACGAGAACTCGGGCGTGTCCGCCATGGTGCAGGACACCCGCGCACAGGGCATGCTGCAGGGCCAGCCCGATGGCACACTGCGTCTTGAGTACGTGAGCGTCGACTCCGATGTTAAGGTGGGGGACATTATCGTGACTTCGGGTATCGGCGGCGTGTTTCCTAAGGGCCTGCCGCTTGGTACCGTTTCCTCGGTGGAGAAGTCTGCCAACGACGTGTACTACACCATTGTCGTGCGCGCTCAGACTACGGCCGAGAACAATGAAGAAGTGCTTGTCATTACGTCGCTTACCGATGAACAGTCCGCTTCGGACGACGATGTGAGTTCCGCCAATGGCAAGCCGCAGGGCACCTCGCGCGATGCGGCGACCAAGACCAAGGACGAGAGTTCGGATGAAAACTCCGATGCGTCCGACACGACCGACTCGGGCTCGAGCGAATAGGGGGCATGTCCATGGATCTACACGAGCAGGGGGCGAGCTCTCGCACGTTTGCGATTGCCGCCATTATCTGCGTCCTGCTGCAGGCGGGTTTGGCGCCGCAGATTACCATTGCGGGCGGTCGCTTCAACTTTATGATTATCCTGGTGTGCTTGAGTGTGTTCTCGGGCAATCCTGCGCGTGCCGTCATCTGCGGTTTTTGCAGCGGCCTGTTCTACGACCTGTCGGCAGCCGTGCCGGTGGGCGTGATGTCGCTGCTGCTGACAGTGGGCAGCTTTGCCCTGGTGCACAGCGCTGCCGGTCAGACGGGCGGCAGCCCGAGTGCTCGTGGCATCACGGTGGGCACCTTCGCACTGGTCATTAACGTGATTTACAGCATTATCTTGCTGTTTATGGGTCTGGAGTCGAGTTTTGTGGTCGCGGTCTTTGGACACGCCCTGCCGTCCTCGATCTTGACGGGCTTGGTCGCCGTTCCATTTTTGATGTCAGGCTTCGCGCCGCAGTCCGGTTACGGGTTCTCCGCACGCGGCGGACATCAGACGGGCATGCGCTTTAAGCCCAAGACCCGTAAGCTCAAATAGGGGAGGCCTGTAGATGTCTTCCCAGATGACGGTTGTTATCGCCGGTATCGTGCTGGTCGTGGCCATTGCAGTCGCGCTGGTTATCATGCGCCGCGGTGACTCCCGCTTTACCTACGACACACAGCACGGAACGGCCCCGCGCGCCACCGAGGGCGAGGGCAATACGGCGGCTACGGCCTTTAAGGGCCGCTTCTCCATCCTCACCACCGGTGTGGGCGCTCTGTTTGCTGCGCTTGCCGTTAAGCTGTGGGGCATGCAGATGGTCTCGTCGGACTACTACGACAAGCAGGCCAAGAGCAACCAGACCCGTACCGTTACCACGCCGGCCGTGCGTGGCCGCATTCTCGATCGCAACGGTGTCGCGTTGGTGAAAAACCGCCCGTCGCTTGCCGTCGTCGCATACCGCGACTTGGCTGACGATAAGGTGCTGGTACGCCATCTTGCTAACGTACTGGGCATGCCCTATATCGCGGTGCTCCGTAATATTCAGGACAATTCTGAGGGCGCTCAGAGCCTGCATACGATCGCGACTGACGTGCGTCGCTCGACGGTCGCCTACATTCAGGAGCATGCTGGTGAGTTTCCCGGCGTGAAGATCGCCGAGCGCACCGAGCGCCAGTATCCGTACGGCGAGACTGCCTGTCATATCCTGGGCTATACCGGCACTATTACGTCCGAGCAGCTCAAGGCTCAGAACAAGAAGTCTTCGGGTAGCGACGATAGCGCCGCGGGCCAGATCTCGTATCAATCGGGCGATATTGTGGGCCAGGCTGGCGTAGAGATTTACTACGAAAATCTGCTGCAGGGCATTCGTGGCGAGCAGACCGTGAAGGTTGATGCCTCGGGCAATGTTGTCGGGCAGGCCGGCGCCGTTCCCGCGAAGGCCGGTTCGGACATTAAGCTCACCCTCGATCTCAAGATTCAGCAGGCGTGCGAAACGGCACTAAAGAACGCTATCGACCTTGCTAAGACCACGGGCTACAGCAACGCCGGAAACGGTGCCGTGGTGTGCCTTGATCCCAACAATGGCGAGATCTTGGGCATGGCGAGCGAGCCTAAGTTTGATCCGTCGGTGTTTATTGGCGGTGTCTCCAACGACGTGTGGACCGAGCTCAACGATGACGAGGGTTCGCATCCGCTGCTCAACCGCGCCATTAGCGGCCAGTACATGTCTGCTTCGACCATTAAACCCCTCTCGGCGTTGGCTGGCCTTGAGTTTGGAACTTATACGTCGACCCAGACAACCAACTGCACCGGCTATTGGACGGGTCTGGGAAAGGCTTGGGGCAAGCGTTGCTGGCTTCAATCCGGACATGGTGTCATGACGCTGCAGTCCGGTATCGCTAACTCCTGCGACCCCGTGTTCTACGATATGGGCAAGGCGTTTTTCTACAACGACCAGCACCCCGAAGGTCTGCAAGAGGTCTTTCGTCGCTGGGGCTTGGGCAAGACCTGCGGCATTGATTTACCGAGTGAGGGCGCGGGCCGTATTCCCGATGCCGAGTGGAAAGAGTCGTTCTTTACCGACGCTTCGGCCGAGGACCGCAAGTGGAATGCTGGCGATATGACCAACATCGCCATCGGGCAGGGTGACATTTTGGTGACGCCGCTGCAGATGGCATGCGCCTACATGGGTCTTGCCAACGGCGGCAAGCAGTACGTGCCCCATGTGTTTTTGTCGGCAGTGTCGCGCGATGGCGACGGCGACGCCTACAAGTACAACGGCAAGGGCAAGAAGAAGCGCCTGGAGGCCAAGCTCCACAGTGAGTCGGATCTTGCACTTGTCCGCAATGGCATGCACGACGTGATTTATACGGCATCGACCTCGACGGCGGCGCACTTTAACAGCTTGACACCGCAAGTGTACGGCAAGTCCGGCACGGGCGAGAAGAATGGCGAGGACGACTATGCATGGTTTTGTGCTTACGCTCCGGCAGATGATCCTAAATACGTAATAGCGACGGTGCTCGAGCAGGGTGGTGGCGGTTCCGATACCGCTTTGCATGTTGTTCGCGACGTGCTTGGTGCAATTTACGACGAGCCCGACACATCCTCGGCATCGGGCGATTCCTCGGTTCGATAGGAGGTTGCGATGGATTTTTCGCCGGCGGACCTGTTCCGTCAAAAAAAGAGCGGCTCCCGGAGCAGCCTGGATCGCGTCAATAGGCAGCTTTCGGCTTCGCGCGGTACGTTCCGTCAGAAGGTACATATCGGCGTGTTGCTTGCCACCGTGGCGCTCGTTGCCTATGGTGCCATCATCATTTGGTCGGCCTCGCAGTTTAAGGCCGATGCCTCGTTCTCGCGCCACCTGTTGGGTATCGGTATCGGTACGGTGCTTGCGGTGCTCGTGTGGCGCACCGATCTGCGTGGCATCTCCAACTTCTCGACGGCGCTGCTCGTCATCGACCTCATCGTGATTTTCTCGCCCAAGATTCCAGGTCTGTCATATACGGGCGGCCTGGGCATGACGGGCTGGATTAAGATTCCCGGTATTGGCCTGACGTTCCAACCGGTAGAGCTTGCCAAGCTCATCACGATTTTCTTTATCGCCACGCTCGGCTCGCAGTACAACGGGCGCATTGATACCGTTCGTGACTACATCAAGCTCTGCGGCATGCTGTCCGTTCCGTTTTTGGCTGTCGTTGCTATGGGCGATCTGGGTTCGGGCCTGGTCGTGCTGGTGTCGGGCGCTATCGTCATCTGCATGAGCGGTGCGCGCCGCGAATGGGTGCTGTCGACTTTGGCTCTGCTCGTGGGTTTGGTGGCGCTCGTCCTGGCGCTCGATTCGGTCTTCGATTCTCTTTTGGGCCACGATGTTCTGATCAAGCAGTACCAGATGAATCGCCTGACGGTCTTCATCGATCCCGAGAACGCCGATTCTGACGATGCCTACAACCTGCAGCAATCACTGATCGCTGTTGGCTCGGGCGGATTTTTTGGTAAGGGCTTGGGGCATGCCACGCAGTCGGCCGGCGGCTTTTTGCCCGAGTTCCACACCGACTTCGTGTTTGCCTTTTTGTCCGAGACCTTTGGTTTCTGCGGCTCTTTCTTGTTGATTTGCCTGTACGTGCTGTTGATCTTCTCCACGATTCGCGTCGCCTTTAAGTGCGAGTCGCTCTTCTTGCGGCTCTCGTGCGTGGGCATCGTCGGCATGTGGGCATTCCAGACCTTCGAGAACATCGGCATGTGCATCGGCATGATGCCGATTACCGGTATTCCGCTGCCGTTTATTAGCTTTGGCTCGTCCTCGATGATGATCCAGTTGCTGACGGTGGGTATCGTACAATCCATATGGCGGCATCGTTCGGGCGCCGCGTAACCGCTGGAGGGGTTTGCTATGAAGATTCCCGTGGACAAGCTGACCCGCGTCTTTAAGATGGGCGCGACTACCAAGAAGGATTCCGACACGCCGGTTCGCGTGTCCGTCTACCTCGATTCGTCTGCGTCGCGTTTTTTGGTCGAGACGGTACGCGATGCCTTCGTGCCACAGACGACGTCGGGTATTGTGCGCGTTGAGCGCCTGGGTGATGAGCGTATCATCCCCAAGACCGATACCGATGTGGTGCTGGTGCTTTCGTGCGGGTCTGACCGCCTCGAGAGCGCCGTACAGGAGCTTGTGATTGCCGGCGCCCCCGTGTGCGTGCTGGCTGAGTCCGCCGTCGAGGTGCCTTTTATCCAAGAGTCCACGCCCATGCTCGGCGCGGTGGCTGCTACCGATAAGACGTATCTGCTCGAGACGCTTGCCCGCTGGATTCTCGATCGCACGGACAAGGAGACGGCTTTCGCGGCGAACTTTGCCTTTATGCGCATTGCCGCTGCCAACCGTATTATCACTTCTTGTGCCCTCACCAATATGGCGACCGGCGCGCTGGTGTTTTTGCCGGGAGCCGATTATCCCGTTATGGCGCTCGCTCAGGTGGGCATGCTTTTTGAGCTTGCTACCATCTTTGGGCGCGGCATTAAGCCCGAGCGTGGCTACGAGGTCGCAGGCGTGCTCGCCGGCGGTCTGGTGATTCGCGCCGTCACCCGCGCATTGGTGAAGCAGACGCCGCACATCGGGTTTGCCGTCAAGGCGCTTACCGCCGCCGCGGGCACCTATGGCATGGGCCGCGCGCTCGTGTCGCTCTACGAGCGCGATGTGGACTACGGCCGTGCCAATGAGGTTGTTACCGCTACGTTCTCGCGCGTCCGCGACCTGGTGACCACGGTCGCCGGTGCCACCCGTCCTATGAATCCTTTCGAGGATGCATCCGATCTCGCTGCTTAGGGGTTTCTTTTGCGTGCTGTATACCAAGACTGTTTTCATTTGATTGAGCCGTTGCTCGCAAAGGTCGAGAAGCCGAGTCGCTATATCGACCATGAATGGGGCACGCTCTCCAAGGCCGATGCCGACTATCGTTGCTGCATGATTTATCCGGACGTGTACGAGGTCGGCCTGCCCAACCAGGGTATTGCCATCCTGTACAACATCCTTAACCAGGCCGAGGGCATCTCCTGTGAGCGCGGCTATGTGCCGTGGCCCGATATGGGCGACGCCATGCGCGAGGCTGGTATCCCGCTGCTATCGCTCGAGGGCGCAGCACCCGTGGCCTCGTTTGATATCGTCGGTATGCACGTGCCACACGAGATGGCCGTCACCAATTTTCTCGAGGCGCTCGACCTAGCTGGCATTCCGCTGCTGGCGGCCGACCGCACCGAGGACGATCCCATCATCGTCGCCGGAGGACCTTCGGTTTATAACCCCGAGCCGTATGCAGCCTTCTTCGATGCCATCCTGATTGGCGAGGGTGAGGAGTCGCTGCTCGAGATCTGTCAGCTGCATCGCCGTCTGCGTGACGAGGGCGTCCCACGCGCCCAGGTCGTTGAGCGGCTTGCGACCGTCGCCGGTACCTATGTGCCGTCGCTGTATGAGGTACGCCACGACGAGCCCTGCTCGCCTCACGGCTATACCGTGCCGCGCGAGGGTAAGGACGTGCCGCCGGTGGTCTACAAGCGCGTCGTCGAGGACTTTGGCGCTACCAATCCATTGTCGCAGTCGTGCGTGCCCTACGCGCAGCTCGTTCACGATCGCCTGTCTATCGAGATCCTGCGCGGCTGCGCTCGCGGCTGCCGTTTTTGCCAGGCCGGCATGACGTATCGTCCGGTGCGCGAGCGCTCGGCAGACCAGATTGTGTCCTCGGTGATCAAGGGCCTGGAAAAGACCGGCTATGACGAGGTGTCGCTTACCTCGCTTTCGACCACCGATCACTCCTGCATCCGCGATGTGCTCGGTCGCCTTAACCGGCGTCTGGAGGACACGGGTATTCGCGTGTCCATTCCTTCGCAGCGCCTGGATTCGTTTGGCGTGGATATGGCCGAGTCGGTCGCCGGCGAAAAGAAGGGCGGTCTGACGTTTGCCCCCGAGGCCGGCAGTCAGCGCATGCGCGACATCATCAACAAGAATGTGACCGAGGAGGACCTGGACCGCGCGGCCAAGGCGGCTTTCGAGGCCGGTTGGAACCGCATGAAACTCTATTTCATGATGGGTCTTCCCGGTGAGCGCGACGAGGATATCGTGGCCATTGCCAACCTGGCCGATCACGTGCTGGAACTTGGCCGTTCCGTGGTGCCCAAGGCGCGCCGCGGCTCCATCTCGGTGTCCATCTCGGTTTCGGTGTTTATTCCCAAGGCGGCAACGCCGTTCCAGTGGTGCCCGCAGCTCGACTACGACGACGTCAAGCGTCGCCAAAAGCTGCTCATCACGAGCGTTCGCAACCGTGCCGTACGCGTGCATTACCACGATGCCGAGACCTCGCTCGTCGAGGCCGCGCTGTCTCGCGCCGGCCGCGACATGACGCCTGTCATCATCGATGCCTGGCGTGCGGGCTCGCGTTTTGACGCCTGGGTGGAGCATTTCTCGCTTGACAACTGGAAGTCAGCTGCGGCCAAAAACGGCATCGACCTCAACGAGCTCGTGCACCTGCCCTATGGGCTGGACTGGCGTCTGCCCTGGGAGCACGTGAGCCCCGGCTGCTCGCGCGGCTTCCTCGAGCGCGAATACCGCCGCTCGCTGGAGGGCGTTACGACGCCCGATTGCACCCGCACGTCGTGCACCGGCTGCGGAATCTGCCCCACGCTCCATGCCAAGAACGTATTGGTGGGTGATCGCGCATGAGTGAGCGCTTGACCGACAACCCCACGCTCTTTAGGCTTCGCGTTCGCTATGGCAAACGCGATCGCCTCAAGTACCTGGGTCACCTGGAACTGATTCATACCATTGAACGCATCGTGCGCCGTGCGGGCCTGCCCTATGCCGTCACGCAGGGCTTCTCTCCGCACATGCGCGTGGGTTTCTCCTCGGCGCTACCCGTTGGCACGTCGTCGACCTGCGAGTGGTATGACCTGTTTATGACTGAGTTCGTTGCGCTCGACGAGGCCTTTGAGCGCCTGGCCGCGGCGTCCCCGGCCGATTTGGCGCCCATCGAGGCCGCCTACATCGACGTGCGCACGCCGGCGCTCACGGCCCAGCTCACGCGCCTGTCGTATCGTATCGACCTGCACCTGGACCCCGAGGCACCCGTGAGCGCCGATGAGGTGCGCGCCGCGATCGACACATTGCGTGCAGGCCATGGCATCGACTACGCGCGCGGTAAGAAGAGCAAGCGTCTTGACCTTGACCACACACTGGTGGACTATGAGCTCACGGCGGGGGAGCGCCCGGACCACCTGGTGCTCATGCTCGACACCCACGCCGATAACGAGGGCTCCATGCGTCCGGAAATTTTGCTGTCTGCTGCTGATGTTTTGTTGCAGGGCTTGACCCCGGGCGTCGATGCACCTATTG
>CABQJJ010000039.1 GCA_902464485.1 uncultured Collinsella sp. | reverse complement strand
ATGAAAGAACCCCCGCTGCGCACTACGTGCGGCGGGGGTTCTTTCGTCCTGCGGAATGTCCGCGAAGGTTAGCCCTCAGATCCTGCTACGACTACGTTCTAGGATTGTGTGGGCTGATGAAGGGCTTGGCTGAGGGGGCCTTATGTCCCTTTCGCTGTTTCGCGGCTTTGCCACGAAAGGAGCGTTACTTTGGGACGCGGGGGGAGATAAGGGTGCTGCCGTCTTTTGTCCCCGTACTTTGGGGCTGGGCGCCTTTTCGGAGCTCTTCTTTATTCCTTATGCTGGATGAAATGACCCATGTTTTTGTAAGGGTGCATACTCGTCTTATTAGTGCATAGAATCTCGTATAGTGCGAGTAAGATATTGCGCTGTCCGTTTTGTGTTTAGCAAAGATATAGTTTGCATAATCCACTCTAATCCGTGCTGTATTTAAATAAAGTTGCACGTAAATGGCTTAGATGTGCCTGAGCTGGGGTTCTTTACGCTGAGCGGGTAAAATCGACCGTTCGCCGCTTAGCTATTTTAAAAATGAATAAAATGAGGGATAACAGGAATATAAACCTTAATAAACTCGCGTATCGCACGGACACGGGTTATTAATGGGTTGTAGGCCTTTTACAGAAAGGATTCCAGCAATGTCTAAGCCTCTTGGCAAGCCCGATCGCATTGTCGTCGCCCTCGGCGGCAACGCTCTCGGCAACAACCCCGTCGAGCAGATCGAGGCCGTGAGCAACACCGCCCACGCGCTCCTCGGTCTCATCGAGCAGGGCAACGAGATCATCATCACCCACGGCAACGGCCCGCAGGTCGGTATGATCCAGAACGCCTTCGCCGCCGCCCACGACGCCATCGGCACCCCCGAGATGCCGCTGCCCGAGTGCGGCGCCATGTCCCAGGGCTACATTGGCTATCACCTGCAGCAGGGCATCGGCCGCGAGATGCACAAACGCTACAAGCGTTGGCACGCCGCCACCGTCGTCACCCAGATCGAGTGCGATCCGGACGACCCCGCGTTCAAGAACCCGACCAAGCCCATCGGCCCCTTCTATACCGAGGAGCAGGCCAAGGAGTTCATGGCCGAGGACCCCTCCAAGGTCTTTGTCGAGGATTCCGGCCGCGGTTGGCGTCGCGTCGTCGCCTCCCCCGATCCCAAGAAGATCGTCGAGGCTGACTCCATCCTCAACCTGCTCGACAACGAGTTCATCGTCATCGCCTGCGGTGGCGGCGGCATCCCCGTCGTCCGTGACTACGAGAACAAGGGTTGCTACAAGGGCGTTCCCGCCGTCATCGACAAGGACCTGGGCGGCGAGCTGCTGGCCGAGGACTGCGACGCTGACGTTCTGTTCCTGCTGACTGCCGTTGAGCATGTCGCCATCAACTTTGGCAAGCCCAACCAGGAGGAGCTCGAGGACATCACCGCCGACGAGGCCGAGCGCCTGGCCGACGAGGGTCAGTTCGGCAAGGGTTCCATGGAGCCCAAGGTCCGTGCTGCCATCAAGTTCGCCCGTTCCCGCAAGGGCCGCACCTGCATCATCGGCGCTCTGGACAAGGCCGCCGAGACCATGGCCGGCCTCTCCGGTACCCGCATCCACGAGTAGTTTCTACTCTGTTGCCTCTCTCGTGGGCGCCAGGCAAAGCGTCCACAAACTAGCCTCTCTTCATGAGCCCCGCAGTCCGCTCCGACTGCGGGGCTTTTGCTATTGAGGTGGCTGTTCATGAGGGGCGTTGCAGGCCGTGGGAGAGTGCATCCCAGAATGAGCGTCCAAAATGGGGCGCAGTTTCCTCTAAGGTCTTCAATCGGAAAATGCATCCCGGAATTTGGCCGAAAAGTGGTCCACAGTTTCCCAAACGGGCCACTAACGGAAAGCGCATCCCATTAGCGAGCTCCAAAGAGGGACGCATTTTCCGTTAGCGGCAGTTTCCGGCAGTTCAGGACAGTCCTCTACGACCGTCCACGAATAGCGTTCGTAAGGCTGTCTCCAACAACTGGTCGTTTAAGAACGTCCCCGATGATTAGTAGTAGGCCCACATGACTTCGATTTCGTTGAGGACCTCTACGACGCCCCAGCGGCGAGCGCTGCGGCTTTGCGAGTTGGGATCGTAAACGCCTATCTGGTCGGCATCGTCAATGCCGTAAAGTACGATGTAGTGTCCTACGTTGGTGAAGGTACCCGGCCGCACGGACGCGATGACGGGTACGCCCGAACGCAGTGCCCGTGTGAGCGAGTTGCGTGTGTTGTAGAGCTGAGTTCCCGAAAGGTGGAGCCGTGCCGCACCGCTTATCATAAAGGACCACTCGGTGGCTCCGGTGGGGGCATAATTGCCAGATTCGGCGAGGGCACAGATGTCGACCGGCGTTTTGTCGGTGTTTCCAGTCTTAAAGATGTAGACCATGGTGAGGCAGGTAGGGCCACAGCCGTTTTGGCGGATAGTTCCTCCGGCGTAGGGCAGCTCCGACCATGCGGGGTCGATTTGGTAGATATGGGGCATGGTGCCGGCTTTCCATTGCGAACGCGGGGTGGAAAATGCAAATGTGTACCCGGGCTCGACGGGAGCGTTAAGCAATTTGCTCTCGACGGAGGGCTCGAGGCCTGCCGAGCCATGGGAGATACAAGAACCTAAAAATACAAAGATGAGGCAGGCCATGACGGAGCAAAGTGCGATGCGCAAACGTCGAATCGGCAGTGAGGACTTCCCGGCACGCGATCTTTGACGTGCGCTATGCCCTGCGTTGGTGGTGCGTTGGCGAGACGAGATGGCAACATCGCCCCTGCTTGGCTCGGAAGGGTTTCTTGGCGTTGGTACGTTGCGCCCGGCAAGGCGCACGTTTCGTTGACGCCGCTCGCCGTCGTTGTATTCGTTGGTCATTCGAATCGCCTCGTCTCATGTGTAGATTCCTATCCTACATAAAAAGGCGCGCTTCAAATGGGGGCGTGCACCAAAAGCTATGCGGGCGGCCCGAAAAGGGGGACGTGGGCCTCGGCGGCCGAAAGCCAAGCAGAATTGAGGCCGTACCAACCGCTTATCCGGGGCCAGTGAAATTGGCTGCCGTTCGTCCCAAAAACGGCGCCGCTCGTTTTGCAGTTCTGCCTTCGGTCGAGCCACAAGCGGCGCTGCTGTGCCAAGGCCGTATCTTAAAGCCACGAAATAAAAGCGCGCGGCAAAACAGACCGCGCAAGGGGTGACGTCAAGGGGCGTCAAAAAGGAAAGGAGGGGAACAATGGCGGACAAGAACGCAGAAGTTGCAGTCGAAGATAACGGCGGCATGAAGAAAACGCTTTCGCTCTGGAACTTCTTCACCATCGGCTTTGGTGCCATCATCGGTACCGGTTGGGTTCTGCAGGTTGGCGACTGGATGGTCGTGGGCGGCGGTCCCGTTCCCGCTATGATCGCATTCCTCTTGGGTGCAATCTTCCTCGTGCCCGTCGGAGCTGTTTTCGGTGAGCTCACGGCTGCCATCCCCATCTCGGGCGGCATCGTCGAGTATGTCGATCGTAGCTTTGGCCGTACGCTGAGCTACATCACCGGATGGCTTTTGGCCCTGGGCAACGGCATCCTGTGCCCGTGGGAGGCCATCGCCATTTCGACCCTCGTGTCCGAGATGTTCGGCAGCCTGCCCGGTCTTGAGTGGCTGCGCGCCGTCAAGCTCTACACCATCTTGGGCGCCGACGTTTACTTGTTCCCGACGCTAATCGCGCTCGGCTTTGCAGTCTACGTCATCTTCCTCAACTTCCGCGGTGCCAGCTCGGCCGCCAAGCTCCAGGCCTTCCTGACCAAGGCTCTGCTCTGCGGCATGCTGCTCGCCATGGGTGTCTCGCTGTTCACCGGTTCGCCGGAACACGCCATGCCCGTGTTCTCCCAGGTCACCGGTGCTGGCGGCGGCAAGCCCGCTACCGAGGGCACCAGCCTGTTCGCCGGCATCGTGTCGGTCCTGGTTTTGACCCCGTTCTTCTACGCCGGCTTCGATACCATTCCTCAGCAGGCTGAGGAAGCAGCCGAGGGCCTCAACTGGAACAAGTTCGGCAAGATCATCTCCCTGGCCCTGCTGGCCGCCGGCGGCTTCTACATGGTCTGCATCTACTCGTTCGGCACCATCCTCGACTGGCATGAGTTTGTTAAGAGCCCGGTTCCCGCGCTTGCCTGCCTCAAGGGCATCAACATGCTCCTGTACCTGGCCATGCTCGTCATCGCCACGCTTGGACCCATGGGCCCGATGAACTCCTTCTACGGCGCCACGAGCCGCATCATGCTCGCCATGGGCCGCAAGGGCCAGCTGCCCGAGAAGTTCGCCGAGGTCGATCCCAAGTCCGGCGCTCCCAAGCTCGCCTGCGCCGTTCTGGGCGTCATCACCGTCATCGGTCCGTTCCTGGGCAAGAACATGCTCATCCCTCTGACCAACGTGTCGGCTCTCGCCTTCATCTTCTCCTGCGGCATGGTCGCCCTCGCTTGCCTGCGCATGCGCTTCACCGAGCCCGACCTGCCTCGTCCCTACGAGGTGCCCGGCGGCAAGTTTGGCATCAGCCTCGCTGTCGCTGCCTGCGCCGTCATCATTGGCCTGCTCGTGGTCCCGTTCTCTCCCGCCTCCCTCAACATGGTGGAGTGGAGCATCGTGATCGGCTGGCTGGCCGTTGGCCTGGCCCTCATGGCCTTCACCAATTCCCGAAAAAAATAACGCCTAGCCGGGGCGGATCGGGTGCGCGGACCCCTCTCTTCCGCGCACCGAACCCGGCACCACTTGGGTAGCTTTGTGAGGCCATAACCCAACATGGCCTCGCCCACTATATGGATCCATAAGGAGGAACCATGTCCACTAAGTACGCAATCGTTGGCGGCAAGCTCATCGACGGTACCGGTGCCGAGCCGGTCGAGAACTCCCTCGTTCTCGTCGACGACAACGGCAAGATCGAGTATGCCGGTGCTATGCAGGACCTTCCCGAGGGCGTTGAGGTTATCGACGCCGCCGGCAAGACCGTCCTTCCCGGCCTGATCGACACCCACCTGCACTTCTCGGGCAACCTGACCGACGATGACACCGACTGGGTCATGCAGCCGCTCCTCGAGAAACAGGCCGTCGCCGTCAAGCAGGCCTACGACTGCCTCACCCACGGCCTCACCACCGTCTGCGAGATCGGCCGCTTTGGTATCCAGATTCGCGACTGCATCGACAAGGGCGTCTTCAAGGGCCCGCGCGTTCTGGCCACTGGTCTTGGCTTCTGCCGCGTTGCCGGCCACGGTGACTCCCACCACTGCACCCAGGAGCTCAACAAGGAATCCCATCCCTGGGGCGACCAGGTCGATGGTCCTTGGGATCTGCGCAAGGCCGTCCGTCGTCGCCTGCGCGAGAACCCCGATGCCATCAAGATCTGGGCTACCGGTGGCGGCATCTGGCGTTGGGATTCCGGTCGCGACCAGCACTATTGCTCCGAGGAGATCCAGGCCGTGGTCGAAGAGGCAAAGATGGTCGGCATTCCCGTGTGGAGTCACTGCTACAACAACCACGCCGCCGCCTACGACTCCGTTCGCTTTGGCTGCGAGCAGCTGATTCACGGCTTCGATATCGATGAGCGCACCATGGACCTCATGGCCGAGCAGGGCACCTTCTTCACCCCGACGATCGCCTTCCTGCCCACCTGGTACGCCACCTATCCGCCCGTCTACGTCCCCGAGCTGCACGACAAGTACGAGGGCACCCTGGTCGAGAAGGAGCTGCAGCGCAACTACGACTGCCTGCGCGAGGCCAAGAAGCGCGGCGTCGTCATGACGATCGGCTCCGACTCCTTCTCCTTCGTCACCCCGTACGGCACCTGCTCCATCGAGGAGATGTACGAGTTCGTCGACAAGATCGGCTTCACTCCGGTCGAGACCATCACCTGCGCCACCCTCAACGGTGCCAAGATGTGCCACATCGAGGACGAGACCGGTTCCATCGAGGCCGGCAAGTGCGCCGACCTGCTGGTTGTCAACGGTGATGTCGCCGCCGACATCCACGTGCTCAACACCGACAACATGGACGTCATCATGAAGGACGGCTGGATCGTCGAGGCTGGCACCTTTGGCGAGGCCAACAAATACAGCGCCTAAGATACCGTTTGTCGATGGCTGGATGTAAAACACAGTATTTGATTGCATAATGCAATGGAGAGGGTCGCTTGCGGCCCTCTTTATTGCTATGGGTGCTACGGACAAGAGGGGATGACGGTGGATTTAAACAGGCTGATTCTGGGCAAGAGCTACAACTCTACCAAGGTCTTTCGTACGGCCCAGCATGTGGTTCAGGCCATCCTGCTCGGTATTGTCGTTCCGGCGCTTATCCTGCTGCTTATCTGGGATTTAACCGATAATCCCAATCCCGTTCCGGGCGTTGTCGTTATTGCCGGCCTGGTCATGCTGTGCTTCTTCTTCTCGTACGTCTTTGTCGTTCCCGACGACCTCACATCGAGCGCAACCGACCGCACGCTCGCCATCGCTTCAAAAATATTCGCCTACACGTCGCGCGGCCTTACGCCCGAAGCTGCCCTGGGCGCCTCTAAGATCATCCTGTCCGAAACTATCGCCTCTGCCATCTGCTTTACCGACGGCAAGCAGGTGTTGGCAAGCTGGGGCGAGGATTCGGCAAAGTGTCCCGCCGGCACCCCGGTGGTGCTCAAGACCACGCTCAACGTGATCAACAGCGGTGAGCAAAGCGTGTTTTCGCGCGACGCCTCCAATGAGACGGGTGGCTACTTTCCGCGCCTGCGCGCCGGTATTGTCGCACCGCTTACCGTGCGCGGGCATTGCGTGGGCACGCTCGAGCTGTATTATCCCCGTCTGAGCAGCATCGATATGCGCCAGACGGCGCTTGCCTCGGGCTTTGCCGACCTCATTTCCACGCAGCTTGCGAGCTTTGAGCTCGAGCGCCAGGACGAGCTCACGGCCCGCGTGGAGCTGCGCGCCTTGCAATCGCAGGTCGATCCTCATTTTCTGTTTAACACCATCAGCACCATCGTGTCGCTCGTTCGAACCGAGCCCGACAAGGCGCGGTCGCTGCTGATCGACTTTTCCAACTATTATCGTCAGACGCTTTCTGATTCCGATACGCTCACCACGCTCGAGCACGAGGTGGAACAGGGCACTCGTTACATCAATCTTATGCAGGCCCGGTATGGCGACGGCCGTCTGCGCGTTTCGGTCGACATCGACTTTGAGGTGCGCGACAGCCTGGTGCCGCCGTTTATCTTGCAGCCGCTGCTCGAAAACTGCATCAAGCATGCGCAGCGCGAGACCGAGCCGCTTTCTATTCGTGTTAGGGCTTTTGAGACCGATGACGGCTTGGAGATCACCGTCGAAGATGACGGCATCGGTATGAGCGAAGAAGTCTGTGCGCATCTGTTTGAGCAGCATCGCCGAGAGGAGCCCGAGAGCATTACCGCCGACGGTTCCATCAAGCGAGGTTGCGGCCTGGCGCTCTTCAACGTGCTTCAGCGCATCCATTTCTTTTACGGAGAAGATTCTGGCATGCGCGTGAAGTCCCAGGAGGGCGTGGGAACACAGGTCATCGTAGAGTTGAACGGCGAGCCGCATGAGCCGGCGCCGCTAACGGTGTAGTGCGCGGTTGGATTGAGAGAAAAAGAGGGGAAGCGCATATGTCCGAAGGCTGGAACATCCTGGTGGTTGATGACGAGCCTCCCATTAGGGCTGAGCTACGCTATCTGTTGGAAAAGGATACGCGTGTAGGTCAGATTGCCGAGGCGGGCAATGTCACCGAAGCCGTGGAGTTGATTCTGTCGAACAAGCCCGACGTGCTGTTTTTAGACATTACCATGCCCGGTCGCTCGGGAATTGAGCTTGCCGAGACGCTGCAGAACCTAAAGACGCCGCCGATCGTGGTGTTTGTGACGGCATTTGCCGAGTATGCGGCTGATGCCTATAACCTCGATGCTGTCGATTACATCGTCAAACCGGTCGAGGATGCCCGCTTGTCAAAGGCGCTCGACAAGATCGAGACCGCCCTGGGCGCTCGCCGTGTCGTTCATGCTCCGCGCCAACCTTTGCGTCTGACGGTGGATCGCGGGGGCAAAAAGGTATTCATTCCCGTGGCGGATGTCTGCTACTTTGAGGCGCGCGCCGATTTTTGCAACGCCGTCTGTTCCGAGGGAACGTACCTGATTAATGAGTCTATCTCCTCGCTCGAGCGTCGTTTGGGCTCCGAGGGCTTTATTCGCGTCCATCGAAGCTATCTGGTCAATTTGGAAGACGTGCACAATGTCGAGATTGGCTCTACGGGTCTTATGGAGCTCAGGCTCGATCGCGTAACCTCGACGGTGCCCGTGTCCCGTCGTCGCGCTGCCGAGGTTAAGGCGCACCTGGGGCTTGCGTAAGGGTCGGTGTGCCATCGTTTGCCGTTACAGGTTTGGCGTGACTGTGCGGTGGGCATAATGGATTGCATCGAATGAAATCGAAAGGATTATTATGCCCGCGCTCATTACGCATCATCTGTTTGGCGAGGAAAGCATCGACCGTCTTCCGCAGGGCGTTATCACGTCCGACGAGGAGCGCATCGCCTTTATCCTGGGCAACCAGGGTCCCGACCCGTTCTTCTTCCACATCCTGACGCCGCGCGTTTCCGACTGCACGCTGCTGGCGCAGGTTATGCACCGCTCGCACATGTCGCGCCAGTTCTCGTGCCTGCGCGACGGCGTGTCGCACCTGCAGCCGCGCGACGCCAATCTGGGCCGTGCCTTTGCGCTGGGCCTGCTGTCGCACTATGTGCTCGACCGCAATGCCCACCCCTTTGTCTACGAGCAGCAGTTTGGCATTGTCGAGTCCGACCCCGAGCTCGAGGCTTCGGGCAGTCAAGTTCACGCCGTGCTCGAAAGCGACTTGGACGTGCTGATGCTGCAGCTCAAGCGCGATGGGGCAACGGTCGAGGATTATCCGCCGGCGGGCGAGATCGTCACGACCGACCGCATCAATCGTGTTGCCGGCGTGCTGATGAGCTACGTCGCCGGGCGCGTGTACGGTATCGACATCCCGGCGGGGGAGTACGCCGGCGCTGTAGCCGACATGCAGCTGCTCTACCGCACTATCGAGCCGGCCGGTTCGGCCAAGACGCGCGCGATTGCCCTGCTCGAGGGCTTGGTGCACGATTATTCGCTGCTCGACGGCCTTGCGCACCGTGTGACGACCGAGCTGCCCGAGCGTACCGGCAACCTGGGCCACTTGGCATGGAAGAACCCCTTTACTGACGAGGTCTCGAACGAGAGTTTCCCCGAGGTCTTTGACCGCGCGCTGGTCGATTACGAGCTCACCGTCGCCCGCTTTATCGAAACCGGCGACATGGGGGTCGTGACCGGCCATATCAACTACAGCGGCCGCGTACTCGACGCCGACGAGGAGTTCGACCGCGAGGAGTAGGGCTCGTGCGTGCCCCTTTGCCGAATCCTTACCGGCGCCTCTGGACAATTGGGGTACGATGAACTAACTGCATATCGGGCGAATACGAAGGGGCCCTGTCCATGAAATACACCAAGCTCGAGCGTAACTGGGTTATGTACGATGTGGGCAACTCGGCCCTCGTGCTGCTCAATACCTCGGTGGTGCCCATCTACTTTAATGCCATCAATACCGGTGCTTCCTCGGCAGACCTGGTGGTCGCCTGGGGCAACGCGCAGACGATTGCCTCGCTGGTCATTGCCATGCTCATGCCCATTCTGGGCGCGCTTGCCGATTACGCCGGCAACAAGATCAAGTTCTTCTTGGGCTTCTTCCTCACGGGCCTGGTCCTTTGCCTGGCGCAGGCTATCCCCATGTCCGCCATGGCATTTTTGACCGTGTACGTGCTGTGCACCATCGGCCTTAACTCTTCTATGACGTTCTACGACGCCATGCTGCCCGACATTACCACCGACGAGCGCATGGACGCCGTGTCCAGCTCGGGCTATGCCTGGGGCTACATCGGTTCCACCGTGCCGTTCATCATCTGCCTGGCGCTTATCATGGGTGGCCCCGCTCTTGGCGTCCCCACCATGCTGGCAACGCGTCTGTCGTTTATCATCACCGGTGCCTGGTGGCTTATCTTTACCCTGCCGCTCATTCGCACCTATAAGCAAAAGTACGGTCGCGAGCGCGGTCCCCAGGACACCATCGGCCACATCGTGGGCGGCGTGTTCTCCGAGGTCGGACACACCATGCGCGAGATCGCCCACAACAAGACCGTGCTGGTCTACATGATCGCGTTCTTCTTCTACATCGACGGTGTGCACACGGTCATTTCCATGGCAACCAGCTACGGATCGGCTTTGGGCATCGACTCGACCCAGCTGGTGCTGGCGCTGCTCGTCACGCAGTTTGTGGCCTTCCCGTCCGCCATCATCTACGGCAAGCTCGCCGGTCGCGTGGGCACGCTCAACATGATTCTGGTGGCCGTCGCCGCCTACATGGGCATTGTGCTGTTCGCCGCGTTCTTCCTAAAGACCGCCTTTGAGTTCTGGGTGCTTGCCATTATGGTTGGCCTGTTCCAGGGCGGCGTGCAGGCGCTCAGCCGTAGCTACTTTGGCCGCATTATCCCTAAGGAAAAATCCAACGAGTACTACGGCTTCTTTGACATCTTTGGCCGTTATGCAAGCGTCATGGGCACCTTCCTAGTGTCGATCGTCACCTCGTTGACCGGCAACCCGTCGCTGGGCGTCCTTTCCATTGGCGTGCTGCTGGTCGTTGGCTTTATGCTGCTGGTCCGCCTGTCCCGCATGACTCAGGCGGCAGAACACGCCGCATAGAAGCGAGCGGCTATTGTGCCTGTCCACGGTACTCTTTTGGGGTTATCCGCAATAAACATTGCGACTTGCGAGCAATGATTTGCCCAAGTGGGTATGATGGAACCAGCTAGGTCGCGGGGCGTCGCCTGTGTTTGGCGGCGCCCCGTTTTTTGTGCTGTAAGGAGGGTGAGGCATGAATGCTACAGTTGTGATTCCAACGTATTGGGCGGGCGATGACGCCCACGCGAACGCTCCCGGTGCCTATGATCATTCGACGCAACTTGACGCCACTCGTCCGGAACTTGATCGTTGTCTGGCCTCACTCGAGCAAGCGTGCGATATTCCGCGGATTATCCTTTTGGTGGTTTGCCCTGTCTCGGCTACGCCTGCCGTCTCAAGGCGCGTGCACGAAATCGTCGACATGCATCCTTCGCTCAAAGTCACCGTAGTCACCAATACCCAAGCATCGCGTATCGCCGACCGCGTGGCGCAGATTGCGCCCAAGGGCTCGGGCGAGTGCGTGAGCCTGCGCGGATACGGCGCCATTCGCAATATGGGGCTTGCCTGCGCTGCGGTGCTCGGCCACGATGCCGTTGTCTTTTTGGATGACGACGAGACGGTTATCGACGCCGACTTTATGAAGCGCGCGACCTATGCGCTGGGCCAGCAGACGCGTCAGGGCCTGCCGATTCTCGTCAAGAGCGGCTATTTTTACGATCGCGATGGCTCGCCGCTGGCCCCTACAGACAAAGTTGGCATTTGCCATCGCTGGTGGACCAAGCGCATCGAGTTCAACCGCTGGATGAAAAAGGCGCTCTCGGGCACCCGTATCTCACGATCCAACTATGTGTGCGGCGGCTTGATGGCCCTGCATGCCCGCGCCTATACCCGCGTGGCTTTCGATCCGTTTATCACCCGTGGCGAGGACCTGGACTACCTCTTTAACATGCGGATGTTTGGCTATGACGTCTGGTTCGATAACGAGTGGACCGTGCGCCATCTTCCGCCCAAATCCGAAAAGCGCTCGCCGCGCTTTATGCAAGACGTGTACCGTTGGTACTACGAGCGGGCTAAGTTGGCGTTTGCGGCGCACCAGCAGGAGCTCATTCCCGTCACCGCCGCGTCACTCATGCCCTATCCGGGACCGTGGATTTCGCGCGAGCTTGATGACCGCGTGCGCAAGACTGCCATGGTTCGCAGCATGTTTACTCGTGAGCATGAAGGATACCTGCGTATCTGGCGTCGCGGCATCGACGAAGCTAAGACCTATGCGCGACAAAACGCCGCAAGCTATCTGCGGTTCCAGAGCTTTTGGCCCAAGATTATGGGCGAGCTCTGGCATGACGCCCAATTGATTAGCATCTTGGAGGGGGCTGAATGATCAATCGCCGCGCTGAGCGCGACAGCTCAATTTCTATATTTCGTATCGTCGCCGTGTTCTGCGCCATCTGTGTGATGGCCTACTTCGTTTTTGCCCTGGCCACCGGAATCGAGCCGATTGCGACGGTCGTTGCCTGCGCACTGCTCTGCATCTTCCTGTGCATTTTCATCTTCTTGACGCTCAATCCCGATTCGGTGCGTTCCCAGTACACCGAGGAAACGCTTTCGGTGGCATCTGCCATGCTCGAAGACATCAAGGGGGGCCTGACGCAGGAGTCTGCACATATGGTGTGTCGGCGTATTCTGCCCGAGACGCGCGCCATGACGGTTGCCGTAACTGATGAAAGTAACGTTTTGGCTTGTGCGGGCGAGCTCGAGGACAGGTTGCTGCCCGATTCTCCCATTCATACGCTTGCCACGCGCTATGTGATTGAGCACGGTATCGTGCAATCTTTTAACCGTGTGGTGGACGTGGTGGGTTCGGATGGCTCGCACAATCAGGTCCCCGCGGGCATCGTTGCCCCCATCAAGGTGGGTGATCGCACCGTCGGAACGCTCAAGTTCTACTACAAGTCGCCTCGCGCTGTCGATCGCACTCAGTATGCGCTTGCGTCGGGGTTTGCCGAGATTCTGTCAACACAGCTCGCCATCCACGAGCTCGAGGTTCAAAAGGAACTCACTGCTCGCGCCGAGGTGCGTGCCCTGCAGGCTCAGATCAATCCGCATTTTCTGTTCAATACGCTCAATACCATCGCGTCGTTTACGCGTACCGACCCGCTTCGCGCCCGCGAGCTGCTGCGCGAGTTCTCCTCGTTCTATCGCGCCACGCTCGACAATTCAGGCTCGCTGATTCCCGTTTCGCGCGAGGTCGCGCAGACCAAACGCTACCTGACGTTTGAGAAGGCACGTTTTGGCGAGGACCGCGTGCTGGCAACCTTTGACGTATCCGAGGGTGTTGAGGATGCGCTGGTGCCGGCATTTGTGATTCAGCCGATCGTTGAGAATGCCGTGCGCCACGGCATGGGTGATGCCGACGCACTGGAAATTGATGTGTCGGTGCGTGAGGATGGCGATGACGCCATTCTCATTACCGTGGCAGACAACGGCGTGGGTATGGACGAACGCACTGCCGCCAAGCTGTTTGACGAGCGCTCTGCCCGTCCCGATACCAGTTCTCCGCAGGGGGGCGGTGCCGGTGTCGCCATGCACAATATCTCGGAGCGCATCCATCGCTTTTTTGGACCGCATTCCTACACGCGTGTTGACTCGGCGCCGGGCAAAGGCACCAAAGTACTCCTGCATCTAGATTTGTCAGAGAGTATCTTTGATATTCAAGAGTAAAATAAAGGGCTACGGGTTTAACGCCGTACGGCGGTTGCCCGGCGTAGTTTGTTGACGAAAGGTTTTATCGCTATGCTGCGTGCGATGATTGTGGATGATGAGGCGCCGGCTCGTTCGGAACTTCGCTTCTTGCTCGAGCAGACGGGCAAGATCGGCACGATCACGGAGGCGTCGACCGTTCGCTCCGCCATCGAGATGCTTATGGAAAGTCGCGTCGATGTTGTGTTTCTGGACATTTCGATGCCTGGCGCGTCGGGTCTGCAACTAGCCGAGGCTCTGCATAAGCTTAAGAATCCGCCGGCAATCGTGTTCGTGACCGCGTACAGCGACCATGCGGTCGAGGCGTTTGACGTCGATGCCGTTGACTATCTGATGAAGCCGGTCGAGGAGGCTCGCCTGGATCGTGCGATTGAGAAGGTCTTGCAGCGCACCAAGCCCGTCGCGGATAGCAAAGTGACCATCGAACGCATTCCGGTGGAAAAGGGCGGCCGCAAGGTACTCATTCCCGTGGACGACATCCGCTTCATCATGGCCAAGGATGACTATTCTTGCATCTATACCGTGGATGATCGCTTTCTTTCGACGACCTCGCTGGCGCAGTTCGAAGCCAAGCTCTGCGATTTTGGTTTCTTCCGTGTGCACCGTCGCTACATCGTTAACCTGGCGTGTGTCACCGATGTCGAGGCGGTTCCCTCGGGCGCCATCCAGTTGGGTATTACGGGCGTTGACGAGCGTGTTCCGGTTTCGCGCCGCCGTGTCGTGCCGCTCAAGAAGGCTCTGAGTCTCTAACACGCTGGCCCCGCAGTCCTGTAGACGTAAATCGTCTGCGGAGCTGTGGGGCCTTTTGCATGTGCATTTCAGCTTGGTTTTACGGAAGGGATCCCATGAACAGCGCAAACGCCAAGCGCATCGACATCATCTCGGACACCCACGGCTATCTTTCTCCTGCGCTTTTGGACGAGCTAGAGGGCGCAGATCTGATCATCCATGCGGGAGACCTAACGTCAGAGATGGACTATGAGCACCTGCGCACTATCGCCCCCGTGCGAGCCGTGCTGGGCAACAACGACTACTACCGCGATTACGGGCCCGATGTGGATCGATTGGCCCTCTTCACCTACGAAGGACTCAAATTCGCCGTAGCCCACTACCGCGAAGACCTCCCGGTGGGATCTGTGGACGTAGCCATCAACGGCCACACGCACGTAACCAAAGAGGCCCAAGTGGGCCGCTGCTTGGTTCTCAACCCGGGCAGTGCCAGCTACCCTAGAGGCACCCGAGGCCCCACCATGGCCAGAATGCTCGTCAAGGACGGCAAGATCATAAGCACCAATTTTATTGACCTAGAGTAAACGCAACAAAAACGGGGGATGCAGATTGCATCTCCCGTTTTTCTTTGAGCCAAAGGCCGAAGTTCAACAAGATTCATCAGACCAACCCCGCCGAGGAGCACGCGGGCTAGCCGCGCAGCGGCGCACGCCCGCAAAACTGGTTGAACATAGCGACGGCAGGGAGGGTCTCCGGGGCAGGCTGGCGCGGGTTAAGTTTGTCGCGAGTTCCGCACGCAAAGGAAAGCACTTAATGTGCTTTCCGTCTTGCGCAGGACTGTAGAGCAG
>CABQJJ010000038.1 GCA_902464485.1 uncultured Collinsella sp. | reverse complement strand
TTGCCCCTTTCTGGTATGTCGGGCGTCACTCTGACGTACCTTGCCGGCGCGGCGGTGCTTTGCGCTGCTGCGGCCTGGATGCACATTCGTCGCAAGGCGAATGCGAAGGGAGGTGAGCGTCGTGAATAAGAAAGTTTGCTCCTTCCCGATCTTGTTTGCGTTGCTTGCCCTCTTGATCGGCACCTGCGCGGTTGTGTGCCCCGCATCCGCGCAGGCCGCGCCGACCTCGACCGGTTCCATCACGGTGAGCGGCACCGTGGCGAGCAGCTACGATGCCTACCAAATCTTTAGCGCCAACGTCGTCGACGGCGACAACGACGCTAAGATCGCCACCGACCTCGCCTGGGCAAGCGACGACGTCCACGACGCCGCACTGCCTGTGCTGCACAGTGCCGGCATGCCCAAATCCCAGACCACAGCGCAGGAAGCTGCTGAGTGGCTCAACGCCGATTCCCACCTTACGAGCGCGCTGAGCGCACAGCTCGCTCGTTCCCTCCAGAGCTCTGGCGCCGTGTCCGTGGCCCTTAACGCGGGCACGACGGCCGAGCTGCCCTGTGGCTACTGGCTCATCGTCGCCGACGACGACGCCATCGCCCAGGACCAGGCCGGCACCGCGCCGATCATGGCCCTGGTCGGCGGCGGCGCCGTCACCGTCAAGCCCAAGGCGGCGACCCCCAAGGTGTCCAAGCGCGTGCTGGAGGACGGCACCGCCGCCTGGCAGAAGGCCGCCGACGCCACGGTCGGCGACGACCTGTACTGGCGCCTCTCGGCAACGGTCCCGGCGGGCCTTTCCGCCTACGACGCCTACACGGTGCAGTTCGTCGACACCATGGGCGCGGGGCTCGACCCCTCCAGGGTCGCCGCGAGCATGCGCGTGTACGCGGCGGCGGGCGCGGACGGCGGCTTCGACGCCGTCCCGGTCGGCAAGGACGGCCGCGCCGGCACCGAGCCCGCGAAGGGCTGGACCGACATTACCGCCCAGTGCGCCACCAAGGTGGCGGCGGACGGAACCTTCACCGTGCGCACCGGCGACCTCATCGCCGCGCTCGGCGGGGCCGACGCCTTCGCCGCGGGCGCCCGCGTGGTCGCCGTGTACGATGCGCCGCTCAACGGCGCATGCAACCACGGCATCGCCAAGGGCAACCCCAACGAGGTTTACCTGCGCTACCCGCGCTCCCCCCTCGCCGACCAGTCCGGCGCCGCCGGCTTCACCCGCACGCCGAGCGACGACGCGACGGCGTACACTTGGGATCTCGCACTCACCAAGCGCGGCAGCGACGGCGATAAGCCGCTGCCCGGGGCGGTCCTGAGCATCACGGACGACCGCGGCCGCACGCTGGCGGCCGATGGCACGTGGGATGCGGAGGGCAAGGCCACCGTCACCACGGGCGAGGACGGCCGCGTGACCGTCTCGGGCGTGGACTCGGGCAAGCTGGAGATCCGCGAGCTCAAGGCACCCAAGGGCTACACCGCCTTTAAGGGCACGTGCTCCGTGACGGTCAAGGCCGATGGTCTGGACGTTAAGCAGGTGGCCGCCGCCAAGCCCAAGCTCACCATCACGGCCGAGTCGCCCCTGCGCGCCGACAGCGCGGATGGGTCGACAGGCAGCCTGGAGGCGTCGCTCATCAATACGCCCACCGGCACACCCCCTAGCATTACCACCGGAGGCTTTATGCCCTCGACTGGCGATATGGCAATGTACGCCGCGGCCGCCGCAGCGGTCGCCGGAGCCGCGCTCATCGTGGTCGCGCTCCTGGTCAAGCGGGGAGGTGGCAGCCATAAAGAGTAGCTGGCAGCCCCACAGAGAGCGGGGCGAGACGTAACGAAGTAGATGCTAAGACACAGACAGATGATGACCGATCGAATGAGAATCAAACGGAAAACGGAGGAAAAGAAGATGAGCATGAGCAAGAACATCGCACGCCTGGCAGTAACCGCCGGCCTCACAGCAGCGCTGAGCTTCGGTGGCGTGATGGCCCCGGTAACCATGGCGTTTGCGGCGGAGGGTGCGACGGCTCCGGCCAATAGCATTACCATCACGCAGAACGCGAGCAATGGTGCCACCAAGTTCAAGGCATACCAGATCTTCAAGGCCGATGTTGTTGATGAGGCTGGCAAGACGGACAAGGTCGTTTCAAATGTTAAGTGGGCATTTGATGACACTTCGACTCAGAATGCCATCATCGCGGCTATTAAAGCGGATTCGAAGTATGCGACTTCTGATTCCAAGCTGCCTGATAAAACTACCGCCCAGGACGTGGCCGATTGGTTGACTGCCAACATCACCAAGACCGATAAAACGACCGTCGTTGGGAAGGACGACCTTCTCAACCAGATTGCCAGTATTGTGAAAGACAAAGTTAGCCCTACGGGCAATTCCTTTGCTGCCGGTAGCGCTTTTGTTGCCCCGAGCACTGGCTACTATCTCTTCCTGACTGACGTGGATTCAATCGGAACTAAGGAGAATTTCTCTGAAAAGAAGCAAACGGGCACCTCGCCGATTTTCGCCGTTGTCGGCGATAGCGCCGTAACCGTTACTGAGAAGACCAAAATCCCCACGGTCGAAAAGAAGGTCAGGGACGACAAGCCCCGCAGCAATTGGGCTGACAAGGCCGACTCCCAGATGGATCAGCCCGTGCACTATCAGCTGACCGGTACCGTGGCTGCGAACATCGATACGTTCAACACCTACTACTATGAGTTCCACGACGAGCTCTCCGCTGGTCTGACGGCGGATGAGAATACTATTGCCGTTACTATTGATGGCGCAACTGTAGCGGCAGCCGACAACTATACCGCGAAGGTCGAGGATACTAGGGACCAATCTGGGGATGTTACCGGGCAGGTGCTGACTGTTTCCTTTACGGACCTCAAGGCTGCCGCCCAGTCTGTGAACAAGACGCTGACCAAGGATTCCAAGGTTCTCGTCACCTATACCGCCAAGCTTGACCCCACGAAGGCGAAGAATGTCAAGGTTGGCGGCGAGGGTAACCCCAACAGCGTCAAGCTCATCTACTCCAACAATCCCATGAGCGATGGCAAGGGCGAGTCCGTTCCCGATACCGTCCGTGACTACACCTACGCACTCAAGCTCGTCAAGGAGGACTCGGCGGCTGGGGCAACTAAGCTCAAGGGCGTAAAGTTCACCATCCAGTCGACGAATCCCGATGACAGCGGGGAAGGCGGCACTTCAAAGGGCAAGTATGTCCAGGAGAACGGCTCTCTCGGCAATGACGCTAATGAGTTTGAGACCGACGAAAATGGCGAGATCAGCGTCAAGGGCCTCGATGCTGGCACCTATACGGTCAAGGAGACCCATACGCTTGACGGCTACAACACGCTGCCCGACTTCACCTTCACCATCTCCACTGCCGAGGGCGATCTCAATAAGACCGAGGAGCAGGCCACTACTTTGACAGTCAAAACGAGAAAGGATGGTACCGACCTTGTCGAGGTCAACGGCTCTGCCGAAAACGGCACTGTCAACCTCACCGTCAAGAACAAGAAGGGCTCCGGCCTCCCGCTGACCGGCCTCAACGGCGTGACCTTCACTTGGATCGCTGGTGGCGCGGTGCTGTGCATCGGCGTGGCGCATCTCATCCGCAGCCGTAAGCAGGCTGAGGAGTCCGAGCAGGAGTAACGCTCACTCACCCATCCCTTTGGCAGGTGGGATGTGATGGCCATGAGACTTGCGGACACTTTTCTCGTCCACCCACGTTCTTGCTTTGCCATCTCTTTTCGGGGCAGACTCCGCACTGGAGTTTGCCCCGTTCTTTTGGGATAACGCAGCCAGCCTCCATCGTCCGATGCGGGCATGTTCGTCATCGCGTTTTTTGACTCGTATGAGGTTCGGTTTAAGGTCCGTAGGCGCACGCGCGGTGCGGACGGTAGAAGGCATTTGCGCCGCAACAAGCGCAAATAAGAATGCCCGGGGTTCGGAGCCCGGGCATTTAACAACATCGGAAACTGGTCGCCCGCGCTTTCGATCACTTACGCGGGGCGTGTTGTTTCCTGTAACGATTGTATCCCGAATCATCCGCTGATCTGGGATACTCTAAAGACTCAAATACGAACCCATGCCCGACCGGATGATGCGGTCTAGCTGCGTTGTCCGGCGCAGGAGCTCGCTAATCAGCTATTATTTGTTTAGACAACTTGAGTTGTAGAGGAGTGACTGGCGATGGTGCAGGGCGCCAAACATATGAAGAGCAATAACGCCGCGGCCAACGGTGGCTCAAGCCCTCAGCCCAAACCTCAACCAAAACCCAAGCGCCGCCGCAAGCGACTGCCGCGCTGGGCCGACCGGCTCATCACCATCGTCATCATCCTTATCGGCGTGGGCCTTATGACCTGGCCGTGGATCTTGGACCGGCTCGAGGCCTCGGGCGTGTTTAACCAGATCAGCACCGTGTCCAGCACCGTGGACGCGCTCTCCGAAGAGGAACGCGAGCGCATTCTGCTTCAGGCGCGCTCCTATAACGGGCAACTTGCCGGCGAGGCCACCGAGCTTCCCGCCGACCAGATCGAGCCCTACGACCAGCAGCTCATCTTTGACCGCGACCCCATGATGAGCTGGGTCGAAATCCCCTCCATCGACGTGAGCATGCCTATCTACCACGGCACGAGCGAGGAGGTCCTCATGGCGGGCGTCGGCCACCTAGAGGGCACGAGCCTGCCGGTGGGCGGCGCCTCGACGCATTGCGTGCTCACCGCGCACTCGGGCATGCGCAACCTGAGTATGTTCGACGACATCCATTCGCTGGAGCCCGGCGACCTGGTGCTGCTGCACACCATGAACAAGACGCTCGCCTACAAGATGGTGGACTCCGAGGTGGTGCTGCCCGAGGAGATGGAGTCGCTGACCATCGAACCGGGCGCCGACAAGGTGACGCTCGTCACCTGCACCCCCTATGGCGTAAACGACCATCGCCTGCTGGTGCACTGCGTGCGCACCAAGTACAGCAAGAAGGACGTCGACAAGCAAAAGTCGCTGGCCGGTCGCCACTGGGGCAAGCGTGAGTTTGCTGTGCTTATCGTGGTTGTAGCCATTGTGCTATTGCTGCTGGACATCGTGATCCACGCGATCCGCAAGCGCCGCAAGGCCAAAACCTCGGCATAGGACATCGTTCAGAACCACCACAATGGGGACAGGCACCTTTGTGGTGGTCGGAGCTTCCAAACCATCACAACATTCGATGAAAATCGCGATTTTGACGAAAAGTCTCGAATGTTGTGATGGTTTTCGTTGTGGGCGAGACGGTTTTCGCTATGGACGGTGCGGTTTCGCTGCAGAACCGCCGGACCACGCCCTGCCAACCGCCGCCCTCGTTACGTTTTCGCTGCATTTGGGTAAAGCGCCTGCTCCAAGCCGTCGCTGCCCTGTATACTAGAGCGGTTTAACTGTTATGCGGAAGGGAGCGCCTATGGCACTCAGCGAGAAAGACGTGCGCGGCATCGCCGAGTACGCAAAGATCGCACTGACCGATGACGAGCTCACCCAGATGACGTCCTACATGAACGACGCCGTCCAGATGCTCGAGCCCGTCTTGCAATATGACTTGCCCGACGTGGAGCCCACGTTCCATCCCATCGGAAGCCTGTCCAACGTGATGGGCGATGACCTGCGCGAGCCCGAGCGCGATTTGCCGCTCGACGTCGCGCTCGAAAACGCCGGCAGCGCGCGCGACCGCTACTTCCGCGTGCCGTCCATTTTGGGAGAGGGGGAGAGCGAGTAATGGCGCAGAGCTTCGATTCCCTTACCGCCGCCCAGATCGCCGCGGGCGTTGCCGCCGGCGACTTTACCGCTACCGAGGTGGCCCAGGCCTCCCTTGCCGCCATCGAGGCGCGCGAGGGCGGGGTCCAGGCATTCCTGCAGGTGGCGCCCGAGCTCGCGCTCGAGGCCGCTGCGCGCGTGGATGCCGACCGTGCCGCAGGCAAGCCGCTGTCCCCGCTCGCGGGCGTGCCGCTGGCCATCAAGGACAACATGAACCTCGTGGGCACGCGCACCACCTGTGCTTCCCGCATGCTCGAGGACTACCAGAGCGTCTACACCGCCACCTGCGTTCAGCGCATGCTCGATGCCGGCTGCCTGCCCATGGGCAAGGCCAACATGGACGAGTTTGCCTTTGGTAGCTCTACCGAGAGCTCGGCGTTCCACCGTACCAACAACCCCTGGGATACCGAGCGCGTGCCCGGCGGCTCTTCGGGCGGCTCTGCTGCTGCCGTCGCCGCGGGCGAGGTCGCACTCTCGCTGGGCTCGGACACCGGTGGCTCCATTCGCCAGCCGGCGTCGCTGTGCGGCGTGGTGGGCTTTAAGCCCACGTATGGCGCCGTGAGCCGTTACGGCGTGGTTGCCTTTGGCTCGTCGCTCGACCAGGTGGGCCCCTTTGGCCGCACGGTCGAGGATGTCGCGCTGGCCATGAATGCGCTTACCGGCGCGGGCCACGATCCGTACGACTGCACCAGCCAGGATTGCGCCGTCGACTTTACCGAGCATCTCAACGACAGCATCGAGGGCAAGCGCGTGGGCATCATCCCCGCGTTTATGGAGGCCGAGGGCCTGACGCCCGAGGTCAAGGCCGCTGTTCAGCGCGCCGCCCAGGAACTGCAGAACCAGGGCGCCGAGCTGGTCGAGGTCGACCTGCCGCACCTGGACGCCGCCATCGCCGCCTACTACGTCATCGGCCCGGCCGAGGCGTTCTCCAACTTGGCCCGCTTCGACGGCATTCGCTACGGCTATCAGGAGGAGGGCTGTGCCAACCTGTCCGACCAGAGCTCGCTTTCGCGCGCCCACGGCTTTGGCGCCGAGGCCAAGCGCCGTCAGATGCTCGGCGCCTACCTGCTGAGCTCGGGCGTGTACGACAAGTATTACTACGCCGCGCAGAAGGCCCGCACGCTCATCACGCAGGACTACGACGCCGCGTATGCCAAGGTGGACACCATCCTCATGCCCGCCTCGCCGCGTACGGCCTTTAAGTTTGGCGAGCTCAGCGACCCCACGCAGATGTACCTCTCCGACCTGTACACCATTTCGCTCAACATTTGCGGCAACGGCGGTATCTCGGTGCCGCTGGGCCTGGGCGAGGATACTCAGCTGCCCGTTTCTGCCCAGCTGGTTGGTCCGGCGTTTAAGGACCGTCAGCTGCTCACGTTTGCCCGCGCCCTGGAGCGCGGCTTTGCCGATGCCGCCACGGGTGCGCCCGCGCTTTCCGTCGCGCCCGATTTTGCCGGGAAGGGAGGCGAGCTGTAATGAAGGAGCTTTCCGAGGTCCTGCAGGATTGGGAGGCCGTGATTGGCCTGGAGATCCATACCGAGCTCACCGCACTCGATACCAAGATGTTCTGCAACTGCAAGCTCAGCCACGATGACGAGCCCAACGCCAACGTGTGCCCGGTGTGCCTGGGCCTGCCCGGCGCCCTGCCGGTGCCCAACAAGCGCGCCATCGAGAGCATCGTCAAGGCCGGTCTCGCCACCAACTGCGAGATCCAGCGCCACTCAATGTTCTACCGCAAGCACTACTTCTATCCCGATATGGCCAAGAACTTCCAGACTACGCAGGGTCCGGTCGCCTTTGCCATGTACGGTCACCTGGACCTGGACGTGACCGGTCGCGGTGCCGCCGAGCGCCCCGACTGCGCGTTTGGTGAGGCCGAGGCTCAGAGTCTGGCGAGCGCTTCAGCCAACGCCGAGGGCCTGTCCACGTCCATGACGTCGACCATGCGCGAGGGCAATCAGCGCGCCGGTCACCTGGCCAGCTACGATGCTTCCAACCTGCAGATGCCTGAGCGCCGCGAGGACGGTTCCTACACGGTGCCCATCCGCATCCTGCGCATCCACATGGAGGAGGACGCCGCCAAGATGGTGCACGTGGGCGGTGCCGAGGGCCGCATTACCGCCGCGGCCGAGTCGCTCGTCGACTACAACCGCTGCGGCACGCCTCTGATCGAGCTCGTGACTGAGCCCGATCTGCGCACGCCCGAGGAGGCTCGCCTGTTTATGGAGAAGCTCCGTCGCATCTTTGTGACGCTGGGCATTTCCGATTGCTCCATGGAGAAGGGCTCCATGCGCTGCGACGGCAACGTTTCGCTGCGCCGCCGCGGCGAGACCAAGCTGGGCACCAAGACCGAGCTCAAGAACCTCAACTCGTTCAAGAGCCTGCACGATGGCCTTGCCTACGAGATCTGCCGTCAGGCCGAGGTGCTCGAGGAGGGCGGCATCATCTATCAGGAGACCCGCCACTGGGAGCCCAGTCGCAAGCGAACCGTGGTCATGCGTGTGAAGGAGACGGCCGACGACTATCGTCTGTTCCCCGACCCCGATCTGGCGCCGTTCGATCTTGACGACGAGTTTATCGACCGCTGCCGAGGCGAGATCCCCGAGCTGCCCGATGCTAAGCGCGCCCGTTTTGAGGCCGACTTTGGCATTAAGGCGGCCGATGCCGAGCAGATCGCCGGCGACCCCGAGTTTGCCGAGTTCTTTGAGGCGGCCGCTGCCGGTATGGCTGGCAAGGAGGCCCAGACGGTCGCAAACCTGCTGGTGAACGAGATGATCGCCTACCTTAAGGGCGCGGGCGTGTCGCTCGCCGAGTCCGGCATCGCGCCGGCTCAGGTGGCAGCGCTGGCTAAGCTGCTGGCGACCGATGCCATCAGCTCCAACCAAGCGCACGAGGTCTTTGAGGCTATGGCCCAGACCGGCGACGACCCCAACACGATCGTCGACGAGCGCGGCATGCGTCAGGTGAGCGATGCCGGCGCGCTGCAGCCGATCGTGGACGAGGTGCTGGCAAACTGTGCCGATCAGGCGCAGCAGTATCGTGACGGCAACCAGAAGGTCATCGGCTTTTTGGTGGGCCAGTGCATGAAGGCGAGCCGCGGCAAGGGCAACCCGAAGCTCTTCAACGAGTTGCTGAGAACGTCGCTCTCGTAAGCGGGAACCCGGGAGCCCCGGCAGGGCGGGTGCTTCCTCAAAATTTCAAACAGTCCTGCGCAAGACGAAGGCCACATTAAGTGGCCTTCTTTGCGTGCGGAACTCATTTTGAGCAAGCACCCGCCCTGCCGGGGCTCCCGGGTTCTGCGACGACTCGGCCGTTCGGGTCAGGTGGGCTGAATGGAATAGAGTGAATGGGCGTGCCGTCGGCACGCCCATTGTTTTGAAGGGAACTCATTGAGAGGCAAGGCCCTGCGCCCGGCCCCTCGGTTCCGTGACGACTCGGCCGTTCGGGTCAGGCGGGGCTGAATGGAATTTGGTGAATGAGGGCGCCGTTGGCGCCTTCATTCTTTATATATGTTGGGAGCGCCAAGTGGTGGGGGTGGTGCCGGTGTGTTGCTTGAAGGCTTGGGCGAAGGCGGCCTGCTGAGGGTAGCCTAGACGCTCTGCCACCTGCGCTATCGTGAGCGCGCTATCGGCCAAAAGGTCCTGTGCTCGCTCCATACGGCGTCTGCGAATGTAGGCGCCCAGGGACTCGTCAGTTTGGGCCTTAAAGGTGGCGCATAGCTTGGAGCGGCTTGTGTAGAGCCTCTCGGCCACCTCGTTGATACCCACACGTCTGCCTTTGTCGAGCTCGCGCTCAATCATTGCCGTTGCTTCTTCGGCAATGGTTATGCTGGCGCGTGTGTCTGCCGCCTGCTGCGCCTGCTTGTGGGCCGCGCGCGAACAGGCGAGCTCCGCGACCATGGTCTCCACGATGCCTTGCATATAGACGTGTCCGCCTACGGTGCGGGCGCGGTCCTCGTTAATCCGGTGCAGTGTGTGGCAGATGGCGGACGTCGCTTCCTCGTGCCATGGCTCGGCAAACGCCTCAAAGACCCCTGCGAACTCGGTGGGATAGCGGTGCTCCAGTTCGTCAAAATATCCAGGCAAAAAGAGCACCGAGCGCGAGTGATAGAGCTGCCCTGCAAACAGCGGGCTTAACTCCTCGCCACAGTTATCTTGGATAAAGCTGCACACGGCATTGTTTGGCCACGGTCCATGCAAGAGTTTAAGGTTTGCAGGCGTTATGCCAGCCTCGGGCATGCACATGAGCGTGGGCGCGCTGACCTCGCTCACGCACGCGTACGGTTCGGGTGTGTACTCGGCTAGGTGCATGTTGTGCATCGGGGTAATGAAATGCTCCATGACGATGCAGGTGGGGGAAAGGGGCATGATCCATGCGCGTCCGTGCGCCCGATCGTTTGCCACCTCACCGGTAAAGACGGCGCCCTTGCCGGAAAGCTGCAGGCCAAACTGCTCAAACTGCGGTGCGTAGAGCTCGGTTATATCGGTTGCCGCCCGCCGCATTTTCAAAAGCGTCCCCTTCATTTGCGAAAACGTCCACGCCTGACCCAATTGTGTGCCTTGGCTAACACGCCCATGATAAGTTTCTTACGGTTAACTCTCAAGCCGTTAGAAAGGAATCTCATGGCAAAGGGATCGAAAAAGGAAGGTGGCGGCATCGGCGAGCTACTTGCATATGCTGGTGACCGTAAATTCCTAACGTATTTGGGCATGGCCCTCTCGGCGTTCTCGCAGCTGTTGAGCTTTGGCCCGTACGTGTGCATCTGGCTTGTTGCGCGAGACCTGATCGCTGTGGCGCCTAACTGGAGCGAGGCCGCCGACATCGCGATGTATGGTTGGTGGGCTGTCGGTTTTGCCCTGGCAAGCATCGTGATCTATTTCGTGGGACTCATGTGCACGCACCTGTCCGCGTTTCGCTGCGCATCCAATATCCGCAAGGCTACGAGCGAGCATCTGCTTAAGCTGCCGCTCGGCTACTTTGACACGCACGCCACCGGTGAGCTGCGCCGTATCGTAGACGGATGCGCCGCCTCAACCGAGACGCTGCTCGCGCACATGCTGCCCGATATCGCCGGCGCCACTGCCATGGTCGCGGGCCTGCTTGTGCTGCTATTTGCCCTCGATTGGCGTTTGGGCGCGGCATGCTTAATCTCGGTCGTCGTTTCGTTTTGCGCCATGGCCACCATGATGAGCGGCAAGGGCGCCGAGTTTATGAAGGCCTACATGGGCGCGCTGGTCAAGATGAACAAGACCGGCACCGAATACGTGCGCGGCATCCCCGTGGTCAAGGTGTTCCAGCAGACGGTCTACTCCTTTAAGGCGTTTCACGATGCGATCGCCGAATACGCCGACATGGCGCAAAGCTATGCGGGCACGTTCTGCCGAGGCCCGCAGGTGCTCAACCTTACCGCGCTCAATGGCCTCGTGGCATTTCTTTTGCCCGTGGCGTTGCTGTTGGCGCCGGGCGAGACGGACTTCGCGCACTTTATGGTCAACTTCACGTTTTACGCGATCTTTTCGGCCGTGGTGCCGACGGCCATGACCAAGCTCATGTTTGTGGGCGAGGCCTCTCAGATGAGTGCCGATTCGCTGGCGCGCATCCGAAGCGTTATGGATTCCAAGCAGCTCTCCGTGCCCGCCCAACCCAAGCACCCTGTCGGCGGCGACGTGCGATTTGAGGACGTGAGCTTTACGTACGAGGGTGCCGAGGCACCTGCCGTCAACCATGTGAGCTTTAGCGTTTCCGCAGGTAGCACCCTCGCGTTGGTGGGTCCCTCGGGCGGCGGTAAGTCAACCTGCGCCAGCCTGATCCCGCGTTTTTGGGATGTTTCCTCGGGTCGAGTGCTCGTAGGCGGTGTGGACGTTCGCGACATGGACCCGCACGAGCTCATGGACCAGGTCGCCTTCGTGTTCCAGACCAACCAGCTGTTCCGGCAAACACTTGCCGATAACGTGCGCGCCTCCAAGCCTGGGGCCACTGACGACGAAGTGCGCGCGGCCCTCTCCGCGGCCCAGTGCGACGATATCGTGGCCAAGCTCCCGCAGGGCATCGACACCATGCTCGGCGCCGGCGGGGCGTACCTTTCGGGCGGCGAGGTCCAGCGCGT
The DNA here is from genome assembly GCA_902464485.1 of uncultured Collinsella sp. Taxonomy (GTDB): domain Bacteria; phylum Actinomycetota; class Coriobacteriia; order Coriobacteriales; family Coriobacteriaceae; genus Collinsella. The sequence continues at coordinate 3,945 of CABQJJ010000038.1, read as the reverse complement.
GTCGCTCGCCCGCGCAATTCTTAAGGACGCGCCCATCGTGGTGCTCGACGAGGCCACGGCGTTTGCCGACCCCGAGAACGAGGCGCTCATCCAGCGCGCCTTTAGCAAATTGGCGGCGGGCCGCACGGTCATTATGATCGCGCACCGGCTTTCGACCGTGGTGGGGGCCAACAAGATCGTGGTGCTCAACCAGGGTAGCGTGCAGGAGGCTGGCACTCATGCCGAGCTGCTGTCCCAAAACGGCCTGTACGCCAAGATGTGGGCCGAATACGAACAGGCCGCGAGCTGGAAAATCACTGCTGCGACCGCGGATGCCGCCATCACGAAGGGAGGCGAGGCCTAAATGTTCGCCTCATTCCAAAAGAAGTATTTCCTATCCGATAAAGGTGTCGCCGGCGTAAAACGCGGCATTTTCTGGACCACGCTCACCAATCTTGTGACCATGGCCGGCATGGGCTTTTTGTTCCTGGTCATGGCCGGCTTTGTCGAACATCTCGCCACCGGCGCCGACCTGCCGGATGCCCTACCGATCGTGGGCGGCCTCCTGGTCTTTTTCGTGTTGCTCTTTGCCTCTAACTGGCAGCAGTATTACTACACCTACTGCATTTTTTACGAGGAGTGCGGCAAGCAGCGTATGGAGATCGCCGAGCGCTTGCGCAAGCTGCCGCTGTCGTTTTTTGGCCGTCGTGATCTGGCCGATTTAACCGAGACCATTATGGGCGACGTCCAGGCCATGGAGCACGCCTACAGCCACGTGCTGGGAGAGCTTTGGGGTGCCATCATCGCAAGCGCCATTGTGTTCGTGGCGTCGCTGTTCTTTTGCTGGCAGCTGGCGATCGCGGCGTTTTGGAGCGTGCCCGTGGCCTTTGCCGTGCTGTATCTGACACGCGGCCCCATGACCCCGGTGTTCGACCATGTGCGTGCCGAGAAGGTCAAGGTTACCGAGGCGATCCAGGAGACGCTCGACTGCGTGCGCGAGATCCGCGCCACCAACCAGGAGGCCCATTATCTTGAGGGGCTCAACGCCGTGATCGATGCCGAGGAGCGCGAGACCACCAAAGGCGAGCTCGCCAACGGGCTTTTGGTCAACTCCGCCTTTGCCATCCTGCGCCTGGGGATTGCCACCACGTTGGTCACGGGCGCTGCGATGGTCGCCTCCGGCCGGGTCGACTTTTTGGTGATGTTTGCCTTCCTGCTCATGGTGAGCCGCATCTATGCGCCCTTCGATCAGGCACTGATGCTGATGTCCGAGCTGTTTGCCGCCGAGTCGTCGGCCAAGCGCATGCGCTCCATCATGGAAGAGCCCGTGGCGCGGGGCAGCGAGCAGTTTGAGCCCGTAGGTCATGACGTGGTGTTCGATCACGTGGCATTTGGTTATGGTGCGGGCGAGGACGGCCGCGCCGGCGAGAAAGTTCTTACCGATGTGAGCTTTGCCGCCAAAGAAGGGGAGGTCACGGCACTGGTCGGTCCTTCGGGTTCCGGTAAGTCCACGGTGAGCCGCCTGGCCGCGCGCTTTTGGGACGCCACCGAAGGCACGGTCACCGTGGGCGGCGTGGATGTTGCGAGCGTGGATCCCGAGGTGCTGCTGCGCGACTACGCCATTGTGTTCCAAGACGTGCTGCTCTTTGACGACACAGTGATGGGAAACATCCGTCTTGGTCGTCGCGATGCCACTGATGAGGAAGTGCTTGCTGCCGCGCGTGCCGCCAACTGCGACGAGTTTGTGAGCCGCATGCCGCAGGGCTATGACACCATGATCGGCGAGAACGGCTCCAAGCTGTCCGGCGGCGAGCGCCAGCGCATCTCCATCGCCCGCGCGCTGCTCAAAGATGCGCCGATTGTGTTGCTGGACGAGGCGACGGCGAGTTTGGATGTGGAGAACGAGACCGTGGTGCAGCAGGCGCTCTCCCGCCTGCTCGCAGGAAAGACAGTTATCGTGATCGCCCACCGTATGCGCACGGTAGAAAATGCCGATAAGATCGTTGTACTCAAGGATGGTGTGGTTGCCGAGCAGGGCACTCCGGCACAGCTCAAGGCGGCAGGTGGAGAATTCGCCCGCATGGTTGCGCTGCAAAAGGAAGCGGCTGCCTGGCAGCTGTAAGAAGGGGCAAAGGAACAGTCCCTTTGTCACATTGACAATCGGTTACTCCGCATCGTTAATTTTCAAAAGGTTAGCCATGGCTGACCTAGATAGTTAGATAAAATTAAGGTATTTCAAAAGCGTGCTCGAGCTAACTGATGAACTCGGGTGCTAAGGCACCATGCCGCGCCCCATGCGGCAAAAGGGAGAAGCAACATGAAGAAGTCGACGTTTAACACCCTGCTTGTTGGTGGCGGTTTTCTGCTTGGCACGGCCGGCATCAAGCTGCTTACCAGCGCTCCGGTCAAGAATGCCTGCGTGCAGGGTATTGCGTGCGGTATGCGCATCAAGAACGGCTACCAGGACATGGTCGAGCAGGCCAAGGCTAATGTCGACGACATGGTTGCCGAGGCTGCTTACATCACCCAGAGCGAGGCCGCCGCGGACAACGCAGCTGAGTAGCGCTTCCAGGCACAAACTATGAGATTCTCGATTATCAGCGAGATCCCCGGCAGGACCCGCCTCCAGTTGGCGGGTCCTGTGCCAGAGAGCGATCTCGATGCGCTTCTAAAGCTCAGTGGCGACATCGATGGTGTGCGCAAGGTGCGCGTCTACGGCCGTATTGGCCAGATGGCGCTCGAATACGACGAGCAGCGTCGCGCGGCCGTGCTGGCCGCCGTCGGTGCGCTCGACGCTCAGGCCATTGCCGACGCAAAGACGGGTTACGTGATGCAGCTTGAGCCGCGCAAGCACAAACTCGTTATGGACCTGGCGACACTCGTCGGTGCCCATTACGCACGTCGCTGGTTCTTGCCCACGCCACTGCGCGCGGTGTTTGTCGTGGCCGGTTACATGGCCTTTTTGCGTGCCGCCCTCCGTGAGCTCGCGCAGCCGCGCCTGACCGTTCCCGTGCTCGACGCTTCGGCCATCGGTATCTCGTTTGTCAAACGTGATGTCGACACCGCGGGCCAGACGATGTTCCTGCTCAACGTGGGCGAGCTGCTCGAGGACTACACCCGCGCCATGAGCGAAAACGAGCTCATCAACTCGCTGCTCGATGTGCCCGATAAGGCGCAAAAGGTCGTCGGCGACACCGAGGTAAGCGTTGCCGCGACCGAGCTTGAGCCCGGCGACTTGGTGGCCGTGCGCACTGGCATGTCCATTTGCATCGACGGTGTTGTCGAGCAGGGGAGCGCTATGGTCAACCAGGCGACCCTGACCGGCGAGCCGCTGGCCGTCGAACGCAGCGTGGGCGACGACGTGTTCGCCGGCACCGTCGTGGAAGACGGCAGCATCTTGGTGCGCGTGCGCGCCAATACGGCGCAAACCAAACTGCGCTCGATCGTCTCGCTCGTGCAGACGGCCGACTCGCTTAAGTCCGAGGGCCAGTCGCACATGGAGGACCTCGCCAACAAGATCGTCCCGTGGAACTTCCTGCTCGCGGGCCTTGTCGCTCTCACCACGCGCAGCCTTATCAAGACCTCGGCGGCGCTGATGGTCGACTACTCGTGCGCGCTCAAGCTCACGGGCTCCGTCGCCGTCATGACCGCCATGAGCGATGCTGCCAAGATGGGCGTCATGGTCAAGGGCGCGAAGTACTTTGAGTCGTTTGCCAAGGCAGACACCATTGTGTTTGATAAGACCGGCACGCTCACCGAGGCGCAGCCGCGTCTTGCCTGCGTGCTCACCACCGATGGCTGGAGCGATGACGAGGTCCTGCGCCTTTCCGCTTGCTTGGAGGAGCATTTCCCGCATCCGGTGGCGCGCGCCGTCGTCAACGCTGCTCGCGAGCGCGGGCTCGAGCACCGCGAGCGCCATGCCGCCGTCGAGTACATCGTGGCGCACGGCATCGCTTCGTCCATTGA
>CABQJJ010000037.1 GCA_902464485.1 uncultured Collinsella sp. | reverse complement strand
ACGGCCGTATGTTTGAGCAGACGCTTGCCGAGTTTAGGGCCTATTACGGCGAGCATAAGGAGGATCACACCGCCCCCTACACCGGCACAATCGAGATGCTCGACCGCCTGCGCGCCGCGGGCATCCAACTTGCCGTGCTCACCAACAAGGACCACATTTCGGCAGCGCCGCTTATCGAGAAGTATTTTGGCCCCGAATGCTTTGCGCTGGTCCAGGGCCGTATCGACGCTTTTCCACCCAAGCCCGAAGCGCCCGTCACGCTGCATGTGATGGAAGCGCTGGGCGCCGATCCGGCAACCACGCTCTATGTGGGCGATTCTAATGTCGATATCCTGACCGGCCACAACGCCGGCCTTAAGAGCGCGGGCGTCAGCTGGGGCTTCCGCGGCCGCGCAGAGTTAGAGGCCGCCGGCGCCGACTACGTGGTGGACACCCAAGCAGAGCTCGCAGCACTGGTGCTGGACGAATAGCGGAGCCGCCGCTTAACGTAGCTGCGACAATTCTTCCACGCGGAAAGCGCATCCCGTTTTGGGGCTCCGGAATGGGATGCGCTTTCCGTTTGAGGCGCGTCAGGGAAACGCCACCCCACTTCAGCGCAATATTCCGGGTCACACTTTCCGCAACCCACCCCATCCGGAAACCGCGACCCGGAATTCGGCCAAAAACCGGGCCACATTTCCCCGAGCATTCAGTGCAACGCTTATGCAAGGAGCGTCCCCAACTGCCGGCAGAAAAGGAACGTCCCCAAGTGCCGCCCCAATGACTACCACGACAACGCCGCAGGTAGAGGACGGACAGCGAGCGGGCACCAGAGCGAACAAATTGGCATGAAAAGAGGACGGCATAGACCTTCTGGTCATGCCGTCCTCTTTGAATGACAAGTTGTCGCTCTGGTGCCCGCACAGCGTCGAGCAGTTACGCGGTTCGTAGAACCGCGTAACCCCCTAGTTCATCATTGCGCTCATCATCTCGGTTACAGCGGAATCGTCGGCAGACCACACATTGTCGTCGTCTGCGGAATACTTAAAAGTAACCTTAGAGTCCTTAGGTTTCGCGCTCTTGGTTACGTCAACCATAACCTGGCCCGCCATCTTGTACAGGTCGTCCTCGGAAGGCATCGTATCGAGTGCGGCGACCTTCTCCTGATACTGGGTGGCGAAATCTTCGACGATCTTGTTCATGGACTTACAGGTGATGGTAACCTCGGCGGTCGCGGTGCCCTTGTCCTCATCGACCGTCACATCACCGATCTTGTAATCGAAGCCCTCAAGATAACTTTTAGCGTACTCCTTAGGGTCAATACCCAGCTGCTCGAAATCATCACCCGAGGCATCACTAAGGCCCTTGAGGAAGTCATCGCCGCCGTTCTTGATCTCGTCAAACTGGCTCGTAAGGTCGTTGGTGATGAGTTCCTCCACCGAAGGCCCTCCGCAGCCGGAAAGCAAAACCACGCACGCGACCAGGACAGCCATCAGGGGCGCAAGCAGCAGCTTCTTTTTCATGACATTCCTCCAAACAAACGGCGCCGCGTTCCCTGCGCAGCGCACGGCGTAACAGCAAGTCCATATTAGCGGCCCGACCCAACCCCCTGCGTCGCAAAAGCGCAGACGGCTCAATTTGACAGGCAAATGGCCTGTAAAGCAAACCCCCTGCAATAAAATACACCTGCTCGGTTTATTAAAAAAGGGTGGTCGGATAACCCGACCACCCTTTACACATCCTTTGGATGCTGCAACTTACTTGCGGACGACCTTGACGATGGCGTCACCGGCGGCGACAACGGACTCGGCCTCGACGGCAAGCTCAACGTCGGCGAACTCGGCGGTGTTGGACACGGCCACGACGACACAGTCCTTGTAACCGGCAGCGGCGATTTTCTCACGGTCAATCTTGAGCATGGGCTGGCCGGCCTTCACGACGTCGTCGGCCTTGACGAAGCCCTCGAAGCCGTCGCCGTTCATGTTGACAGTGTCAACGCCAACATGCACCAAGACCTCGATGCCAGCATCGGACTGCAGGCCTACGGCGTGACCCATGGTAACGGTTACCTTGCCATCACAGGGAGCGTAGACCATGTCGTCCTCGGGCCAGACAGCGCAGCCCTTGCCCAAGACCTCGCCGCCAAAGACGGGATCGGGCACGTCGGCCATCTTGATGACCTTACCCTTGACGGGCGAGCACAGCACGTCAGCGCTGGCAGAAGCAGAAATGGAAGCGGGGGCCGCAGCAGCTGCAGGCTCGGCCTTCTTCTTGAACATGTCGAACAGACCCATACGTTTTCTCCTCTTGATTAAGCGCACCCTTATGCGCATACCTTAGACGATTATAGTGCCAAATGCCCTGAAAACTAAGGCGGATAGTCGATTCGCCAACCCCTCTTCCCATCCCTGCTCCGGTAAGTACCCGCCTCGCTCTCCTAGCTCTCGATAAGGCCTAGGTGCACAAAGGCATTCCAGATGCCATCATCGTCAACATCGCTGGTCACGTAATCGGCTGCCGCCTTACACTCATTGCCGCCTGACCCCATGGACACACTTGTGGCACGCGCCTCGAACATTGGGATATCAATCTTCGCAGCGTTCTGCCGGTCTGACGTTCGGCAGAACGCCAGAATTTAAAGGCCCTCGGCGCCGTTGGACTCGATGATCTTCTGATATGCGAAGAAGTCGACCTTGCCGTCGGCGCTCATAAGTGCCGGTGCCGTCGTCGTACTTATCGACATGGATAAAGCAATCCATGTTGCCCATCTTGAACTGCGGGTAGTGCTCGTGGGCGTAGCGCACAACACGACCGCTGGCGACAAACTGGTGATGCAGAGCCTGGTAACGCTGCTGAGCGGTGATCTTGATGGCGCTTGCCGGACCCTCGAAGCCCTGGATCAGGCCGGTCTCCATCATGGCGCCCATATCCATGGTGCCGCAGTTGATCTCGTTGAAGGTGAGCCAGAACTCGACCTTGTCCTGATAGCGGTCGAAGACGGTCTGGCAGTACTTCTCAAAGAAGCCGATAAGTTCGCGGCTCGCCCAACCGTTGTACTTCTCGACCAGGTGATAGGGCATCTCCTTTGCATCGCGGGTCGATAAGCCGAGTATCGCCTGCGCACGGGGCGGGCAGAAGCGGGCGCGCCAAACCCGACACTTCTTTTCGCGCCCGCAGCCGCCTGCCGCCCCGCCCCTGGCACTTCCTGACACCTATCAAAAAGTGTCAAAATAAACCCGTCTCTTTTGGTCGGTTTTGATGGACGAGGGGGTTCGCATGGATATTAAACGCAAAATTACCGATGCGCGGGGCCTTACCCCTACCGAGCAGCAGCTCGGCATCTCGGCCCTTGCCATGGGCGAAGACATCCGCGGACTCTCCATTAAGGAATTCGCCGCACGTGCCAACGTTTCGGTCGCGAGCGTGCACCGCTTCTGCAAAAAGCTCGGCCTCGAGGGCTTCAAGGACCTCAAGGTCGAGCTTATTCGCTTGACAACCGAGGCGGGAAACCGTCGCGACGTGGACATCAACTTTCCCTTCGATGCTACGTCCACCCCTGCACAGGTGATGGAGCGCATGGAGGGGCTCTACCAGACCACGCTGGCCGAGACGCAGGAGTTGCTCGACCCCGCACAGCTCGACTACGCCGCCAAGCTCATCGCGAACGCCCGACAGGTCGATATTTTCACGGGCTCGCACAACCTCTATCCAGCGGGAATGTTCCGCGATCGCCTACTCTCCGCCGGTAAAAGCGCGACGTGCCACGACAATGCCGAAGCCCAGGTGCGCACGGCGCTTGCCTCGGGCCCCGACCATGTGGCAATCGCCATCTCCTACAGCGGCCTTGCCCCCAACCTCAAGGACATCTTGCCGATCCTCAGCAGTCGGCATGTCCCGGTCATCGTCATCGGCACGCCATACTGCGCGCGCCTTCACCCCGGTTTTGCCGCCTACCTTACGGTGAGTGACCACGAGAGCATGACGCACCGCATCACGCAGTTCGCCAGCCACATCGCCGTGCAGTACGTACTCGATTCGCTCTATAGCAGCTACTTTGCCAAAGATTACGCCCGCTGCTCCGAGTTCCTAGAGCGGTCGTTTCCCTACACCCGCCTGCCCGGGCTCAAGTAGCGACGAGCGTGGATTTTTGGACACCAACCTAACGAACGTGGATAATCTCCCACTTTGAGCCCGCGCACAGGCCAAAACCGGAAGATTATCCACGCTCATTTTGGATGACCCCCTTGTACCAAGCTGAGCTCCATGGTCAAGTAATAACGACTTCTCATCATTAGATTGTTTACATCAATTCTAATAACTATTTAATCCTTAAACCCGTTATTAGAATTGATATGATTTGCCTAATAACGAGTTTCCGGCACTAAAGATATGGAGGGCGCGATGCAAATCGAGGAGAACGGCCAGGGAACGCTCCGCAATAATCTATCGGGGAAATTGGCTTACTATTCGTTTTTACCAACGCCCTTGCAATCATTGAGGCAGCTAGACCTCACCGAGGAAACCTATCGCACGCTTTCCGCATGCTCACGAAAGCTTGGAGAGCTTGAAGGCATGCTCTACTTTGTTCCCAACGCCGACATGTATCTGACAATGTACGTACGCAAAGAAGCACTCCTTTCTTCGCAAATTGAGGGAACCCAGTGCACGTTTGACGACCTACTTAGTCCATCGCAAACACAACTCCATCATAAAGACGTCGCAGACGTCGTGAATTACGTCCGTGCTGTCGACCGCGGCGTAGAACTGCTCAAAAAGATGCCCTTGTGCACGAGACTTCTCAGGCAGGTTCATGCGGTCCTGCTGGACGGAGTGCGCGGAACGGAGAAGAATCCAGGCGAGCTGCGCTCCTCACAAAACTGGATTGGCCCCTCAGGCTGCACCATTGCAACCGCATCGTTTGTCCCTCCAAACATTGAAGATTTGAGTAACACGCTCCAGGACCTCGAACGCTTTATCAATGAGCCTCAAGTCGAAATGGATCCGATTGTGCGGGCGGCGCTCGTCCATTACCAATTTGAAACTGCCCATCCATTCCTAGACGGAAACGGTCGCCTGGGCAGGCTTCTCATTACACTTATGCTCATCAATGATGGCATTCTTCATTCTTGCTTGTTCTATCCATCGTTCCAGTTCAAGAAAAATCGAAGCGAGTACTACCGGCAACTCACATCCGTAAGGGAGCGAGGCACTTACGAGGAATGGATAGAGTTTTTCTGCACCAGTCTTCTCGAGAGTGCGAAGGACTCGGTAGGGTCTTTAAAAAACCTTGTTGACCTCCATAACCGTTCCACAGCAACCATTACCGAAAATCTCGGAAGGACTGCTGCAAACGGGCAAAGGCTGTTGGGCATTCTTGAAGAGCACCCCATCGTCGACACCGCATTCATCGCTGCCCAACTCGATATCGGCAGGAGCACCGCGAGTTCGCTCGTTAAATCATTCGAAGAATTGAACATCCTTCGTCCGCTCGACGAGTCAAAGCAGAGATATCGACGGTACGGATATGAAGAGTATCTTTCGATTCTCAGGGAAGACGCCGAGCCGATTAGATAGGCATCGCAGCCCAGCCAAATATAACGAGCGTGGATTTTCGGACACTAACCTAACGAGCGTGGATAATCTCCCACCTTGAGCCCGCACACAGGCCAAAACCGGGAGATTTTCCACGCTCATTTTGGGTCCCTGGGAACGCATGAGGAGGGCGGATAGACAGCCGTTATTTGCGAGGCGTCAGCGACGTAAAGAGTCCGTGTTGGTTGCAGTAAAGATATATCCTGCCGCGCCCGGTAATATGGAAGCGCGGCTGCACCGATTGCTCTGGATAGAGCTTCTTAAAGCAGATGCCGTCCATAGTCGCATATGCCACAAAGCTAATGTAGTGATCCTTGGTCATGGGATGATCGAGCGTGACGTACCAATCGTCCTCGATGCGCTCGGTGGAAAAGGCGTGGTCCGCGTCCGGCTCTTCGGCCTCCTGGGGAAACATCGTGGAGCCACAGCAGCTAAAGCTGCCTTCTCCGAGCGCGTGCACAACGTTTCCGCAGATAGGGCAAACGTAAAAGACGCCTTTGAGCATATTGCCTGCACGGTTGGCGTTGGCCCGAATGTCACCAGCCAAAAGCTCAGCCACGCTTATGCCGAGTCTCTGGGCCAAAGGCTCAACGAGGGAAATGTCGGGAAGGCCACGCCCGGATTCCCACTTGCTGACGGCTTTATCGGTCACGCCAAGGCTTTCCGCCAGGGCGCGCTGGGTGAGGCCGCGCTCTTCGCGCAGCTGCTTGATGGCATGCGCTGCCAAAAAAGTATGGGAGGCATTGGTTTGCCGTGTCTGGTTCATGGGCTGTCCAATCAAGTTGAAGAAATGGAGTGAACCGGTTCGACAGTCAGTATCCATTTGAAGGCCAGGCTCGACAACCTACGCTGCGTAGACATGCGCCAATCGAACGAGCGCGGATTTTTGGACGCTCATCTCGAGCAGTCATTTAAGAACGTCCCCAATGACCACCGCATCCGGAGCAAGACAACGCCGCATGTAGAGGACGGACAGCGAGCGACGTCCAGGGCGAACAAGTTGGCATGAAAAAGGCGAGGCATTGACCTTCTGGTCATGCCTCGCCTTTTGAATGACAAATTGTCGCCCTGGGCGGCGCGCAGCGTCGACCGGTCCGCCGTTCGGCAGAACGGCGGAACCTACTTGACTCCGTACTGCTCGTAGTAGGCATCGATGGCAGTCTTGAGCTCGTCGTCAATGACGACCTTACCGTTGACCTCGTGGTTGTAGAGGGTCTCGACGACTTCGGCCATGGAGACAATGCTCGCGACAGGGAAACCGTACTTGGCCTCGATCTCTTTCTGAGCGGTAGTCACGCCACCCTTGCCGACCTCCATGCGGTTGAGAGACACGATGAGGCCCTTAATCTCGACATCGGCAGCGGCCTTAACCTTGGGATAGGTCTCGTCGATGGACTTGCCGCTGGTGGTGACGTCCTCGACCATGACCACGCGGTCGCCGTCCTGGGGCTCGTAGCCCAGCAGGTTGCCCTTGTCGGCGCCGTGGTCCTTGGCCTCCTTGCGGTCGCAGCAGTACTTGACCTCCTTGCCGTACAGCTCGTGGTAGGCAATCGCGGTCACGACGGCCAGCGGAATACCCTTGTAGGCCGGTCCAAACAGCACGTCAAAGTCGTCGCCAAAGTTATCGTGGATGGCCTGGGCGTAATACTCGCCCAGCTTCTTGAGCTGATAGCCCGTCACGTAGGCGCCGGCGTTCATAAAGAACGGGGACTGACGGCCGCTCTTGAGCGTAAAGCTGCCGAACTTAAGAACGTCGGACTCAACCATGAACTTGATGAACTCTTGCTTGTAAGCCTCCATGCGGGCTCCTCTCGTAATCGCGTACGTGCCTTCCAGTTTAGCGCAGGCAGGGCGTCGATGCGGGTGCGCTTTGAGGCCACGGCATTCTGTAAAGGCTTTGTCAGGGGCAATGGTTTTCCGAACAATGGGGTTGACACGATAAACCCCCTCGTCAAGAATACGGGCGGATTAAAAGGGATACGAGATACCCAAAGCGCGCTGCGCCCGTCCTTAAGGAGGTGTGCCATGGAAGGCAGTCATAGTCGAAAAACCTGCATGTCGCCCTCGGCACGCCGCGAGGATTCCGTATTCGCATAAGCGCCACTAACCAATCGTCAAAACCACCACAAAGGTGCCTGTCCCCTTTGTGGTGGTTCGCGAGCTTGACGTGAGCGACATCTAGGTTTTTAAAGCAAATACGACACGTACGCTAACTCCCTTCAACAAGGAGGACCCTATGCTGATGCTCAAAACCGCCACGGTACTCGAAGCCATCTCCAAGCGCCGCCGCACGGCGCGCCCTGCCGCTCACACCGGCCTGTCCAAGAACACCATATTCGCCGCCACCCATAGCGCCGAGGACACCCTCGTGCTGCTCGACACAACCGCTAACGGGCTCGGTGCCGAGCAGGCAACCAAGCGCCTGGACGCCTCCGGCCCCAACACCATCGAGGCGCCGACCAAGACACTCGCCCGCCGCATCGCCGACGCGTTCATCGACCCCTTTGCCGGCATCCTCGCCGCGCTCGCGCTGGTCTCGCTCTACATCGACGTGCTCGCCGTGCCCGAGCCCCAGCGCGACCCCTCCACGGTCATCGTTATCGGCATCATGCTGCTGGTATCGGGCGGCATGAAGTTTATCCAGGAAGCCCGCAGCGGCAATGCCGCCGAGGCCCTCAAGGACCTGGTCTCCAACACCTGCTGTGCCCTGCGCGACGGCGAGCGCATCGAGATCCCCTTCGACGAGCTCGTCCCCGGCGATGTGGTCCGCCTCTCTGCCGGCGATATGGTGCCGGCCGATGCCCGCATCATCACCGCGCGCGACCTGTTTGTGATCGAGTCCGCACTCACCGGCGAGAGCGAGGCCGTCGAAAAGACCGCTGCCATCACCGTCGCCGAGGGTGCCGACAGCTCCGCGCTGCCGCTCTCTGCCTGCAAGAACATCGTCTTTACCGGCACCTCCGTGCAAAACGGCACCGCTATGGCACTTGTCGTAGCCACCGGCTCGGACACTTACCTGGGCGGCATCGCCGAGATGCTCAACGGGCGCGGCGAGAAGAGCGCGTTTGACCGCGGCGTCTCGAGCGTCTCCATGCTGCTCGTGCGCCTGATGCTCGTTATGGCGCCGGCGGTCTTTGCCATCAACGCCGCCACCAAGGGCAACGTCATCGATGCGCTGTTGTTCGCCACGAGCGTGGCCGTGGGCATCACGCCGCAGATGCTCCCCGTCATCGTGACCACGAGCCTGTCGCAGGGCGCCAAGGACCTCGCCCGCCGCCAGGTTATCGTCAAGGAACTGCCGGCGATCCAAAACCTCGGCGCGATGGACATTCTGTGCTGCGACAAGACCGGCACCCTCACCGAAGACCGCATCGTGCTCGAGCGCTACCTCAACACCGATGGCAACGAGGACGCACGTGTGCTGCGCCATGCGTTCTTGAACAGCTTCTTCCAGACCGGTCTCAAAAACCTTATCGACCTGGCCGTAATCGACCGTGCCGATGTGACGCCCTCGACCGTCGTGCCCGATTCCATGTTGGGCCAGACTCTGCGCGACCGTTATACCAAGGTCGACGAGGTTCCCTTCGATTTCTCGCGCCGTCGCCTGAGCGTAGTTGTCGCCGACTCCCGAGGCAAAACCCAGATGGTTACCAAGGGAGCTGCCGAGGAAATGCTCGAGATCTGCTCCTTTGTCGAGGTCAACGGTATCGCCCAGCCGCTCACCGAAGATAAGCTCGCCCAGATTCGCAAGCAGGTCGCCGATCTTAACGCCGAGGGCCTGCGCGTGATTGCCGTGGCGCAGAAAACCAATCCGCGCTGCGTGGGCGAGTTTGGCATCGCCGACGAGTGCGACATGGTGCTGATGGGCTTTTTGGCCTTCCTCGATCCGCCCAAGGCGAGTGCCGCGGGCGCCGTCGCCACCCTCGAGGCCAAGGGCGTCGCCGTTAAGGTCCTGACCGGCGACAATGACCGTGTCGCCGCCACCGTCTGCGAGCAGATCGGCATCGACGCGAGCAACGTCTTGCTGGGCTCCGAGATCGATGCGCTCGACGACGCCGAGCTTGCCGAGCGCGCCGAGAACACCCATCTCTTTGCCAAGCTCTCGCCGCTGCAGAAGGCGCGCCTGGTGCGCGTCATGCGCGAGCTGCTCGGCCACACCGTGGGCTTTATGGGCGATGGCATCAACGACGCCGCCGCCATGCGCGCGAGCGACTGCGGCATCTCGGTCGATTCGGCCGTCGACATTGCCAAGGAATCCGCCGATATCATCTTGCTTCAGAAGGACCTGGGCGTGCTCGAGCGCGGCATCATCGAAGGCCGTCGCACCTACGGCAACCTGCTCAAGTACCTCAAGACCACGGTGAGCTCCAACTTTGGCAACGTGCTGTCCGTGACCGTCGCGAGCCTGTTCTTGCCGTTTTTGCCCATGAGCGCTCTGCAGCTGGTACTGCTGTCGCTCGTCTACGAGATTGTATGCATCGCGCTGCCGTGGGACACCGTCGACGACGCCTGGACTGCCCGTCCGCGAGCCTGGGACGCCGCGTCCATCAAGGGCTTTATGCTCGAGCTGGGCCCCGTGAGCTCGTTGTTTGATATCGTGACCTTCGCAGCGCTCTTCTTTGTGGTGTGCCCCGCCACCGTGGGCGCGAGCTGGGCCGAGCTTGCCGCCGCGGGCGACGCCGCGGGCATGGCGACCTTCGCCGCAATCTTCCAGAGCGGCTGGTTTGTCGAGTCTATGTGGTCACAGACGCTCGTGATTCACATGCTGCGCTCCCCGCGCCTGCCGAGCCCGCGCGACCATGCCGCACCGGCACTGTGTGCCCTCACCGTGCTGGGCCTGGCGCTCGTCACCTGGCTGCCGGCAAGCCCCATCGCCGATGCACTCGGTCTCATGACGCTGCCCGCGAGCTTTTTCGCACTGCTCATCGGCATCGTTACCGCCTACATCGCGCTCACCCAGCTGGCAAAGCACCGCTACATTGCCCGCCACGGTGAGCTGCTGTAACTCCACAGGCGCTCCCGTCAAAACCACCACAAAGGTGCCTGTCCCCTTTGTGGTGGTTCGCGCTGGCAGTGGCTGCCCAAAACAGCTAAAAAAGCCCCGTCCCAAATGGGCTAGTCCTTGGGCGCCCAGGACCAGAAAAAGTTGATGAGGGCCACACGTGAGGAGGCGCCGGTCTTTTTGTTGATCGAGGCGATATGACGGTAAAGCGTGGAGCGCGAAAGGAAGAGCGTTGCGGCGATGTCTTGAACACTCTCGCGCGATGCGACCAAGGCCTCCAAAATATCGCGCTCGCGCTGCGTAAGCTCAAAGGCGACGGCGAAGGTATCGAGACGCTCGTCGAGTGTGGACTCCGGCACCTCTGCGGGGACGGGCTCGCTCTGGGCGGATACGGGATCCGTGCCAAGGTCGCTAGCAGCAAACGCCAGGTCGCCGCGCACTTCAACGTCATAGGCCTGATGCCCAGACTGTCCCAGCAGCGAGATCGCAATGCCCACAAGCAGTACAAGCCCCACGCCCACTGCCAACAGCACGTTCTGGCTCGAGACAATCGCCACCGCCGGTGCCGTCACGAGCATCGCGCAAACGTTATTGATGACGCTGCCCATGCACGGCCACAGATACGACCAGTGCGCATACACCGAAATGGCGGCAAACTTCGCCGTGAAAAACACCACGAAGAAGCCCGCACCCAGATAGAAGATGACGGTGGCGGCAAGTATGTTGGCGCCGTTGGCATCGGTGATAAGCACAGCGAATGAGAGCGTGGACAACATGGCGGCGCAGGTCATGATGATGTTCATACACGAGCGCCCGCGCAGGTCAAATAGGGCGCCGGCGAGCAGAGCGCTCACGCCCATTAGCAAGCGCGACCAATCGCCCAAGTCAACGGACCCGGCGGCGTGCGAGATCGTGAGCCCCGCATTGAGGGCGGCAAACACCCCGGTAAGGCAGGCGGTTGCAATCGTTAGACGCACCACGGCGCGCCGAAAAGCCGCCGTTGACTCGGGATCGTTTTGCCATTTGGCGCCAAACTCCGATGCATCCACCGAAAGCTCGGCGATATCGGGCTCATGCCCAAACTCAGATTCGCCGCGCAGCTTGGCACGGCGGACGCCGTGGAGGAGCGCCACCTGCGCGACTGCACAGGCAACAAAAACAAGCTGCTGCGGAATCCCCGCGGGTATCACCATGTGGCTGAACACCTGAAGCAGGACGCCCAGAGCATATGAAAGCGCCGCCGCGCGCGCCAAGTACGGCGTCCGCGCAAAGCGCCGCGCAAAGTTGGCGTGAGCGGTCGATCCGCAGTAGCCCAGCGTGCAACACGCCATCAAACCGCCGGCAATTACCACCTCAAACCGAACCGCCATAATCATCAGCAGCAATGCCGACACCAGCAGCACGCCCGTGATGTCGCTCGTCGTATCGATCGCGCGGGGGCGGCGATAGTACAGAATAGGACGCACAAAAAAGCCGATTACGCTCGCACCGACGATGAGGGTCTCGTAGGTAGCAACCTCGCTCGGCGGCACAAACTCGGCCACGCGCATGTCGAAGAGGTACTCGCCAGCCAAAAACGTAAAATAGAACAGCGCCAGGCATATAATCTCCCGAATGCCCCGACGAAAGTACGCGGCCGTGCCTCCCATACCTTTCATGAATATCCCCCCCCCCGCAGTCGTTTAATTGCCTGCAAATCTATTCTATTAGAGAACCAGTCCTAATATCGAACCCATCCTCAAAATGTCGCTAATTTGACCCCAACAGCCCACGGCGTAAACCGATTTTGAGCCGCATGGCCAAGAAGGGGCGCGCACGGCTTGCAGCTCGGCAAGGAGTGTCCCCAACTGCCACTCATTTAAGTACGTCCCCAATGAGTACCTTCGGCAAAGAGTGCCCCCCCCCCGCGCGACTAGTCGTTTAAGAACGTCTCCAACGACTAGCCAAAAATGAGCCATGTGTCCCAGTTGTGAAGACTCGTTGAGCCGTCTGGGTATCGTGAAAGATCGCGCACTCACCCATCATCAAAAGTGACACACGCTACCTGTTGATGGGAGGCAGCCATGGGCTTCTTTGACAAGATGTTCGAGAAGAAAGAGTGCGCGATTTGCGGTACTGAGCTAGGCCTTTTAGGAAAGACCAAGGTTGATGAAGGCTACCTGTGCAAAGAGTGCGCCGGCAAGCTCTCCCCCTTCTTCCACGGCTATCGCTCCAGCTCTGCAGACGACATCCGCGAGCAACTCGCCTACCGCGAGGCCAACGCCGAACGCCTGACGTCCTTCAACCCCACGCGCACGCTCTCTGCCGGGCGTACCAACATCATGCTCGACGAGGACACAGGACTGCTGATCATTACCTCGCAGAGCCGCTGGCGCGACGCCAACCCGGACATCATCGAGTTCTCGCAGGTGCTCGGCTGCGATATGGATATTGACGAGCACCGCACCGAGATCTATCGCGAGACCAAAGACGGCGAACGTGAGAGCTACAATCCGCCGCGCTACGACCTGGATTACGACTTTAACCTGACCATCCACGTCAACACGCCGTACTTTACCGAGATCAACCTGCGCGTAAACGACTCCACCATCGAGCAGCGCGGGTCCATCGAGTACCGCGAGGCCAAGCGCCAGGCAACCGAAGTTCGCGATGCGCTGGTGCAGCTGCGTCAGGAAACACGCGACAGCGTCGTGGCCGCCAAGGCCCCCAAGACCGCGGTCACCTGCCCCTTCTGTGGCGCGACCACCATCCCCGATGCCAGTGGGCGCTGCGAATACTGCGGCGGCGCCATCGGCGCATAGCCCCCGGCAGCGAAAGGACCGATCATGGCCTTCGAGAGCGTCAACTATCAGTGTCCCGCGTGCGGCGGCCCCCTTCACTTTGCCAGCACCGAGCAAAAGCTCATCTGCGACTACTGCGATTCGCGTTTTGAAGTCGAAGAAGTCGAGGCCCTCTATCGCGAGCGCCAGGACAAGGCAGATGCCAAAGCCGATGCCGCAGCCGCGGCACCCAAGCCCGCCGCCGACAGCGCGGTGCAGGAGCTCGCCCAAAACGCCGGCTATGTCTGCTCGTCGTGCGGCGCCGAACTAATCTCGGACGGTACCGTCGCCGTTACCACCTGCCCGTACTGTGGCAACCCCGCCGTGGCACCCGGTCAGCTCTCGGGCGACTTCTCACCCGACCTGGTGATTCCGTTTAAGCTCGGGCGCGATGATGTCATGGCCGCGCTCAAAGAGCATTACAAGGGCAAGATCCTGCTGCCCAAGAGCTTTGTCACCGGCAACCACATCGACGAAGTCCAAGGCGTTTACGTGCCGTTTTGGCTTTACGGCGCCCGCGTGGACGGCGAAGTGTACTTTGATGCTACCAACGAGACCGTGACTGAGGAATCCGATCGTACCGTCACGACCACCGACCACTACGACGCCTACCGTAAAGGCAATATCTCGTTTGAGCGCGTGCCCGTCGACGGATCGTCCAAGATGCCCGACGGCCACATGGACGCCATCGAGCCGTTTGACTACGACGCGCTGCGCCCGTTTTCGGTCGCGTATATGCCCGGCTACATCGCCAACCGCTACGACGAGGACTGCGAAACCTGCAAGGCGCGCGCCGAACGCCGCATGGAGGAAAGCACGATCTCGGCCCTGCGCGAAACCGTCGTCGACGAGTACGACGACGCCACGGTCGAAAGCAAGCAGCTCGACTACACCTGGGAAGACAGCAACTACGCCCTGTTCCCCGTCTGGATGCTCTCTACCTCGTGGAGCGGCAAGAGCTACCTGTTTGCCATGAACGGCCAGACCGGTCGCATGGTCGGCGAGCTCCCCTGCTCCAAGCCCAAGCTCGCTATCGCCTCGGTGCTGTTCTTTGTGATTGGATTTGTCCTCTCCCAGATCCTCTTCATGGGTGAGAACGCCTTCGACCCGGATTACCTCGCCTTTGACATCGAGGGCATCCTCATTAACATCGTCGCGCCGCTGATCATCGTGATCATCGCGGACGTGTTGCTGGTCGGTCAGCTCAAGACAGCCAACGAGGCCACCCACGCCGACGAGTACTGCGGCGAGCTCGACTTGACCGAGAAGCACGACACCTTCAGCCACACCGAGACCACCGTTGTCATGAAGGACGACAAGGACGACTAACCATCCTGACCAATACCACCCGGCCTTTGACGAGAAAGGAAGATCACCATGGGACTCTTGAAAGCTGGATTGGGTGCTGCCGGCGGCGTCATGGCCGACCAGTGGAAGGAATATATCTATTGCGAATCGATGCCTGCCGACGTCTTGGCCTGCAAGGGCAGCAAGCGCACCGGTGGCCGCAGCTCCAACACGCGCGGCGAGGACAACGTCATCTCCAACGGCTCCGTCATCGCCGTCAACGACGGCCAGGGCATGCTCGTGGTGCAAAACGGCAAGATCATCGAGGTCGCGCTGGAGCCCGGCGAGTTCGTCTTTGACACCGGCAGCGAGCCGAGCGTCTTTAGCGGCAACCTGGGCGACTCCATCAAGGAGACCTTCGCCAATATCGGCAGCCGTTTTACCTTTGGCGGCGACGCGGGCAAGGACCAGCGCGTCTACTTTATCAACACCAAGGAGATCATCGGCAACAAGTACGGCACCGCCTCGCCCGTGCCCTTCCGCGTGGTCGACAACAACATTGGTCTGGACGTCGACATCTCCGTGCGCTGCAACGGCGAGTATTCGTACCGCATCACCAACCCGCTGCTGTTCTACACCAACGTGTGCGGCAACGTGACCGATAGCTATACGCGCGACAAGATCGACAGCCAGCTTAAGTCCGAACTGCTCACCGCCCTGCAGCCCGCCTTTGCCAAGATTTCGGAGATGGGCATCCGCTACAGTGCCATCCCCGGCCACACCACCGAGCTCGCGCGCGCACTCAACGAGGTCCTCTCGGCCGATTGGCGCGACCTGCGCGGTGTCGAGATCGTGAGCTTTGGCGTTAACTCCATCGCCGCCTCGCAAGAAGACGAGCAGATGATCAAGGACCTGCAGAAGGCTGCGGTCATGCGCGATCCCACCATGGCGGCCGCCAACATCGCCAGCGCCCAGAGCGACGCGATGCGCGCGGCAGCGGCCAACCCCAACGGCGCGATGGCAGGCTTTATGGGCATGGGCATGGCAGGCGGCATGGGCGGCATGAACGCCAGCCAGCTGTTCGCCGCCGGCCAGGCACAGCAGCAGGCCGCCCCGCAGCCGGCTCCGGCACCCGCCCCCGCACCGG
>CABQJJ010000036.1 GCA_902464485.1 uncultured Collinsella sp. | reverse complement strand
CGGCGGTCGGGGTCGAGCGTGACCGAACCCACGGTGAGCGCGGCGGGGGAGGGCGCGGCAGCGGTCTGGGCCGTGTCGGTTGCCGGGGACATTGTGGCGATACCGGCGGCCGTGCCGCTCGCTACGCCCGCCCCGGCCCCGGCGCCGCCAACGCCCGAAGCCGCCCGCACGGCTTCCGAGCGCTTCAGCGCCACACGGATCCGTGCGAACAGCTCCTCGATCGCAAACGGCTTGGTCAGGTAATCGTCGGCGCCGGCATCGAGCCCGGCAACCTTGTCCATCACGGCATCGCGCGCGGTGACCATAATCACCGGCACATCCTTGTGCTTGCGGACACGCCGCAAGACCTCCATGCCGTTGAGTTGCGGCAACAGCACATCGAGCAGAATCAAATCGTAGTCACGCTCCAGCGCCAGGTCCACGGCGGTGCGGCCGCCGGCGGCGTGCTCCACCTGGTAGCCCTCGTGCTCCAGCTCGAGCGTCACAAAGCGGGCGATTTTCTCCTCGTCCTCTACGATTAGGATTCGTGCCATACGTGCCCCCGTCTGCGATTACTTGTCGTCGTTCAGATTTTGCTTGATTCCGTCCGCGGCGTCGGCGGCGTGGTCCATCAGGGTGTTGATGCTGCCGGGCACGTCGCCGTCGCTATCGATACGGTAGCGCATGCCAAAGAACAGGCCAATCAGCATCAGCCAGATCGTGGCGCCCCAGGCAAACAGGGCGATGATGGGAATCAGGATGGGGATGTTGAGGATGATCGCGTCGCGGCGCGTGGCGATAAACTTGGTGTCCAGGCTCAGGCGGAAGAGCTTTTTGAGGTACTCCCACACGCTGTCCATCTTCTTGGAGAAGTCGGTCTTTTCGCTCGACTTTTCGTAGGCGGCCTGCGCGGCGACCATCTCGGCCGAGGGCTCGTCGACGGGCGCGGACTCGGTGGCGGCGTGCGCCGACGTGGTCCGGGTCTTGCCCTGCGACTCGAGCCAAATGATGGCATCCAGAACGTTGCCGTCGGCGGCGTCGAGCGCGGCCTTGGCATCGGTGTAGCTCACGTTGCACTTGGTGCGGATGGTTTCAACTTTTTCGAGGTCGTCCATGACCTGTCCTTTCGTTCGATGGGCGCGACGCCGGGCGATTTGCCCGGGCACGAGCGTTGCGTTCGGCGGCCTGCGTGGCGCCGCCCCGCCCTTGGTCGAACTCTATAGTGCAGGTTATAGATTAAGCGATTCTTGAGCCAAGATTAATGTTGGATGAGTTTTTGGGTGGCGTGGAGGCCAAGCGCGCGGGGGGCCCGGAGCTCAGGGGTAAATTTGTGTCCGCACGGCGAGATATACTTATTGTCAACGTTGAGGGCGCGACGGGCCAAAGTTACCTGGCGCCCGCGAAATCAGAGGGGCCGCCGTGCCGCATGGTGCAAACGAGCGAGACCTCGACGCAAACAGGGGGTCATAAGTGCATATCTACGCTATGAGTGACATTCACGGGTGCCTTGATGCTTTTAAGGCATCGCTTTCCACCGTCGACCTCGATGCCGAGGATTCCAAGCTGGTTTTGCTTGGCGACTACTGCGACCGAGGTCCCGATTCGCTCGGGGTCTTCGAGCTCATCATGGACCTGCAAAAGCGGTACGGCGATCGTGTGGTGGCGCTGCGCGGCAACCACGAGGAGATGCTCCTCGAGTACATCGACGAGGCGAGCGATCCCAATTTCACACAGGCATGGGTACTTGCCGACAGCAACCTGGCAACGGCAAAGAGCTTCCTAGGCGCCGATGCCTTCAAACACGTCAAGCATCTTTTGAGGCTCAGGAAGTTCGAGGAAGCGTACGCCTTTACGGTTGAGCGTATGAAGACCGAGCATGCGGACATTATCGCGTGGGTCCGCAAACTCCCTTACTTTTACGAAAGCCCCTTCGGCCAGGTCTTTGTGCACGCCGGCATTGACGAGGGGGCCGGGGAGTACTGGAAGCTCGGCACGTCTGACGAGTCATTTACTATGATACCGCCCGATTACGTGGGACGTAAGTTCTATCTGGATGTTATCGCCGGGCACATCAACACCGAGGCGGTCTCGGGCATCGCAGGCTACCGCGGTATCTGGCATGACGGGGCCAGCCATTACTACATCGACGGGAACGTAGCTCAGCACGGCGAGGTCGCCGTGCTGAGCTACGACTCAGAGACAGGGAAGTACAGCGGGCAAGGGCTGGAGTAGGGTTGTGGGCGCCTGACGTGTGGCCGGCCTCGTTTATTTGCCTTCCTGCTTGACCAGCGCGTCTTTTATCCAAGTCATCATGGGCTTGGAGGTGTAGTCTCTACCGCTGATGACTTTTAGCGAGAGACTGCTCTTTAACTGCAGTTTTCCCTCGTTTAAATCTCCTTTATCGTATCGGCTGAGGTACGGATAGAGGCAATGGTATTCGTGGTGTTCACTGCTTAGGGCGTGGGCAACATCAAGGTAAGCAAGCATGGAGATGAGCACATGCCACTGCTGATTTAGATTGTCTTGCGTGCTGCCGAAAAAGGGCTTAAGGGGGTCGACTCGCGCGATTGTATTGCCGCTGTCATCAAACTGGTAGTGGTAATACCCCTGCTCGTCGGGACGGTCCTTGAGTCTGAGCTTGAGCGCACAGTAGAACGCAATGTTCCCTGGCAGGTCTTTTTTGCTGGTTTCCGTCAAATCGCCCCGCCAAACCCCTAGGCGTATTTTTAGTTTGGAGTGGAGCTCGTCATGTTCGAGGAGCTTTTCGCGGGCATTTTCGAGCAGCCTCTCATTTTGCTCTTTAAGGGACAAATCGGTGTTGCTGATCACGGGAGCGGCAACGCGTTCAAGGGTCTTTTTGATTTCATCAATCTTATCGTCGCTGAGCTCATTCAAGGCACATATGGTTTGACCTAGTCTATAAGCGCTATCAACATCGCAGTTTCCAGAAGTGTTATTGCAAGGATCGTTGCACCATTCAATAAAGTCCTTGATGCCTATCTGCTCGGTGCAAAAGGTTCCGGAGGCAGAAGCGCTGTGGGAACGGTTGAAAAAGTCTTGAACATCGTTCAAACCGGCAAGCTTGTCTTCGTCCATATCTGGATTCCTTTCTCATCAGGAAACATGCCTCATTATAGGCATGCTCGCAGCCGCAGCGGTTAGGGTGCCAGCGGATAGCTGGGGGTTCCAGCGAAGGAAAGAAGCGGGTCCCCAGGGCATTCAAGATTCGAGGTTTAATACTTTTCCCGAGAAGTGAACGAGCTAAAACGGACCCCCGAAGCATCGACACCTTAGAGGTGTCGTTCCCTGCGGTTTCAATGCTGAAATCCCACGATTATGCCGCCGAAAAATGCGGATGTTTCAGGGGTCCAAAAACAGCCGTTCACTTCTCGGGAAAAGTATTAGACCTCGATAGCAGAGGATGGTGGGCCGATGCAAAACGGCGCCAAGGGTTGGTCGAGCAGGCGGTTTCTCCATTGATGTCCGCACGACATGGGACACTTCCCCTGCCGATCCGTTCTGTCGCGGCGGCATGTGTCCAAACAACGATTCTCTAAGGAGTTCGATATTGATGAGTGACAACGCCAAGCATCTCGCAAAGAAGTGCGTCAAGGACGTGGGGCCGTGCCTCGCGCTGTGCCTTGCCGGCGCAGCGGTCGCGCTGCTGGCTGTTCTGGGGCCGTTCGACGTGCTCCGAAGTGCCAGCTCTCTGCACGTTTGCATGGCCCTTGCCGGCGCCATGATGACCGGCGGCGTGCTCGATCTGGTTTTTTGGGTGCTTGACCCGTTTGGATGGAAGAACGAGGGGTAAGCCCTAAGGGATGGAAGGGCTGGAACGGTTGGCTTAGTGATCGTGCAGAATGTGGACTAGCTACTTACGGGGAAGCGGTGATCCGATGACGGTCTATGCGACGGGCGATATTCACGGCGGCGTCGACATGCAAAAGCTGCGCGACTGGGATCTTGGGGATAGCCTGACGAGCGATGACTATCTGATTGTCGCGGGCGACTTTGGCTTTCCGTGGGATTTCTCTGCCGAGGAATGCGCCGATATCGCCTGGTTGGAATCGCGCCCCTATACCGTGCTGTTTGTCGACGGCAACCACGAGCGTTTCGATCACTGGGCAGAGCGACCCATGGAGTTGTGGCACGGTGGGCTGACGCAGCGCCTGTCGGATACCTCTCCCATACGGCGCTTGACGCGTGGCGAGATTTTTGAGCTCGATGGCTCAACGATCTTTACCATGGGCGGTGCCACGAGCGTGGATAAGGAATACCGCATTCCCTATTCCAGCTGGTGGCCGCAGGAGCTGCCGGACGAGCGCAACTTTGAGGAGGCGCGGGCAAAGCTCGACAGCGTGGGTTGGAAGGTCGACTACGTAATCACCCACACCTGCTCTACGCGCATGCTTTCGCCCACGCTCTATCCGGGGCCCGGCTGGAATTGCCCCGCGGTTGATCGGCTTACGGCGTTTTTCGACGAGCTGGAAGATCGCTTGGACTACAAGCGCTGGTACTACGGGCATTTTCATCGCGACGCCAACCCGGCCGAGCGTCACACCGTGCTCTACGACTGCATCGTTCGCCTGGGCGACGAACTCCAACCCTGGGATGTTGCGTAGGGGCGGAGTGGCTGGCTACTTGGCCGTTACAGTGATGTTTTCCCGGTGCGCGTGGATAACGTTCCAGCTAAAGTGCTCGACCAGCTGCTCGGCAGAACGCGGTGCGGTGTCCGGTGCGATGCCCGTTTGCCCGGCGAGCCAGCCCAGCAGTGCCTCGGGCGTACCAAAGCGGGCGCGGAGCTCGCCCAGGTCCAGATCGCGGTCGCGCTTGGAAAGGCGGCGGCCGCCCGGCGACATGAGCAGCGGAATGTGCGCGTAGTGCGGCGTGGGAAGTCCCAGCAGATGCTGCAGGTAGATTTGGCGCGGCGTGGAGCCCAGCAGGTCGCATCCGCGCACGACCTCGGTGACGCCCATGGCGGCGTCGTCGACCACCACGGCCAGCTGATAGGCAAATACGCCGTCGCTGCGGCGTACCAAAAAGTCGCCGCACTCGGTGGCAAGTGCCTCGCACTGGGCTCCGTACGTGCGGTCTACAAACTCGATCACGTCGCCGGCTAGGTCGTCGACGGCGGGCACGCGCAGGCGCGTGGCCGGGGCGCGCAGGGCACTGCGGCGGGCAATCTCCTCGGCAGAAAGGCCTCTGCAGATGCCGCGGTAGATGGGCGTGCCGTCGCTGGCATGCGGCGCGCTTGCGGTGTGGAGCTCGGCGCGCGTGCAAAAACAGGGGTAGGTGAGGTCGGCGTCCTGCAGCTGGTGCAAGGCGTCTTCGTACAGATCCAGGCGATCGTGCTGGTAGTAGGGGCCTTCGTCCCACTCCAGCCCCAGCCAGGCTAGGTCGTCGATGAGTTGGGCGGCAAGTTCCGGGCGCTTACAGCGATCGTCCAGGTCCTCGATGCGCAACACGATGCTGCCGCCTTGGCTGCGGGCCGAAAGCCACGCGCACAGGCAGCTGAACACGTTGCCCAGGTGCATGCGGCCCGATGGCGACGGGGCAAAGCGCCCCACGACGGGCGGGGCTGCGGGCGTGCTGGTGGCTGCTGCCGTCGTTGGCGCGGTTGCGGAGGGCGTTGCTATGTTGTGTACGTTGATATCCATGCGGACGAGTATAGCGCGGGGCGCAGCGGGGAGGCGTCACTGTGGGCCGCAAGTTGTCGAGGCCCCGCATTGCGTATGGCGGGCCGCAGACTCGGTGTTTTGATTCCTGTCCATCAACTCGGCACCTTAGACGACAGAAACCCCGGCAGCTCTTCGCAACTGCCGGGGTTTCCGCGGAAAAGGGGGACATGATCCTCAAGCGAACGGGAAAGGGGCAACCGTTTTCGCTCAACTGCTTTATGCCCCTTGCCTGCGGGCTCAATCAGCGCGCGTCGCAGCAACACAAAGCTGCTACACCTGTGACGGAGCTGTGAAGTGGTATCTATCGTTGGCGTAGGCCATGCCAAGGACTGTCGCAAACTGCCGGCAGATAAGGAACGTCCCTAAGTGCCAGACTCGGGTGGGACTTTTGTCCCATTTGACGTTCCGTTGGCCCAGATATTCGTCATGTGTGCCCGCAAACGTGGGACAATGGCGATGTTGGTTTTACAGACAAAGGATGTGCCTATGAACGCCCCCGTTGCCAATGCCTGCCGGCAGCGCCGCTTGTTTGCGCGATTCGTTTCTGCCTGCGCGTTTGTCGCGTTTGCGTTGCTGCTGCTTCCCGCCGCCGCGTGCGCCGACGGCTACTCCACGACCCAAACCTATATCGGTGCCACGGTCGAGGCCGACGGCTCGCTGACCGTTGTCGAGGGGCGCCAGTTTGATTTCGATGACGACATCAACGGCGTGTTTTGGGAGATCAATACGGGCACCAACCAGCAGGGCGGCACGGCGACCGTCGATGTGCTGAGCGTCGAGGAAGAGGACACCGCGTTTAACAGGGTCGACTATGCAAACAAGGGCGACCGCGGCCTGTATACGGTTGAGCAGTCCGACGGCGGCGTAAAGATCAAGGTTTTCAGCCCCCACGAGAGCGGCGACAGCGCGACCTATTACGTGAGCTATACCATGACCGGTGCGGTCATGAACTGGGCCGATACCGCCGAGCTCTACTGGAAGTTTGTGGGTGACGGCTGGTCTGCGGACTCCGATGACGTCGAGATGGAAGTGTACTTCGCAAATGCCGCTGCCGGGACGGCGGCCGTCAAGGGCGATAACTTCCGTGCGTGGGGCCACGGTCCGCTCACGGGCGACGTGTCGCTCGATGAGGACGAGCCCATGGTCACCTATACCATTCCCTGCGTGCATCAGGGCGAATTCGCCGAGGCACGCATCGCCTTCCCCAGCGACTGGGTGCCGCAGCTTGCCGCCTCGGGCGAAGAGCGCATGTCAACGATCCTGAGCGAGGAGAAGGAATGGGCCGACGAAGCTAACGCCCGCCGCGCTCACGTTCGCATGATTGCCAATGCACTTGCCGTGCTAAGTGTTGTCGCGGCGGTGGCCTTTACCGGCACAATCGTTGTGCTTAAGCTACGCAAGCCCAAGCCCAAGCCGCTTTTCCAGGACGAATATTTCCGCGATGTGCCTTCGGCCGACCATCCCGCCGTGCTTTCGGCCCTCATGAGCTGGAACGAGGTGCCCGATCAGGCATATATCGCCACGCTCATGAAACTCACTGACGACCGTGTGATCAAGCTGGAGCAGGCGACCGTGACCAAGGCCAAGAAGGGTCTGTTGGGGCGTGAAAAAGAAGAGCAGACGTATCGCGTGACGGTGAGTGATGCGGGCTGGAAGTCGGCCAAGGGCATTGACCACATGGTGCTCAAGGTCTTCTTTGCCGGTGCTAAGCCCGACGAGAACGGCGATCGCTCGCGCACGTTTGACGAGCTGCAGCGCTACGTCAAGCAGCACGCTACACCCGTGGGCGACAAGCTCGAGGACTATCAGAACACCGTTAAGGGCAAGCTGGCCGATAGCGAGTACGTTGCCTCGGACGGCATTGTCGCAATGGTGTTTTGCCTGGTTCTTGGTATTCTGATCGCCTTTGTTCCCGTGGGGTCCATCTTCTTTACCGACCGCGCACAGGCGAACATTATCGCCGCGGTTATCTCGGTGCCGATTGTGCTGGTGGGTATTGGCGTGGGTCTTACGTTCCGTCGCTTTACGCCGGAGGGCGCCGAGGTGGCGGCTCGCTGCAAGGCGCTTAAGCATTGGCTCGAGGACTTCACGCGCCTAAAGGAAGCCGTTCCCGGCGATCTGGTCCTGTGGAATAAACTTCTGGTGATGGGTGCGGCGCTGGGCGTTTCGAAGGAAGTCCTGCGTCAGCTTGCCGAGGCTGTTCCTCCCGAGGTGCGCGAGGCCGACGGCTTCTACGACAATTACCCCTGCTACTGGTGGTACTACCATCATTACGGCAACGAGTCGCCGATGGATTCGTTCGACGGCGTGTATCACGAGAGCATCCGTGAGCTCGCGTCGAGCTCGGACAGCTCGGGTGGCGGCGGAGGCGGCGGCTTCTCGGGCGGCGGAGGCGGCGGCGTCGGCGGAGGCGGCGGCGGAACGTTCTAGCGAGCGCTTGCTTTGGGGTGGATCTTTCTGGGCGGTTGCCAGGGAAGATTCATCCCATTTTTGTGCATCGAAACGGGCCAAACTTTCCGCTGAGGACCTTTGCGCTAGGGGCAGTGGACAAAAAATACCAAATATGAGTACTGTTGCTGCGATGGTCGCATATGTTTGCACATAATAATGGGCTTCTAATGAGAGTGCTTCTCGCTAGGAGCCCATTTTATTGAACATTTGGGGAGCTACGTCAGCTCGTGCAGCTGGTCGTCATGCCTACAAGCATCAAAAATGCCCCAAATCGCTGCTACTAAAAAGGTAACAGTACTCATATTTGATGTTTTTTGACCACGGCTATCTACAAACCCCCTAGGCCACTCATTGGGGACAGACTTAAATGGCTAGTTGTTGGGGATCAGTCATTGGGGACGTTCTTAAATGACTAGGTGTGGCTGCTTGGGCTAGGCTGTTAGGTCGAGTTCGTAGAGAAAGCTTTCGCGCGGCATGTCGTGACGACGCTCTTCGCGGTTGGCGCGGTGCGTGGCCGTGCGCTTAAAGCCGTGCAGCTCGTAGAACTTCCACGAGCAGTTAGAGTCGGTGTACAAGTGCGCCCTTGTCGCCCCGCGCGAGGACAGGTACGAGACCGCGGCATCGAGCAAAACCGAGCCAACGCCCAGGCCATGGACATCGGGATCGACGGCGAGCAGCGTGACTTCGTTGTCGTGCGGCAACGGGCTGCTCTCGAGCAGGCGGTTGTTGGTTCGGATGGTTGCACGCACAAACGAGAGATACTCGGCGTAGGCATCAGGCTCCAGCTCACGCATCTGCGATAGCAGCGCGCGTTCGGTATCCATCCAATGTTCCTTAACGGTGACGCCGGAGCTCTGTCCTGCGCGTGCAAGCGCAATGCCGCGCGCCTGGCCGTCGATTACGGCGACCTGCGAAAACGTCGACGACGAAAGGCAGTAGGCAAGATCGCACGCGGCCTCAAGGCGGTTGTACTCTTCGTTATCCGAATTGTTGTGCCAAAGCTGCTGCAGAATCAGCGCGATGGCGTCGAAGTCTTCGGTGTCAAACGGTCGGTAGAGAACCCGCGAGACCATGGTGCCTCTTTCTTTTGCGGATGCATATCGAGCACAGTTCTACCACGCCGTTGGCGTCTAATTATGGTGCCCCTGTGTTCCATGAACTCACCGTGCCCGATGCCGCACCCATATCCTCCGCTCGCAAGCTTTTTCTGCACATGCGCCCGTTGCGGGGTGCATCGATGCGCTCGATGCGCTACATTGAATCAGTATTTTCAATGCCGCTGCGCGAGCGCTGCAGATCGACGTATCACCGACTCACAGAGCACGGCGGCGTACCAGACAGGAGGACTGCATGGGATCTGATGTGAAGATCGCGCGCGCGTTGATCTCGGTTACCGATAAGACGGGCGTCGTCGATTTCGCACGGACGCTGGTTGACGACTTTGGCGTCGAGATCATCTCTACGGGCGGCACGGCTCGTGCCATCGAGGACGCGGGCGTTCCCGTAACCCCCATCGAGGAGTTCACGGGCTATCCCGAGATGATGGACGGCCGCGTCAAGACGCTGCACCCCAAGGTCCACGGCGCGCTGCTGGCCCGCCGCGATTCCGAGCAGCACATGCAGGAGGCCGCTCAGCACGGCATTAAGCTGATCGACCTGGTCGTCGTCAACCTGTACGAGTTCGAGAAGACCGTCGCCAACCCCGAGGTCACCTTCGCGGATGCCATTGAGCACATCGACATCGGTGGTCCTTCCATGCTGCGCTCTGCCGCCAAGAACGCCGCGAGCGTTACCGTCATCTCCGACCCGGCCGACTATGATGCCGTCCTGGCCGAGATGCGCGAGACCGGTGGCTGCACCACGCTTTCCACCCGTCGTCGCCTGCAGGTGAAGGTCTACCAGACCACCGCCGCCTACGATACGGCTATCTCCCGTTGGCTTGCCGCCCAGGTAAGCGACGTGGCGGACACCTCTGCCAAGCTCGAGATCTCGCTGGAGAAGGTCGACGACCTGCGCTATGGCGAGAATCCTCAGCAGAAGGCTACGGTCTACCGCTTTGCCGAGGGCTGTGAGAACACTGCGAGCTCGCAGTTCCCGCTCGTGGGCTCCGAGCAGATTCAGGGCAAGCCGCTCAGCTACAACAACTATCTGGATGCCGACGCCGCCTGGAACCTGGTCCGCGAGTTCGACGAGCCGGCCTGCGTGATCCTCAAGCACCAGAACCCCTGCGGTTCCGCCGTTGCCGAGGACATCACGGCCGCTTACGACCGCGCCTTCGCCTGCGATCCCAAGAGCGCCTTTGGCGGCATCATCGCCTGCAACCGCGAGGTTCCCTTTGAGTTGGTTGAGCACTTCGCCGATCAGAACAAGCAGTTCGTCGAGGTCATCATCGCCCCGAGCTACACCGATGAGGCGCTCGAGCGCATGGCTAAGCGCCCCAACCTGCGCGTGCTGGCTACCGGCGGCGTGGACCACGGCGCCAAGGTGGAGCTGCGCTCCGTCGACGGCGGCATGCTGGTGCAGGAAGTCGACCACGTGACCGAGGATCCCGCGACCTTTACGTTCCCCACCGACCGCAAGCCCACCGACGCCGAGATGGCCGAGCTCGAGTTTGCCTGGAAGGTCTGCAAGGGCGTTAAGTCCAACGCCATCCTGGTCTCCAAGGGCAAGGCCGGCATTGGCATGGGCCCCGGTCAGCCCAACCGCGTTGACTCTGCGCTGCTCGCCTGCGAGCGTGCCGAGGACTTCTGCGAGCGCGAGGGCGTGGAGAAGGGCAGCTTTGCCTGCGCAAGCGACGCGTTCTTCCCGTTCCGCGACAACGTCGACGTGCTTGCCGAGCATGGTGTGACCTGCATCATCCAGCCCGGCGGCTCCAAGCGCGACGACGAGAGCATCCAGGCCTGCAACGAGCATGGTATTGCGATGGTCTTCACGGGGGCCAGGCATTTTAGGCACTAGAGGCTTTCCCAAGCACCCGACCTTGCCCCTCAAACCGTCGCTTGCGTACATTTAGTACGCGGCGCTCCTCTTTCGGGGCAATCTCGGGCACTTGGAAAACCCTTAATGGGATGTTGTTCTATCCCATTAGGCTGATCGGTCGCCTGACCATATCGTCAAAATAATCTCTGCAAAAGACGGTCGCTCCGTTTGGAGGGCTGTCTTTTTGGTATAAGAGGACGGAATGACTAACACGAAAGGTATGACCATGCCCCAGATTGATGATGCCGAGCTGTTTGGCAATGCCGAGGATCAGCGTGCGTACGAGGACTTTTGCGCCAATCAGGAGGCGGTCGAGAAGTTTACGCTCGACAAGCCCGCGCTTGTCTGCCGTTGGCGCATGTCCAACAAAAAGGTGCCCATGCTCAACCGCCACATCCGCGCGCTGTCCGAGCGTCTGGTGCAGGGCGAACCGCTTACCCATAACATGCTCAGCTGGGCCAAGCAGCACGTTGAGTGGTCGCTTGCCGAGGGCGATTACACTGCGCGCGACGGCGTACTCATGCTGGTGATCGACATCAACGGCAACGCTGCCATGACGGTGGGGGAGTACGAGCCGCTAGCCGATACGTCGGCCAAGGCGCTGCGCGCCCGCTCCGCCGAGGCCCGCTCCGAGGCCGACGAGACCGGCGTGGCGCCCGAGCTGCTCGCCGCCGTCAACAACGGCGAGCTGGCCTTTGTGGCGCCGGCGGACGAGTGCCTGTGCGGCACGGCGACGCTCATCGAGCAGCTGGCCCAGACCAAGGGCATCCCGGTCTCGCGCGTGGACATTCCCGCGCAGCTCAAGGGCGCGCTGTTCCTGGTGAGCGACGAGCACGGCGTGGTTCCCGCGACCGAGACGGACGCCGCCGAGGCCGACGCCGCCACGGTCGCCTTCTTCGCCGAAGGCTACGAAAAGCTTCGCGCCCGCCGGTAAATGATTTTTCTGGGACGGGGATTAAAGAATGATTTTGGTCCCCGCCACCGCTGCGAGTGCGAGGCAGACAAAACGCCCCCGCTCGCGAACAGTTCTGTCACCTTGGCACCGTGCGCGGCGCGCAGTGGTGGCTTCGCGGCCATAATGGCTGTGAGACAACCAAGAGGGGAGCGGAATCCATGGCGCTGATCTATATCGTTGAGGACGACGAGCCCATTCGTCGTGAGCTTGTCGACATCCTTGCCCGCGCCGGTTTTGAGGTCGAGGCTTGCGAATCGTTCGAGCATGTCTCGCGTGACATCCTGGCCGCTGCACCCGACTTGGTGCTGCTCGACCTCACGCTTCCCGTCAAGGACGGCCAGCACATCTGCCACGAGGTTCGCCGCGAATCCGAGGTTCCCATCATCGTCCTCACGTCGCGCACGACCGAGATCGACGAGGTCATGGCCATGACGCTCGGCGCGGACGACTTTGTTCCCAAGCCCTACAGCGCGCGTGTGCTCGTGGCGCGCATCAACGCGCTGCTGCGTCGCACCGCGGCGGCAGGCGAGCGCAGTACGCTCGTCCACAAGGGGCTGGAACTCGACCTCGCTCGCTCCACGGTCACCAACACGGCAACCGGCACCAGCACCGAGCTCACCAAAAATGAGCTGCGTATCCTCTCGCTGCTTCTGAGCCGCGCAGGCAAGATCGTTTCGCGCTCGGCCATCATGCAGGATCTGTGGGACTCCGACGCCTTCGTGGACGACAATACGCTCACCGTCAACATCAACCGCCTGCGCACCACGCTCGAAAAAATCGGCATCAAGGGATATTTAACCACGCATCGCGGCCAGGGCTATTCGGTCTAGGGGTTGGCTATGTCGTTTGCCAAATTTTTCAAAGATGCGCTGCTTTCCGTCGCTGTGTGGACGTGCGGCGTGCTGCTGAGCTGTTTTGTGCTGACGGTCGCCGGCGCACCCGTTTCTATCGTGGTCGTGGCGGTTGGCGTGTCCTTTGTCTTTGGCATGCTCGGCATCGTGATCGAGTATGCGCGCCGTCGTCGTTTTCTGCATCAGCTGGAGCGCGCGGCCGAGGAGCTGGAGAGTCCCGCGTGGGTGCAAGAGATGGTGCAATGCCCGACCTATGCCGAGGGCGAGCTCGAGTACGAGGTTTTGCGTCGGGTGGGCAAAGCGGCCTGCGACGAGGTTGCCGAAGGCCGGCGTCAGACCGATGACTATCGCGACTATATCGAGAGCTGGGTCCACGAGGCCAAGCTGCCCCTGGCGGCGGCCCATCTGATTTTGGAAAACCTGGACGGCAGCGAAGACGACCTGTCGCGTGTGGATGACCTGGGTCGCGAGCTAGCCCGCGTGGAGCGCTATATCGATCAGGCGCTGTACTACGCGCGCTCGGAAGTCGTGGAACGCGACTACCTGATTCGCCGCTGGGATCTCAAGACCTTGGTGACGGGCGCGATTAAAGCCAACGCGCGCG
Organism: uncultured Collinsella sp.; assembly: GCA_902464485.1. GTDB lineage: Bacteria > Actinomycetota > Coriobacteriia > Coriobacteriales > Coriobacteriaceae > Collinsella. The sequence goes on along the minus strand of CABQJJ010000036.1, from coordinate 2,660 downwards.
AGCTCATTGCAGCGCACGTGGCCCCGGTGTGCGAGAACCTCGACTTTGAGGTCTTTACCGACGAAAAATGGCTGGAGTTCATCTTGGGCCAGCTCATTCAGAACAGCATTAAATATGCGCGCGAGGACGGCGCGAAGATCGTGTTTTCGGGCGCGCTGTTGGACGAGGGTTTGGCGAGCGAACGCATCGAGCTCACCGTTGCCGATAACGGCTGCGGCGTGTGCGCGGCAGACCTGCCGCGCGTGTTCGAGAAAGGTTTTACCGGCGACAACGGCCGTACCACCAAGCGCGCAACGGGCATTGGCCTCTACCTGGTGGCGCGCCTGTGCTCCAAGATGGGCATCGACGTTACCGCGGCATCGGAGCCGGGCGAAGGCTTCGTTGTCACGTTCACCTTCTCAACGAATAAGTTTCAATATTTCGAGTAGCGCACGCGGCAGACGTCTGTCCAAACAAAACGTACCGCCCCGTTTGGGGCGGTACGCCATCTTTTATCAGCCAACTCGCTGAAGTAAGGCTGCGAAGGCCGCGGGGCCGGGAGGGGTTTCCTAAGGGCACATCCCGCAGCCGCAACGCGGCGAGGACGTGCCCGTGGAAACCCCGCAGGCCCCGCGGCCGGTGGGAGCAACGCTACTTCACGACCAAAATGTCGCAGTCCGTATTGCGCAGCAGGAACGTCGAAATCGAACCCAGCAGCGCGTACTTAATCGAGGACAGGCCGCGGGCACCGCAGAGCACCAGATCGGGCTTGACCACGTCGAGCATCTCGTCTTTGAGCGTCTCACGAATGCGGCCGGCGCGAATCATGACCTCGACCTCGGGAATGTTGGGGTTGGCCTTGGCCTCCTCGAGCTGCTTGGAAATAGAATTCTTAAAGGCCTCCTCCAGGCCGTTGACCAGATCGACCGGATAGGAACCGGCGCTCTCGAGTGCCGTGGAATCGATAACATGACCGATAATCAACTTGGCGCCGTTATTCGCGGCGACCTTGATGGCGCGTGCGAGCACAAAATCCTGCTGCTCAGTACCGTCGAGTGAAACAAATACCTTGGTGTAGCCCTCGTTCATGGTTTCCTCCTTGGTCTATCGCACGGGCGCTGGGCCCGTGCGTCGGGCGGGCGCGGATGCGTAGCCGCCGGACACTTTATCTTGTTGCAGTTATACCCAAGGATTTGGGTTTGACCGTTCGCAATTCTGTGAACGGGCGAGTTTTTTGGTAAGGGTGGCGGCCGGCGCGCGCGGACGGTTGATAATGGGACATCGCCCGCAACCGTCCGCAGAAACATCTATCGGCGGGTGTCATACAAGGGGGTTCCTTTGGATATTATCGAGCTTCTTAAATCTGCCTTCATGGGCCTGGTCGAGGGCATTACCGAATGGCTTCCCGTTTCGTCGACGGGCCACATGATCTTGGTAGACGAGTTCGTCAAGATGAACGTGAGCGAGACGTTCTGGAATATGTTTTTGGTCGTGATTCAGCTCGGCGCCATTTTGGCCGTCTGCGCATTGTTCTTCTACGACCTCAATCCGTTTTCGCCCAGCAAGGGCAAAGATGGCCGCTGCGATACGTGGGTACTCTGGGGCAAGATCGTGCTCGGTTGCATTCCTGCAGCGGCGATCGGTTTGCCGCTCAATGACTGGATGGAGGAGCATTTCTACAACGCTCCCGTCGTGGCACTCGCGCTCATCGTGTACGGCGTGCTGTTTATCGTGATCGAGAACTGGCGCGCCGGCAAGCGCGAGGAGGTGGCTCTTGCCGGCTCGTTTGGTTCGCGCGCCGTTGTGGCGGGCGGGCGTCCTGCCGGTGCGCACTTTGCCGCGCCCGCGGCAGATATTGCCGAGGACGATGACGAGGATTTGGACTTTGGTTCTATTGCCACACTCGAGGACCTGAGCTGGAAGACTGCGCTGGGCATCGGTTGCTTCCAGGTGCTCTCGCTGGTGCCGGGTACGTCGCGCTCTGGTTCCACCATCATCGGCGGTCTTTTGCTGGGCTGCACGCGCTCGGTGGCGTCTAAATTTACGTTCTTTCTGGCCATTCCCGTCATGTTTGGCGCGAGTGCGCTCAAGCTGGTCAAGTACTTCGTTAAGGGCGGTACCTTCGGCACCAACGAGATTGCTATCTTGGGCGTGGGCTGCGTCGTGGCCTTTGTGGTGTCGCTCATCGCCATCAAGTGGCTTATGGGCTTTGTTCGTCGTCACGACTTTAAATGCTTCGGTGTCTACCGCATCATCCTGGGCATCGTAGTGCTCGTGTACTTCTTCGTTCTGGAGCCGATGCTCGGCCTCTAACTTAGTCGACGCTGCGCGGCGGCCAGGGCGACAACTTGTCATTCAAAGGGGGCGGCATGACCAAAAGGTCTATGCCGCCCCCTTTTCATGCCAATTTGTTCGCCCTGGCCACCGCTCGCTGCTGCTGCCATGACATCGGCGGTTTCGTGATTGTCAATAGATTGGTTCAAAGTAACCTGACGCCTTTGCACCAAATTCGCTGGGGTGGGCCTGACGGCGGCGCACGGAGTCGTGGTGTGATTTGCGTCGGTGTCCGCGCGGCTCGGTATACTGGTACGGCTCAAACTATGGCGCTGCCCGCAGGCGCGCCGTCCGTCAGATGAGGAGTCGCCCATGACCCAGCCCCTGCCCTGGGAAAAGAACACTGC
>CABQJJ010000035.1 GCA_902464485.1 uncultured Collinsella sp. | reverse complement strand
TCCGATACACGTTTTCATCGTGAGAAGTGGCCGTCTTCGCTTACGCGGGGGCGGCTATTTCATTCGGCCGATAAACAGGCCGAGTTCGATAGCCGCGATTAACAACGCCAGTAACGAAATAGCATCGCTTACGTTCATACCAATTCCCTTCTAAAGGGAGTTGGCCCATCCGTACCCCATAGCAGTAGTCTAACGTAAATGGCAGGTAATAGGAACACTTGTTCGTATTACCTGCCATTTCCTAATGCACAAACATGCGCACGAACTTGTGCTTCCAGCCTGTGTAAGGAGCATAGCGGAATGGCACGTCCAGCCAGGTTGCCTTGTTCACGATGCTCTTCTTGTGGCTAAACGTATCGAAGCTCTCGCGGCCATGGTACTGCCCCATGCCACTCGCACCCATACCACCAAAGCCCATGTGGCTCGTAGCCAAGTGCATGATGGTGTCGTTAACGCAGCCGCCGCCAAAGGGCACGTAGCACACAAAGCGCTGCTGAGCCGCGCGGTCCTGGCTAAAGATATACAGGGCCAGCGGCGTCGGACGATCCGCAATAAACGTCTCGGCCTCGTCTAGGCTCTCAAACGTCAACACCGGCAAAATGGGGCCGAAAATCTCCTCCTGCATCACGGCGTCATCGGGCGTCACGCCGTCCAAAATCGTCGGCTCAATTTTGAGCGAGGCTTCGCGCGCGACACCTCCAAGCACAACCTTTTCGTGATCGATCAGCCCGCACACGCGCGCAAAATGCTTGGCGTTGACGATATGGCCGTAGTCCTCGTTGTCGAGCGGATGCTCACCAAACATGCTACGGACCTCCTCCTTGATGAGGCCCAGCAGCTCGTCGTGCACGCGCGCATCGACCAGCAGGTAATCGGGCGCCACGCAGGTCTGTCCCACGTTGAGCCATTTACCAAAGGCGATACGGCGCGCCGCGACCTTCAAGTTTGCCGTCGCATCCACGATGCAGGGACTCTTTCCGCCCAGCTCAAGCGTCACGGGCGTAAGGTTTTTACTTGCGCGCTCCATGACGAGCCTGCCGACCGGAACGCTACCGGTAAAGAAGATCTTGTCCCAGCACTCATCGAGCAGCGCCTCGTTCTCGGCGCGCCCACCCTCGACAACCGTCACCAGGCGCGGATCGAACGCCTCTTCGCAAATTTGCTTGAGCACCGCGCTCGACGCCGGCGCATAGGCACTCGGCTTGATAACCACGGTATTACCCGCGGCAAGGGCCCCGGCGAGCGGCTCGAGTGTTAGCAAAAACGGGTAGTTCCACGGAGCCATAATGAGCGTGACGCCATAGGGCACGGCTTGCGTTTTGCACACACTCACGGCATTGGCAAGGTCACACGGACGCAGGCGCGGACGGCTCCATCGAGCCACATGCGCAATCTGATGACGAATCTCGGAAAGCGACGTGCCGATCTCGCACATATAGGCCTCGTCATGCGACTTTCCCAAATCGGTCTTGAGCGCATGGGCAATATCGGCCTCGTGGGCCCGTACCGCATCGCGTAAACTCACGAGCGCGCGACGTCGAGCATCGACATCAAACGTGGCGTGCGTCTTAAAGTAGGCGCGCTGGTCGCCGACGATGCGCGCAATTTCCTCGGTGTTCATGGACCCTCCTAGTTCTCGTTCTCAAACATACCACCCGCGATGACCTCGTACATACGCTCGAGCTCCAAACGGTCCATCAAAAGCGGAACGGGGTACAACGGATTGGCCTCGGAATCGGCATTTGCCGCCATTTCGGGAATGTCGGAGCGGCGAATGCCCGTCACATATTTGGGAATGTCCAAGGCGGCGTTCATTCGATCGACCCAATCGATAAAGGCCTCGGCCGCCAGGCTGTCCTGTGCGTTAGCCGGCGCAATACCGGCCATGCGGGCGAGATCGGCGAGTTTAGGGGCAGCAGCTTCGCCATAGGCGCGAAGCATATGCGGCAGGATGATGGCGTTAGCCAAGCCGTGTGGAATCCCGTAACGCCCGCCCAAGCTGTGTGCGATGGCATGAACGTATCCAACATAGGAGCGCGTAAAGGCAACACCCGCCTTATACGCCGCCGAAAGCATATTGCGACGCGCACGCATGTTGTCGCCATGCTCATAGGCCTCGAGCAAATTGTCGTGGATGAGCTGAACCGCCTGTCGCGCCATCTTGCGCGTATAGGACGTGGTGCTTCGCCCGATAAAGGCCTCGACGGCATGCGTCAGGGCGTCCATGCCCGTTTGCCCCGTAATGGAGGCGGGCAGGCCGCGCGTAAACTCGGGGTCGTGCACCGCAAAGCGCGGGATAAGCACAAAGTCGTTAATGGGATACTTGTAGTGTGTCTCGTCATCGGTGATAACCGCCGCGAGTGTAACTTCGCTTCCCGTACCGGCGGTAGTTGGAATCGCAATAAGCAGCGGCAGGCGACGATGAATCCGCAACAGGCCGCGCATCTTGTTGATGGGCTTGTTTGGCTGCGCAATGCGCGCCCCCACGCCCTTGGCACAGTCCATGGCCGAACCGCCGCCAAAGCCGATAATGGCCTGGCAGGCGCTCGCGCGATACAGGGACGCCGCTTCCTCCACGTTTGAGACCGTGGGGTTCGCACGTGTTTCGGCATAGACCGTAACGCCAATCCCCTGAGCCGTAAGCGCACGCTCGAGTGATGCCGCGAGCCTCAAACGTGCAATACCAGGATCTGTCACGATAAGGACCTTCTGGATCGAGCGCTTTTGAAGCACCGCGGGCACATCCTCGGCATGCTCCAAAATGCGCGGCTCGGTATAGGGCAGGATCGGCAATGCGATGCGAAAAACCGTCTGATATGTTCGGCACCAGGCACGACGGGCTAGATGCATAAAGGAAACTCCTTCATTTGTTGATTGGTCAACATTTGCTCGACCGATTGTACTCAGCGGCGGTCAAAGACGACCTGCCAATCGTTAATCAATCAACATCTTCATATCTCAAAAATGTTTTATTAAAAATCATTCCTAATAGGCTTCACATTTGGTTGCATTTATGGATAATAGAACCCGTCAAGACGCACGTCCGGAGAGGGCCCTTACGGGACCGGACGAGCGCACCATCGCCATCGATCGAAAGGATCGAATCATGAAGTTTGTTTGCCCCGTTTGCGGTTATGTGGAAGAGTTCGACGGCGACCAGCTGCCCGAGGACTTCAAGTGCCCCCAGTGCGGCGTTCCCGGTTCTCGTTTCCTGAAGCAGGAGGACGGTCAGCTCGAGTGGGCTGCCGAGCACGTCGTGGGCGTCGCCAAGATGGAGGGCGTCTCCGAGGACATCGTTGCCGATCTGCGCGCCAACTTTGAGGGCGAGTGCTCTGAGGTCGGTATGTACCTGGCCATGGCTCGCGTCGCTCATCGCGAGGGTTATCCCGAGATCGGCCTGTACTGGGAGAAGGCTGCCCACGAGGAGGCCGAGCACGCCGCCAAGTTCGCTGAGCTCCTGGGCGAGGTCGTGACCGACTCCACCAAGAAGAACCTCGAGATGCGCGTTGAGGCCGAGAACGGCGCCACCGCCGGCAAGACCGATCTTGCCAAGCGCGCCAAGGCCGCCGGCCTCGATGCCATCCACGACACCGTGCACGAGATGGCTCGCGACGAGGCCCGCCACGGCAAGGCTTTCGCCGGCCTGCTCAAGCGCTACTTTGGCTAAGCCAGCAGCCTGAGAGATAATCTCTAGCTTCATAAGGTCCGGACCGCATGGTTCGGGCCTTTTTTCGTGTCTCGAGAACTCGTAAACGCCCTGAAATAGGACCGCCTTCGGCATCGGTTTCTCGTCAAAAACTAAGTGAGTAGGCTATTTTGAACTTGCCGAGCATGCCATCCATATTGCTTTATAAAGTCGCAGGTAAATGACTTGTTGCAAAACGGCCTGGTCGCCATCAAGCCAAAAGTCTACTCACTTAGTTCCGCAACCGTCCACAATCGAACTATTTTGTGTCTAACGGGCATCTTTTCGTCGATTACTCCCAATTTTGTCCAGTCAACGAATAGTTCAGATCGGAGTAATGCCTCGGCCCTTTGCTCATCCGAGCTTTTATCACTATATTCAACATCGAGCATCCTGCATACGGCCTTAACGATCGCGCGGAATCTATCCTCATCGGATATCTGTCCGTGTGTCAGGAGAAGCACGTCGTAGCCCATGGTCTGAAGCGCCGTCATGCGGTCAGCGTCACGCAAGCCATCCCCCGCGCGCCCGTGCGAGGCCTTTCCCTGACATTCAATGGCCACCTGCCGCTTCCCGTCCGGTGAAGAAAGAAGTAGGTCGATATATATGTGGGACTTTCCCACAATCGCTCGAGCACTTGTGCTTAACGTCACTTCGACATTGAGCTCTATGCCGCAAAAACCTTCGCCTCCCAGAGATCGCGGTAGTCCAAGCAACAAATACGCCTCGACCTCAAAAGGCGATGCGGCACCCAATGGAACGAGATGTGATACCGCCATAAATCGATTGCCGTAACGCATCCCGCAAACATCCGAACAAAAACGGTCAAGGTCTCCACCCAAAACCAAGGCGTCGCGACGCCATAAAATTGAGGCGGTGCCGCCCTCGGACGGACAACGCACCCAACCCAACGTTGTCGAAATCGCACCCGAATCAATTGCACGCGAAAGTTCCGCCTCAAGTGCCGCAGGCAGGGCACACACCGCAAACAAGCCGCACATCTCCGCCAACACAAAAAGAAGCTGGAGATCCGTCAGATGTCGCGACATGATGAATGCCGTCAGTAGAGGAGACGTAACCAAAAATCCATGCTCCGTTTCCAGCACGGATTCCCTGGGAAGCTCACCAAGAAAGAGCCGCTGCCTAATGCTGGCAGGACAAGTCCGCTTGTTTCTCGTCCGAACCAATGTATACAAGGGAAAGCCGAGCACAACCGCAGCCGTCGGGTTACGGGCGAGGTCATATCGCTGCCGGTCTTCTTCCGGCCGTGGAAGCGGCGGACACAAAGCGCGGACCTGAGGGGGCAGACGCCAATACCTAAAAGCCGATATGTCACAAACTAGATCCTTCATAGGCACAGGAAAACACGAATTTCACCCCAGCCAGTCACGCATTGGCGCGAACGCACCAAAAATGGCGCCGAACGGACTGCTAAGTTTTCAACAGCCCTCCCCAACTGGCCAAAAGCTTGCCGAGAGTTGGACGAAGTTCTGTTGAAACCCCATTTTTTCGCATGCAGAAGCTTTGCGCGGCAAGTGAGTAGACTTTTTTGAACATCCCGAGCAGGCCGGTCATCCTGCTTTTCAAAACCGCGGGTAGATAGCTTGTTACAAAACTGCCTGGTCGCCAAAGTGCCAAAAGTCTACTCACTTAGATTGCAGAGTGCCCCCATGAGCTGTACTTCCAAGGTGTTAAGCACTTTTGGACTCAGATCGTCATACTGGACAAGAATTTGAGTTGAGTTTTCAGGGACAGATGCGCCATCAGCACACCAATAACAGTCACTGATATCGACAAAAGGGATGCTCGAGCGCGTGAGAGCCTGCGCAAAAGAGCTTCCGCCCGTTCCACGCTCCGCAACCACGGCGCAGTAAAGGCCCGCGTCTGCATGCTCGATCGAGACCTCCCCTGCCGGAAACGCTTTCCGTACAAGCGACGCCAGGCCATCGCGTGCCTCGCGAGCACGCACGCGCACGCGGTTCACATGTCGCTCGTAATCACCCGATTCCAGCAAACGCGCCAAAGCAACCTGGTCAACAGAACTCACCGACGAGGCGTAGAAACCAAGGTTGCGCCTAAACCGCTCCATTAGCTGGTCGGGCAACACCATGTACGCTAGACGCAACGCCGACGACAGGCTCTTCGAAAACGTGTTGGTGTAGATAACCGACTGGGCGGCATCGATCGACGCGAGCGCGGGAATCGGCTTGCCGGCAAGGCGAAACTCACAATCAAAGTCATCTTCGATGAGATACCGACCTGGTTGCTCGGCGGCCCAGCTCAGCAGGGCATAGCGACGCGCAATGCTCGTTACCAGGCCGGTCGGATACTGATGAGACGGCATCAGGTGAAGAACATCGGTCCCGGTTTTCTGCAGCGCGCTCAAGTCCACGCCCTCAGCATCCAACGGGACATGCCGCACTTCGCAACCCATGGCCTGATAGATGCGCGTCAAGCGCAAATAGCCTGGATCCTCGACGGCATACACCTTGTCCGCGCCAAGCAACTGAACCAACATGGTATCGAGCAGCTGGGCGCCCGCGCCGATAACAATGTTGTCGGGATCGACATTCATGCCCCTCGTCCCACGCAGATGGTGAGCAATTGCGCGTCGCAGCCGAGCGGTGCCCTGTGCCGGCGCGGTCGAAAAGATTTCGCGTTCGTCTTCGGATGCCAGCGTCGCCCGTAGCGCGCTTTGCCAAAGCCGCGCCGCCTCCAAAGCGGAAGGAGAGAGCGCGTCGAATTGCTCGACCTGTCCGTTGACACCATGCGCACTGAGACCCGCAGAGACGGCATCTCGGTCGATGCCCTCCGCAGCCGAAGCAAAAACCGGTGCATCCGGAAGCTCGCAAGCGTAGTAGCCACGACGCGGCATTGAGCAAATATAGCCCTCGGCAAGTAACTGGCTATATGCATTCTCGATGGTAATGACACTGATTCCCAGATGACTGGCAAAGGCACGCTTAGACGGAAGATGCTCCCCCGCCGCAATGCGTCCAGCAACGATATCATCTCGAATTTGCTGGTAAACATACTCATAGAGCGATGCTCCGCCGCGTTTTTCCAAATTATAGTCAAGCATGAGCCTATCACCTGACCTTATTAAGCCATTCAATCTGGTATTAGTCTGACCTTGTTATTATCTCGAAAACTGAGTATTTCGCCATACCCAGCTCCCCGATAGGATGTTCCGTCAAGCAATGCACATGCCAACCAAGGGAGCAACCATGGCAGAACAGACCAGCAAGGCCGATCGCGTCAAACTCAATCGCGAGCTCGCGCAGATGCTCAAGGGAGGCGTCATCATGGACGTCACCACGCCCGAGCAGGCACGCATCGCCGAAGAAGCAGGCGCCTGCGCCGTCATGGCACTCGAGCGCATCCCGGCCGATATCCGTGCCGCAGGCGGTGTGTCACGCATGAGCGACCCCAAGATGATCAAGGGCATCCAGGAGGCCGTCTCCATCCCTGTTATGGCCAAGTGCCGCATCGGTCACATTGTCGAGGCGCAGGTCCTGCAGGCCATCGAGATCGACTACATCGATGAGTCCGAGGTCCTCTCCCCTGCCGATGATGTCTATCACATCGATAAAACCCAGTTTGACGTGCCGTTTGTCTGCGGTGCCCGCGACCTGGGCGAGGCACTGCGCCGCGTTGCCGAGGGCGCCACGATGATTCGCACCAAGGGCGAGCCGGGCACGGGCGACGTCGTTCAGGCTGTGCGTCACATGCGCAAGATCCAAAAGCAAATCCGCGACGTTGTTGCCCTGCGCGACGATGAGCTCTTTGAGGCAGCCAAGCAACTGCAGGTTCCGGTCGAGCTGGTGCGCGAGGTCCATGCCACGGGCAAGCTTCCCGTGGTGAACTTTGCCGCCGGCGGCGTAGCGACCCCCGCCGACGCCGCGCTGATGATGCAGCTGGGCGCCGAGGGCGTCTTTGTCGGCTCGGGCATCTTTAAGAGCGGCGACCCTGCCAAGCGCGCCGCCGCCATCGTCAAGGCTGTGGCAAACTTCACCGATGCCAAACTCATCGCCGAGCTTTCGGAGGACCTAGGCGAGGCTATGGTGGGCATCAACGCTAACGAGATCGAAATTATCATGGAGGAGCGCGGGCGCTAGTCCGGCAGAAAGGATCGCACATGAGCGATTATGCAGACCAAACGGTCGCCGTGCTGGCGGTCCAAGGCGCTTTTGCCGAGCACGAGGCAAGATTAGCTGAGCTGGGCGCACACTATATTGAGCTGAGGCATGCGGCCGACTTGCGGCAGAACTTTGACCGTCTGGTCCTCCCCGGCGGCGAGTCCACCGTTCAGGGCAAGCTGCTTGATGAGTTGGGCATGCTCGATGAGCTTCGTGCCCGTATCGCTGAAGGCATGCCCGTCCTGGGCACCTGCGCCGGCTTGATTCTGTTGGCGCGCGACCTTGCCGCCCACGACGATAAGGGGACGCCGCGCCTGGCAACCATGGATGCGCTCGTTGAGCGCAATGCCTATGGCAGACAGCTCGGCAGCTTTCGAACCAAGGGGCAGGTAGCCGGCATCGACGGTGAAGTGCCGCTGACGTTTATCCGCGCGCCCCGCATCGTCGAAGTGCTCGGCGACACTGAGGCCCTAGCCGAAGTCGACGGCCGCATCGTCGCCGCCCGCCAAGGCAACCAGCTCGGCGTCACCTTCCACCCCGAGCTCGACGACGACGCCCGCCTCCACGAGCTCTTCCTCCAAATGTAGGCAGAAAACAAACGAACGTGGATTTCGGACACATAACGTACGAGAGTGGATAATCTCCCCCTTTGAGCTTGAATGCAGACTCAAACCGGGAGATTATCCACTCTCGTTCTATGTAGTCGTTGGGGACGTTCTTAAACGACTAGTCAAACAAGAACGCTTCCAACGACTACATAGCGATAGACGGCCACGTTTGCCCAGATAAAACCGACCAAAATAAACCTGTCCCTTTTTGGCAGGTTTTGATCAAGGCAACGCCGATGTTTTGGTACCGACAGCGAAAACCCGCCAGAGCGAGCAAGGTGCCTTGAAACGAGGCGGCATTGACCTTCTGGTCATGCCGCCGAAGTTGAAAGGCAGATTGCCGCTCTGGCGGGTTTGCAGCGTCGAGCCGTTACGCGGTTTGGTAAAACCGCGTAACCCAATTAGAAGCGGTTACCGCGGAAGCCGCCGCCGTTGCGGCCGCCACGATCGCCACCGCGACCGCCGCGGTCGTTACCACGGTTGCCGCCAAAGCCGCCACGGTTGCCGCCGCGGTCGCCATAGCCACCACGGTTGCCGCCAAAGCCGCCGCGACCGCCACGGTCGCCGCCACGGTCACCAAAGCCGCCACGGCCACCGCGATCGCCACCGCGACCGCCACGGTCGCCGCCACGGCCACCGCGATCGCCAAAGCCGCCGCGACCGCCACGGTCGCCGCCACGGCCACCGCGATCGTCACGACCGCCGCGAGGACCGCGGTCCTCGTCCAGGCCCATGGCGACGAGCGGAGCGATGACCTTATCGAGAGCGGCCATCAGCTCGGTGGCCTCCTCGTAAGAAAGCTCGGGCAGGAGCTTCTCCTTCTTGTTGGCAAGCTCGACCAGGCCCTCAGCGGCATCCTCGGCAGCGAAGACGACAATCTTGCGCATATCGCCCTCGGCGTCGTCGATGCGGCCGACCAGATCGGCAGCCTCGGCCTCGGCCATCAGGCCATCGAGCTCACGAAGGCGCATGCCCAGCAGGTCAGACATTTCCTTCTGCTCCATCTTGGGCTTGAGGTCAAGAAGCTTGATGGCGCGCTCGATGTTCGCCATACGCTCGGCCTTGGCCTCCTCCTCCTTGGAAATAGCAAAGCGACGGCTACGCAGCAGGCGGGCGGCCTTCTGCATCTTGTCCATCAGCTCTTCGTCATCGTAATCAACGGCGGCCTCGACAACCTCGGCCTCCTCCTCGGCGGAAACCTCGTCAGCAGCCTCAACCTCGGCAGCTTCGGTCTCCACGGTCTCGACTGCCTCGACCTCGGCAGCCATGGTCTCGTTCTCGGTCTCGTTCATGATCTCTTCGTTCTCGGACATGAGACTCCTTCTTGGCCCTCTCGGGCATCATCGCCCCATTCGCGGGGCCCGTCGCGCACTCTTTGCGCTTTAAACATTCATGCCTCTCGGCAAAACGTCCATTAGTTTATGGTGTCGCCATCCAATCTAGCTGCAGAATCTATGTGCACACATTAATGCGACATGTGCGACTCGCGACGAGCGTACACCAGCGACGTCGCGAACCCGACCACGGCAATTACAGCCGCCACACGTACGGCAGCTGCAAATCCAATCGCCTGGGCAACGTCGGTCGCAGCGCCAGCGGCGCCGGCAGTCGCCGCAGAACTCGAGAGCAGGCCGATAAACAGCGACGGACCAAACGATGCGGCAATCATGTTCCACGTGTTGAGCAATGCCGTTCCGTGAGGATGCTCAGCGGCAGGCAGCGTCTCCAAGCCGACCGTCTGCGAGGGGCTCAGCACCAAACCGACTCCGGCATACACCACAACGGTCAGCGCCACGACGACGCCGATGTTCATACTTGCCGCCGTCACTGAGATTGCGATCTGCCCCACGGCAATCAGGGCAAAGCCGACCGGCAGCAGCGGCCATGCGCCACGGGCGTCCATCACGCGTCCGCCCACAATCGAGATCACGGCGTTGCAGGCAATCGCCGGCAAAATGAGCAGGCCCGCAACAAGTGCGGTCATGCCGTATGCGCCCTCAAAATAGAGCGGCAACAAAACGCTCATCGAGAACGTTGTCATCATCGACACCACCACGAGCATGCACGCAGGCCAAAAACGAACGCTCGCCATGGGGCGCACGTTGAGCACCGGGTTCTCGAGCTTGAGCTGACGGGCCGTAAAGAGGCCGAGCAGCACAACGGCGGCGAGAAGCGTCACGATACCGGCCATCACATTGGTCGAGAACTCGCCAACGGAATATACAAACGCCGTGATGCCGGCCGCAAGCAAAGCAACCGACAGAATATCAAGCGTAGTGTTCGAGCGCTCTCCAACATTTCGAACGAGCTTTGCTGCCGCCGCGGCGACCACGACACCGCCCACCAGCGGCACTACGAACACCGCCCTCCAGCCAAACAACGTGCACATAAGACCACTGATCACAGGTCCAAACGCCGGCCCCAGCGTAATGCAGGCACCGCCCAGGCTCAGATACAGACCGAGCTTCTCGCGCGAGGCGCAAGACAGCACCACGTTCATCATGAGCGGGAACAAGATGCCCGATCCCGCAGCCTGCAAAATACGACTTGGCAGCAAAACGCTAAACGACGGAGCGACCAGGCACAGGACTTCGCCGGCGACCATGCATCCGCATGCGAAAAACAGCAGCTTGCGCGTCGAGAAACGGCCGGACAGGAAGGCCCTGATGGCCGTAAAGATCGACGTCACGATCATGTAGCCCGAAACGAGCCACTGCGCCGTGGTGGCACTCACCGAAAAGGCTGCCATAATGTCGTGCAACGCCACGTTAATGATGTTCTCGTTAAACGCGGCAACAAAGGCTGCGATATACATAACGACGAGAATTGCCGCAGTGGCCGATGACGTTACTTGAACTTGTTGCTGAGATTTGCTCCCCATGCATTTCCTTCCTCTTGGAACGACAGTGCATCGCCCCAGAGGAACAGTCCAGGGCGAAAAATGAGCCCTAGACTTACGCCAGACGCCGTACGCGACGAGCCTGACAACATGGTCCAACGTCGAAAGATTGTAACGCGGACGCACAGCTTTCCTTCCGCGCTATTATTAAAAGTCCACGAAAGCATAAGACATGAGGAGCCCGCCATGATTAAGCCCATCATGAAATCCGAGTTCTTTTTGCGCCTACCTTCCGAAGACGCGGGACCCGACGACGCCGCGACCGGGCAGGACCTCCTGGATACCCTGAACGAGCACGAGTGCGAGTGCGTGGGCCTCGCCGCCAACATGATTGGCGTGCGCAAACGCATCATCTGCGTAAAAGACGGCAACAGGGCGCTCCTGATGTACAACCCTCAAATTCTTGAGCAGGTCAATGCCTATCAGACGAGCGAAGGCTGCCTCTCGCTGACCGGCGAGCGTCCCTGCACCCGCTATCGCCGCATTAAGGTTGAGTATTTGGACGAGAACTTCGTCCACCGCATCAAAAACTTCTCGGGCTACACCGCCGAGATCATCCAGCACGAAATCGACCACTGCAACGGCGTCGTTATATAGTTCCGCGAGTCAAGGAAAATGATCTGTTTTCCTCCGTCCCTAATGGACCATGGTAACGACGCAGGCTGAGCACACGACAGCGAGCGAGCCGCATTTGCGCCAAGGTGACGTGAAATGAGAGGGCGCTGACCTTCTGGTCGCGCCCTCGAAATTGAACGTCAGATTGGCGTGAATGCGGCTCGCGCAGCGTCAAGCGGTCCGCCGTTCGGTAGAACGGCGGAACTATTAATTCTGGCGGTAGTGATCGAAGAAGTCGGCGAGATCTTCGAGCGACTCTTTGAGCACTTCCATGCGCGGCAGATACACGATGCGGAAGTGGTCGGGCTCGGCCCAGTTAAAGCCGCCGCCACGCGTGATCAGGATCTTCTTCTCGTGCAGCAGATCGAGGGCAAACTGCTCGTCATCGGTGATGTTGAACTTCTTCACATCCATCTTGGGGAAGATATAGAACGCCGCGCGCGGCTTGACCACCGAGATGCCATCGATCTTGCTGAGTGCCTCATACACAAAGTTGCGCTGCTCGTAGACACGACCGCCGGGTCGGATGTAGTCGTTAACCGACTGATGGCCGCCGAGCGCCGTCTGGACGATCGACTGAGCCGGCACGTTGGAGCACAGCCGCATGTTAGAGAGCATGTTGATGCCCATAATAAAGTCGCTCATACAGCGCTGGTTGCCCGAAAGCACCATCCAGCCAATGCGATAGCCCGCGATCATATGCGACTTGGACAGGCCACTAAACGTAATGCAAGGCAGATCGGGAGCGAGCGAGGCAATCGAGACGTGCTCGTAGCCATCCATGCACAGACGGTCGTAGATCTCATCGGCAAAGATCATGAGCTGGTGCCTGCGCGCAACCTCGACGATGCCCTCAAGCACCTCGCGCGGGTAGACCGATCCCGTGGGGTTGTTGGGGTTGATGATGACGAGGGCCTTGGTCGCGCTCGTGATCTTGGACTCCATATCCTCCAGGTCGGGATACCAATCGGCCTGCTCGTCGCACAGATAGTGCACGGGATGACCGCCGGCAAGGGTTGCGCACGCCGTCCAGAGCGGATAGTCGGGGCTGGGGATCAGAATCTCGTCGCCATTGTCGAGCAGCGCGTTCATCGAAAGCTGAATGAGTTCGGACACGCCGTTGCCCGTGTAGATGTGCTCCATCTGAACATTGGGCAGGCCCTTGATCTGCGAGTACTGCATGATTGCCTTGCGCGCAGAGAACAGGCCGCGCGAGTTGGAATAGCCTTCGCAGTCGGGCAGCTGCTGGCGCATGTCCTTAATGACCTCATCGGGCGTGCGGAAACCGAAGGGCGCCGGGTTGCCGATATTGAGCTTGAGAATACGCTCGCCCTCGTCCTCCATACGGGCGGCCTCGTCGACGACGGGACCGCGCACGTCATACAGGACGTTCTCGAGCTTGGTGGATTTAGAAAAAGTACGCATGGTGGTGCTCCTTGGAATTTGAGCTGAGGGATGGGGTTCGGGCTTGGAAACGTTGTTGGGCGATGATGCCTCGCCTTGGTCGGCGTCACCGGCAAGCAGCCAGGTAACATCGACCTCCAAAATACGGGCGAGCAGCTCTGCCACATCGCGCCGCGGAATCGTCTTGCCGCTCACATATTGGCTCATCTGACTCTTGCCGAGTTTTTTGCCGAGCATCTCCGATGCGCGGATTACGTCCGACTGGCGAACGTCGCGATCGGACAAAGCCTGTCGCAGGCGATCGCTAAACGTCTCTTGGGCCACTAGAACCTCCTTGCTGGCAAAGTTCAATTTATAGAACACGAATTGAACCTGAGTTCAATTTAGGCAGCAGTATAGCGCGGCGCATTATCCGGAAGTTCAATTTCACAAGAAAATGTACCGAACCCCGAGAATCGTCCCAAAGTGGACAACAGGTACGCGCTTTTAGAGATATTCAAGGAAACGAGCCGCCGCAAGCGAAACGTCAGCGGTGCGGTATATGGCGTTGATCTGCCGATGAGGACGTCCCTCGAGCGGGCGCACGGCGACATCGAACTGGCAGCGGCGCAAGATGAGCGCAGGAAGAATGCTCACACCCAAGCCGTCCTCGACCATAGCCATAATCGCATAGTCATCCCAGGTCGACAGCTTGGAGCGCACCGTCAGCCCCGCCCGACGGAACAGCGGCGTAATCTCGTCATCGGTACC
Organism: uncultured Collinsella sp.; assembly: GCA_902464485.1. Classification (GTDB taxonomy): domain Bacteria; phylum Actinomycetota; class Coriobacteriia; order Coriobacteriales; family Coriobacteriaceae; genus Collinsella. The sequence goes on along the minus strand of CABQJJ010000035.1, from coordinate 2,264 downwards.
TCGTTCCAGCAGAATAAACTGCTCGTTGGCCAAATCGGCAAGGGAAACGACCTCCGCGGTGGCAAGCAAAGAATCTGCCGGCACTACCGTCATCAACTCGTCGTGCACTAAAAACCGCGACGCCATGCCGGCGCCGCGTGGCTCACGCGGGATAAAACCCAGGTCACAACGACCCTCATCCACCCATTGTTCAATCTCTGAGTAATCGCCCATCAGCAACTCATAATCGACGTCCGGGTGATCGGCGCGAAAGCGCGCGATCACCGGCGGCAGTACATGGGTCGCCACACTTGAAAACGTACCGATACAGATCTTGCCACGCATGAGCCCACGCATCTCATCCACCCGTCGCTGCAGGCGGCCAAACTCCTCGCATAACGCCTCGACTGCCGGCATAACTTGCCGCCCGTCGGCAGAAAGCACCACGCCCTCGCGGCTGCGATCAAGCACCTTAAAACCCCAGTCTGCCTCAAGGTCGCCCACCATGCGGCTCACGCCCGACTGCGAATAGTTCAGGCGCTCGGCAGCACGCGTAAAGCTTCCGGCGCGCACGGTCTCGAGCAGCACCTGCATCTTCTGAATATTCGTTTCCACGACACGCCTCCACCTTTGCATGAGTTTTTGTCACGTTTTCCATGCATTATATTCGCTTTTCTTCTAAAGCCAGTTCACCCATAGTGAACATGCTCGGATATAGAGGGGATGTCAGCGCATGAACAACGGACTGTTTACGTACTTAGCAGCATTGCTGTTGTTTGGCTCCAACGGCATCATCGCCGCTGCCATCGCGCTGCCGAGCTCCGATATCGTGCTACTACGCACGTTTTTGGGCGCACTCTCGCTTGTCACCATTCTCGCCATCACCCAACGCCATAAGTTGCAGGCGCCATCTCGCCCCCGCGAAGCCGCAGCCCTCCTCCTCTCGGGAGCAGCGCTGGGCGCCAGCTGGATTTTTCTGTTCCGTGCCTACCAGACGATCGGCGTCGGCGTATCCTCGCTGCTGTACTACTGCGGCCCCATCATTGTCATGGCGCTCTCCCCGCTCATCTTTGGCGAAAAGTTGACCGGCGGCAAAATCACCGGCTTTATCGCCGTTGCTTGCGGTGCTTTTCTCATCGCGGCCCAAGGCCTCGGCGGCAATATGCCCATTGCGGGTATCGCCTGCGGCATCGCCTCGGCATTTTGCTATGCGCTGATGGTCATCGCTAGCAAGGGTGCGCCACACATCGAAGGCCTCGAGAACTCCGCGCTCCAGGTGAGCGCTGCCTTTGTGACCGCGCTGGTCCTCACGCTCATCGCGCAGGGCACCCCCTCATTCCTGTTCGCCGGCGTCGCCGCCAGTATTGATTGGCGCGCCGTCGTCATGCTCGGCGTCGTCAACACCGGCATCGGTTGCCTGCTCTACTTTAGTGCCGTCGCCAAGCTGCCCGTCCAGACCGTCGCGGTCGTCGGCTACCTCGAGCCGCTTTCGGCCGTCGTGTTCTCCGTCGTCCTTTTAGGCGAAGCCATAACACCGGTCCGCCTGATGGGCGCCGCACTTATCATCGGCGGCGCGATTTTTTGCGAACTCGCCGGCAAACGCGCAAGCGCCAAGGCCGGCATCGCCCAGACAGTACGTGCTTAAAAGCCCCTGCTTTGAATGCTACCTGTGTACATAAATAATCCTCAGCTGGGGATTATTGTCTAAAATAACCCGATGTGCCAAACTGCTCTTATATGTATAAAGACGGCATAAAGGTTATCTGTCCTAGACAGATAACCGAATGTCTAAGGGAGTCCACGTGGCACACAACAAACTGGAGGCAAGCCTCCAAGACCAGCGTAGTCAGGGCGGGCACGGAGCCATTCCCCTCTCCGCTGGCATGCTGCTCGTAACGCTCGGCGTCGTCTATGGCGACATCGGCACGAGCCCTATGTACACCATGAAATCAATCGTCGCCAACAACGGCGGCATCGGCACCGTCAGCGAGGACATGATTCTGGGCGCGCTTTCGCTCGTCATCTGGACCATGACGCTCGTGACCACGGTCAAGTACGTGGTAATCGCTATGAAGGCCGATAACCACAACGAAGGCGGCATCTTCGCCCTGTTCAGTCTCGTGCGCAAGGTGGCACCGTGGCTGATTCTCCCCGCTATGATCGGCGGCGCGGCGCTGCTCGCCGACGGCATCCTCACCCCCGCTGTCACGGTTACCACGGCCATCGAGGGCTTGCGCACTATCGAGTGGGGCCATGCGCTTTTGGGTGACGGCCAGACCAACGTC
>CABQJJ010000034.1 GCA_902464485.1 uncultured Collinsella sp. | reverse complement strand
CTTCATCGAGCGACGCGTTGACTTGGGTGATTTCGATCATCGAGGTCTCCTTAGATGCAAGAAAAAGGCCGCCCGGTGTTCCAGACGGCCCGAATGCGTTTTGATTATAACTGCGCGGCTATAGGTTGCTGGCAGCACGAATGCCCGAAAGCCACGCCCATGCAAGGTTGAAGCCACCGCAGTCGGCGTCGATATCGAGCGCTTCGCCGCAGACGCAAAGCGGTGTATCGACTGCGTCGTTCGCGCGAAGGCTGGGTATCGAGATGGTCTCGATGGGTATGCCGCCACGTATGACCTGTGCCGAGCGCTCCTCGGCCGTTCCCTCGACGAGCAGTTTAAAGTGCTTGAGGATGGAGACCAGATGGATGACATCGTGCGACCCAGGATGGCACTGTTCGAATGCGGCGCAGACAACGCGGGATAGTTGCGGGGCGAGCATGCCATCGAGCCAGCATGGGTCGCGGGGTGAAAAGCCGCCGAGCAGCCCAAGGCGCTGCTTGAGCATATCGAGCAGCTCGTCTTTGGAGAGGTCGGGGAAAATGTCGAGCAGAATCGTGTCGCCGTGTTGGATGCGTCGGGAGAGGTTGAATGCGGCGACACCTGAGATGCCGAAGGTCCGGAACAGCACCTCGCCGTCTTCGCACCAGAGCTCCTCATGATTGCGGGTGAGCGTCAGGCGGGCGCGGACGCGTAGGCCATCCAACGTCTTGAGGGCCATCCGGTCGCCGACGACCGATGCCGACACGGGGCAGAGGACGGGGTACCGTGGCGTTAGGGGGAGACTAAACGTTTCGGCGATGCCGGCGGGGTTGCCGCCCGTGGCGATAATTGCGGCATGTGCCTGCAAGGTCATGTCTTTGCGCGGGGTATCGGCGAGTGCCCTCCGAAGCGAGCGGAGCTCCGATTTTCGGTCGTCGTGCTTTTTTGCCTTGAGCGCCCGTGCGGGGCGGTCTATTTGGAGCGTCCAGCCCTCGGGAGCTTTGTGCGCCGTGGCAACGTTGACTCCGCAGATTAAAGTGACGCCCAGACGATCGCAGACGTTGAGAAGCGCGTCGCGCACCGATTCGGCGCGAAGGGAGCGTGGGTACAGTCGACCTTCCTCGGAGATCGTCATGATGCCCAGCGAGGAGAAGAAGCCCATAAGCTCTTGTTCGGGCTGGGGGCCCATGACGGATTCGACGAAAGCGGGGTGGTTGTACCGCCGAGGATCAATCGATTCGTTTGAGAGATTGCAGCGGCCGTTGCCGGTCGCAAGGAGTTTAAGGCCGCAGGCGACATCGCGCTCAACGATGCAGACGCTTTTGCCAGCGCGTGCGGCCGTAATGGCGGCGGCGAGACCCGAGGCCCCGCCGCCGATTACCAGGACGTCATAGAAGGCGCTCGTGTTCACTTAAGCCTCGTCGGTCTCGTGCGGGGCGATGGCCTCGACGGCAGAGACGGCCTTGGGCAGCATGCCATCGGGCAGCGCGGTCTCGACTTCACCCTTATCGCAGGCCTCGGCGAGTGACGGATTGATGGGAAGCTGACCCAAGATGTCGAGGTTGTAGCGCTCGGCGACTTCGGGGAGCTTGCTCTTACCAAAGACCTCGATCTTCTTGCCACAGTCGGGGCACTCGATATAGCTCATGTTCTCGACAACGCCCAGAATGGGGACGTTCATCTTCTCGGCCATGTTGACTGCCTTGGCGACGATCATCGAGACCAAGTCTTGCGGGCTCGTGACGATGACGATGCCATCGACGGGCAGCGATTGGAAAACGGTGAGCGCGACGTCGCCCGTTCCCGGAGGCATGTCGACCAGCAGGTAGTCGATGGGACCCCACGAGGTCTCGCTCCAGAATTGCCTGATGGCGCCCGCGATAACCGGGCCACGCCAAAGGACGGGATCGGTTTCGTTTTGGAGTAGCAGGTTGGAGCTCATGACCTTGACCCCGTGCTTCGAGATCTCGGGCAGCATAAGATTGCCGAGAGCATGGACATGACGCCCGCTCATACCGAACATCTTGGGGATGGAGGGGCCGGTGATGTCGGCATCGAGGATGCCGACTTTGTTGCCGCGGCGGGCAAGCTCGGTGGCGATGGCACCGGTGACGAACGACTTGCCGACGCCGCCCTTGCCGGATAACACGGCGATAACGCGCTTGACCTCGGATAGCGTGTTCTCTTCAAATTCCTGCGGTGTGGTTTGTCCGCCAGCCGCCTGTGCGTGCTCGCAACCCATATCTGACTCCTTTGTATGCGCTGGGGCAAGGCCCCACGATGTGACACGAGCGTCATTGTACCCTCGTTTGCGAACGGGAGTCATTTGTGATGCGCGACGGGCGATCGATGGTATTCGAAAGCATGGGTCGGGTATGCGACGTGCGCGTGTCGGATAAAGCAAAAGGTCTGAGAATCTTGTATTACGAACATCTGTGCGCGTTGAGTGCGCTAAACTCATCGACGATGTGATTTGAAGTTATAGGAGGCAAGGAGCTTCCATGTCTGATTCCTCTATCGTTATTCGCGGTGCACGCGAGCACAACTTGCGCGATATCGATGTATCCATTCCACGCGACCAGCTCGTGGTCATTACCGGCCTTTCCGGCTCGGGCAAGAGCTCGCTAGCGTTCGACACGATCTATGCCGAGGGCCAGCGCCGTTATGTTGAGAGCCTGTCGAGCTATGCTCGCCAGTTCTTGGGCCAGATGGACAAGCCCGACCTGGATTCGATCGACGGCCTGTCGCCGGCAGTTTCAATCGATCAGAAGACGACGTCCAAAAATCCGCGCTCGACAGTGGGCACCGTAACCGAGATCTATGACTATTTGCGTCTGCTATTTGCCCGCGTGGGCACCCCTCACTGTCCCGAGTGTGGTCGCGTTATCGAGCGCCAGACGACCGACCAGGTCGCCGACAAGGTTCTGGCGGCGGGGGAGGGCCGTCGCGCGTTTGTACTGGCGCCGGTAGTGCGCGGGCGCAAGGGCGAGTACACCAAACTGTTCGAGGACCTTCGTGCGGAGGGCTTCAGCCGCGTGCGCGTCGACGGCGAGGTGCGCTCGCTCGACGACCCCATCGATCTGGACAAAAAGTTCAAGCACGATATCGAGGTCGTGGTTGACCGCATTGTGATTCGAGAAAACTCTCTGGGCCGCATCGCCGAATCCGTTGAGCAGGCGACTGCCTTGGCACATGGCAATGTGAACGTATATATGCTGCCGGATCGCGACGCTCCCGAGGGAACAGAGGGCGAGCTGCTGGAGTACTCGCTGGCGCTGGCGTGTCCGGAGCACGGGCACTCCATCGATGACCTGCAACCGCGCGATTTTTCGTTCAATGCGCCCTATGGTGCGTGTCCCGAGTGCGACGGTCTGGGCTTTAAGAAAACGGTCGATGCCGAGGCCCTGATCGAGGATCCCTCGAAGTCGATTGCCGATGGAGTCTTTGGCAGCCTGTTCGGTAACTCCAACTACTATCCCCAGATTTTCGCCGCGGTCTGCAAGCACTTTAAGGTGAGCGCCGATACGCCGTGGGAGGACCTGCCCCCGCGGGTGCGTCGCGCGTTTTTGGATGGCATGGGCGACAAGAAGATCTCGGTCGACTATCAAAAGCTCGACGGTCGCCGCAGCCAGTGGGACACTAAGTTCTCGGGTGTGCGCAATATCCTGTACGAGCGCTATACCGAGACGGCAAACGAGAACACTAAAGCGCGCCTCGAAAAGTACATTCGCGAGGAGCCGTGCTCGAGTTGCCATGGTGCTCGTCTTCGCCCCGAGATGCTCGCCGTTACCGTAGGCGGTAAGTCCATTTACGAGGTCTGCTGCCTGTCGTGCCGCGAGTCGCTCGAGTTTTTTGAGGGCCTGGAGCTTACCGAGCGCCAACAATTTATCGGCGGTCGTATCGTCAAGGAAATCTTGGAGCGCCTGCGATTCCTGGTCGATGTCGGGCTCGACTATCTGACACTCGACCGTGCTTCGGCGACGCTTTCAGGCGGCGAGGCACAGCGTATTCGCTTGGCAACGCAGATCGGTGCGGGTCTTATGGGCGTGCTCTATATTCTAGACGAGCCCTCGATTGGCCTTCACCAGCGTGATAACGAACGCCTGATTAAGACCCTTGAACGCCTGCGCGATATCGGTAACACCGTTATCGTCGTCGAGCATGATGAGGATACGATTCGTGCTGCCGACTATGTGATCGACATGGGCCCCGGCGCGGGCGTGAACGGCGGGCACGTGGTCGCCGCGGGAACGCCTGCCGATATCATGGCGTGCTCCGATTCGATGACGGGTGCCTACCTGACTGGCAAGCGAATGATTCGGGTTCCCGATAAGCGCCGCAAGCCCGGTCGCGGCTGCCTTAAGATCACGGGCGCCCGTGCCAACAACCTTAAAAACGTTACCGCCAAGATTGAGTTCGGTACGCTTACGGTCGTTACCGGCGTGTCGGGATCGGGCAAGAGCTCCCTGGTTACCGACACCATCGCGCCTGCCCTTACGAATGCCATTCATCGCTCGACGCGTCCCGTGGGCCCGTACAAAAAGCTCGAGGGTATCGAGTGCATCGATAAGGTGATCGACATTGACCAGTCGCCGATCGGCCGCACGCCGCGTTCCAATCCCGCTACGTACATTGGCCTGTGGGATGATCTGCGCGCGCTGTTTGCGAGCACACCGGAGTCGAAAGCGCGCGGCTACTCGCCGGGACGTTTCTCCTTTAACGTGAGCGGCGGTCGCTGCGAAGCATGCAAGGGCGACGGACAAATTAAGATCGAGATGCACTTCCTTCCCGATATCTATGTTCCCTGCGAGGTCTGCGGCGGCAAGCGCTATAACCGCGAGACGCTTGAGGTCACCTACCGTGGTAAGACCATCTCTGACGTGCTCGACATGAGCGTTACCGAGGCGCTGGCTTTCTTTGGGAATATTCCTCAGATTAAGCGCAAGCTCCAGACGTTGTATGATGTGGGCCTGGGCTATGTGAGTTTGGGTCAGCCTGCCACGACACTTTCGGGTGGTGAGGCACAGCGCGTAAAGCTCGCCAAGGAACTCCACCGCCGTCAGACGGGTAAGACGTTCTACATTCTGGATGAGCCGACGACCGGTCTCCATTTTGAGGACGTCCGCCAGTTGCTTGACGTGCTGCAGCGTCTGGTCGATGCGGGCAACACGGTTCTGGTGATCGAGCACAATCTCGATGTCATCAAGGTTGCCGACCGTCTGATCGATATGGGCCCCGAGGGCGGCAATGGCGGCGGAACTGTCGTGGTCTCGGGTACGCCAGAGCAGGTCGCGGCATGTTCGCAGAGTTACACGGGCAAGTTCTTGGCTCCGCTGCTCGAGCGCGACCGCGAGCGCCAGGCACAACTCGACGCCCAGTAAAGAGACGCCGTCATGCGAGAAGCGCCACCGATTCCTTTCGATTCGGTGACGCTTCTGTGTGTCGAGATGACGTATGCGGCTTAATTGGACATATACTTAGGCGTTACGTTCGAATGCGAGGGAAGGGGCATGCCGTGGCAAAGGCTGCAAAGACGCCAAAAACCAATGCGATGCGCGAGCTGGAAAACGCCGGCATCTCCTATATTCTCCATACGTATGAAGACGATGGCGATGAGTCGGTAGGTTTAGGCGTTGCAATTTCGGAACAACTTGGCGAGGAGCCTGGTCAGGGTTTTAAGACCTTGGTTTGCGTGGCGCCGTCCAACGAACACGTTGTGTGCTGTATTCCCGTTGCCGAAGAGCTTGACCTAAAGGCCGCCGCGCGCGCCGCTGGTGAAAAGTCGCTGACCATGATGCATGTCAAGGACTTGCTTGCCGCGACGGGGTATGTCCGGGGCGGCTGCAGTCCAGTCGGCATGAAAAAACGCTTTCGGACGTTGATCGATGAGACATGCGTCCTTTGGGATACCATTTTTATCTCAGGCGGTAAGCGTGGCTATCAGCTTGAGCTTGCCCCCGACGACTTAGTTGCATTTTGCGGGGCGACGGTTGCCCCGATCACGAGAGAGGACTGAGCGATGTCGCAGGAAGAATCTAAGCGTGGGGCTCATTTTGCAAAAGGGGCATCGCGTCAGGCTCCGACCTCCCATGTGACTTCTGTCGACAATTGTGACTTGAGGGTTTTACCGGGAAGAACTGACCCGGGTGAGACGGCTGTTTTTCTTCGCGCTGCCGGCGTGGACAACGCCGAGGCTCGTTCAAACCTTACAACGGCATGTCCCGAAGAGACTGCGGTGTTTTTAATGGCGGCGCAAGGGAACAGTGCCGCTCCACTCTATAGCGACGAGCGGGACGTTGTTTCTGCTGGGCACGATTATGAAGCGTCGGCTTCGGATGACATGGGCTCATCCGATTATTCAACGGTCGGTCGCTCTGCCGGACTCATGACGGTGCTCACTATCATTTCGCGCCTCACGGGTTTCATTCGTACCTGGGCTATGGCTGCGGCAATTGGAATGTCGCTGCTCTCTTCCTCATACCAGGTTGCCAATAACCTCCCCAACATGCTTTACGAGCTGGTGATGGGCGGCATGCTGGTGACGGCATTCTTGCCGGTCTATATGGGCGTGAGACGAGAGCGGGGCCGTGATGCGTCCAATGAATACGTTGGCAATCTGCTCGGTATCCTCCTTCTGCTGTTGGGCGGCATTTCGGTTTTGGGCACCGTTTTCGCTCCGGGCTTCATTTGGACACAGTCGTTTCTTTCGGGCGAGGGCGGAAGCATGGACACCGCCGCGTTCATGTTTCGCTTTTTTGCTATCCAAATATTGTTCTATGGTCTGGGTTCGGTGTTCTCGGGCGTTCTCAATGCACATCGAGATTACTTTTGGTCGACGTTCGCCCCGGTGCTTAACAATGTGATTGTCATCTTGAGTTTTATGGGCTTTGCCCCCGCATGCGCTCGATTTGGCGAGCAGGCCGGCATCATCTTGATCTCGTTTGGTACGACGCTTGGCGTTTTTGTGCAAATGGCCTGCCAGATTCCTGCGCTCGCCAAGCATGGCGTGCGTCCCCGCATCCATGTCGATTTCAAGGACCCCGCGCTGCGTAGAACCGTTGCGCTTGGCATACCCACGCTGCTCGCTACGGTCTGCATGTTTGTGTCGACCTCCATCACAAATGCCGCCGCGCTGGTGGTACAGCCCGAGACCGGTCCTTCCGTCATCGCGTATGCGCGCCTGTGGTACACGTTGCCCTACGCGCTGATTGCTGCTTCGCTTTCGACTGCGCTGTACACCGAGCTCTCTCACGATGCGCAGGAGAAAGATTACGACAGTGTCCGTATGGGCATCTCGCGCGGTGTCGCCCAGATGCTGTTCTTCCTGATCCCGTTTGCGTTGTACCTGATTGTTTTCGCCCGTCCGCTCAACATGATTTACTGTGCCGGCAAGTTTGATGAGTCTGGCGTGGCGCTGGTGTCCGAGTTCCTTGTCTATCTGGCGCTCTCGCTGCCGCTCTACGGCGTGGTCGTGCTGATGCAGAAGAGCTTCTCTGCTCTGCTCGATATGAAGCCCTATGGCCGCTATTGTCTGTACTCCGCCATTGGGCAGGCCGGTTCGGTACTGCTGTTCGGAGTGGCCCTCGGCTACGGCATGCCGGCCATCGCGCTTTCATATGTCGTCGACTACGTTATCTTGGTCGGTTGTTCGCTGTGGTGGCTGCGTCGTCGTCTGCATGGCCTTCAGGTTAAGTCCATATTGCACGGAGGCTTCTTTGGCCTTTTGCTTGGAGGGCTGGGCGCGGCGACGGGCGCCGTCGTTATGTGGGCGCTCGAGCACTTTGTCGGAGCGCTCGGCGGCTCGATTCTGGTTACCTTGGGCTATGTTTGCGTTGCGGGCATCGTCTCACTCGCCGTCACCTTTGGTCTGGCCGTCGCCTTTAAGATGCCCGAGGTCTCTGCGTTGCTTCGCCGCAAGTAGGTAAACGTGACGGGTCACGATAACATTCCAACCCTTGCCGAACAGGTCTCGCGCGTTCCCACGCAGCCCGGCTGCTACCTTTGGAAAGACGCCAAGGGCGATGTCATCTACGTTGGCAAGGCGAAAAACCTGCGTGCCCGTATGCGTCAGTACGTGACGCTGCAGGACGAGCGCCAGAAGATCCCGCTTATGATGCAGCTGGTGGCGAGCTTTGACTATATCGTTGTGGAGACCGAGCACGAGGCATTGGTACTCGAGCGCAATCTAATCGGTCAGTACCATCCGTACTTTAACGTCGATCTTAAGGACGATAAGAGCTATCCCTTTATCGCTATCACCAAGGGCGATCTATTTCCCGCTATTAAATACACGCGTGAGCGCCATAAGCCAGGGACGCGCTATTTTGGCCCCTATACCGATAGCCGTGCGGCGCGTGAAACCATCGATACGCTGCGCAAGGTCATTCCCATTTGCTCAGCATCCTGTGCGGAGTGGCGTCGCTGCCGCCGCATTGTCGAATCTCATAAGGGCGAAGAAGACATCGTCAATATGATTTGCGCGCAAAACGGACGCCCCTGCTTTGACTATCATGTCGGTCGTGGCCCGGGCGCATGCGTCGGCGCGATTTCTCCTGCGGATTATGCTAAGAACGTCAAACGTGTCGAACGTTTTTTGTCTGGCCATCGCAGGGACGTCGTCGACGAGCTGACATTCGAGATGACGGAGGCCGCCGAGGCGCTCGATTTTGAGCGCGCCGCCCGTGTCAAGCGCCGCCTGGACGTCATTAGTGGCCTGGACGATCGCCAACAGGTTGTCTTTCCATCGAGCGTCGATATCGATGTTATCGGCTTCTATCGCGAAGAGACCATTTCCGCCGCCTGCGTTTTTGTCGTGCGTGAGGGTCGAACGGTTCGAACCTGCGAGTTCATTCTCGATAAGGGTTTGGATGTCGACGAAGAAGAACTTCAATCGGGCTTTCTTAAGCGCTATTACGACGAGACGGCTGATATTCCAGCTGAGATCAACCTCTCTGTCGAGCTTGAGGATGCGGAGGCGCTGGGGGAGTGGCTTGCAGGCAAGCGCGAGCGCTCCTGTCATCTCCATAGGCCGCAGCGTGGCGAAAAGCACCGTTTGCTCGATATGGCATCCAAAAATGCGCGCCATGCCCTCATGCGCTACATGATGCGTACGGGGTATGCCGACGACCGCACCAATCGGGCGCTCTTGGAGCTCGAAAGCGCGTTGGCGCTGCCATCGCCGCCGTTACGTATCGAGTGTTTCGATATCTCTACGCTGCATGGCACCTTTACGGTTGCCTCGATGGTGGTGTTTACCAACGGCCGAGCCGATAAAGGACAGTATCGGCGCTTTAAAATTCAAGCTGAACTCGATGAAGCAAATGACTTCGTGTCGATGTCGGAGGTTTTGGGCCGGCGTTATGCCCCCGAACGCATGGCGGATGAGCGCTTTGGGTCACGGCCGGATTTGCTCGTTGTCGATGGCGGCAAACCTCAGTTGACTGCTGCAATCAGGCAGCTCGAATCTCTGGGTCTTGATATCCCCGTATGCGGTCTGGCCAAAGCCGACGAGGAAGTGTTCGTTCCCTGGGACGATACTCCGGTTGTGCTGCCGACAGGGTCTGCCTCGCTGTATCTGATCAAGCAGGTGCGCGATGAGTCGCATCGATTTGCAATCACGTTTCACCGAGAGTTGCGCGGAAAGGCCATGACGGTCTCGGTGCTGGATGATGTCCCGGGCGTGGGTCCTACCAGAAAGCGTGCCATCATGCGCCATTTTGGTTCCATGAAACGGCTAAGGTCGGCAACCGAGCAAGAAATCTCTGAGGTCCGCGGTGTGCCATCCGATGTCGCAAGGGCGGTTTACCGGGCTCTTGCAGCATGGAACGACGAACGAGGCCCGTCGCTTGCCGACCACGAAAGCTAGGCGACGTGCCTCGCCGCGCATGTCTGTAGGGACCGTGCGTTCGCATGGGAAGGACTGTGCTTTGGTACGCAAGATGGGTTGCGTGACCGTATGGGGCGGTATACTCATCTAGGGCAATTGGCCGTGCGGGATCTATCTATTTGTGTCCCGCATTTGTTTTAGGAGGCAGCACATGCTTAGGGGAGATGCCATGGATGCGGCGGAGCGCTCGGAGCGCATCCCCGATATCGTCATCATCACCGGAATGTCCGGATCGGGCCGAACGCAGGCCATGCATGTGTTCGAGGACATGGGCTACTTTTGCATCGACAACTTGCCTCCGCGTCTGATCGCCCAGCTCGCCGAACTCGTCGGCATCAATACGGGCGTGGGCAGGCATCTTGCCGTCACCTGCGACCTGCGCAGCCAGGGCTTGTTCGATGAGCTGCTCGATGCCGTTGCCGCACTCGAGGAGCGCGAGATGAGCTGCGACATCGTTTTTCTCGAGGCTTCTGACGAGGTGCTGATCCGTCGTTATAGCGAAAACCGCCGCCGCCATCCCATTGCCAAGCCGGGGGAGACTACGGCCGATGCGATTCAGCGGGAGCGTCTGCAGCTGCAGGGTGTGCGCGATCGAGCCGATATGATCATCGACACGAGCCGTCTGCGCACCTCTGCCCTGCGCAATAAATTGCGCATGGCGTTCTCCGAGTTGTCCGACCAGCAGCTCATGGACGTTCACGTGTTCTCGTTTGGCTTTAAGCACGGTATGCCCGTCGAGGCGGACATTATGATCGACGTTCGCTTCCTGCCCAATCCGTTCTACGATCCCGAGATGCGCACCATGACCGGTCTCGATAAGAAAGTCTCCGACTTTGTTCTGGACCATCCCAAGACGCAGGAGTTCTGGAAGGCCTGGACGCAGCTGCTCGATACGGTCATGCCCGGTTATATCGCAGAGGGCAAGCCGCAGCTTTCTATTGCCATCGGTTGCACGGGCGGTCAGCACCGCAGCGTCGCCATCGCCGAGGCCACGGCACGTTATTTGGAAGGCGCCCAGTATCACGTGAGCATTTCCCATCGCGACTTGTCGCGCGCCAACACGAAAGCATAGGCCTGCATGTCGTTTACCGCCGAGGTGCGTGACGAGCTTGCGCGCTGCGAACCCGAATGTGAATACTGCGATTTGTCGACGCTTGCCGCCCTGACGCGTGTGAGCGGTACGCTTTCGTTGGCCGGCTCCGGGCGTTATCGTTTGACGGTCGCGACCGAGACGGGAGCCGTCGCGCGCACGATGATCACGCTGACGCATCGCATCCTTAAGCTCAAAACGGAATTCACCGTTCGTAAATCGGTCTTGCATAAGGTCCGTAACTATCTCATTACCCTGCCCGATCAACCCGACCTGGACAAGGCTCTGGTGCTGCTGGGCATTCTAGACCGCAGGGGAGGGCTCGTCGCTGGTGTTCCCCGACACATCGTTGCCCGTCCCTGCTGCAGGCTTGCCTACATCCGCGGCGCGCTCATCGCGGGCGGCTTCGTGGCCGATCCACGCGGCGATTTTCATTTGGAGATCGCGGTGCAGGGCGAGCAATATGCTAAGGGGCTTTGCGACCTGTTGGGGCAGATTGGGGTCCATGCTCGTGTTAATGCACGGCGGGGGTCATATGCCGTGTACATTAAGAGCGCCGAGGAAATCGAGCATTTATTAAAGCTGATTGGTGCCAAGCGCAGCGTTGCCGAGATTGAGGAGGCGCGCGCGGTCAAGTTGGTTAAGAACGATGTGAACCGTCGCGTGAACGCCGAGCTCGCCAACCAGACCAGAAGCGCCGGTGCTGCCCAACATCAGCTTGCGCTTATCAATGAGCTCGAGCAGCGTGGCCTTCGCGATGCGCTTCCGGATGCCTTGGCGGTCTTTTGCGACCTGCGCGAGCGCTATCCCGATCTGTCGCTGCGTGATTTAGGGGAGATGGCTGACCCTCCCTTGTCGAAGTCGGCCCTCTACCATCGAGTTTTGAGACTTGAAAAGCTCATTGAAGCAAACGGGTAGTTTAAAGTATCGACTTATATACGGATTTAGCTGCTATTTTATTCTTTAAAACGTTTTAACGTAAATTTGATTTTCAATTTCGACTATTCTCGTGAAATTCAAGTCCAAAAAAAGGTATATTAGGCGAGTGGTTAGTTTGTGGGCCTCAACGGCGGGCGCTGTAGCTTGCGGGGGCCTTACGAAAGGAGACACAATGGCAGTAAAGGTTGCTATTAACGGCTTCGGTCGCATCGGTCGTCTGGCTTTCCGTCAGATGTTCGGTCATGAGGGCTCCGAGATTGTCGCTATCAACGACCTCACCTCTCCCGATATGCTCGCTTACCTGCTGAAGTACGACTCCACGCAGGGCAACTACGCTCGCGATCACGAGGTCGTTGCTGGCGAGGATTCCATCACCGTTGACGGCAAGGAGATCAAGATCTACAAGGAGGCCGACGCCAACAACCTGCCTTGGGGCGACCTCGACGTCGACGTCGTTCTCGAGTGCACCGGCTTCTACACCAGCAAGGCTAAGGCTCAGGCCCACATCAACGCTGGCGCCAAGAAGGTCGTCATCTCCGCTCCGGCCGGCAGCGATCTGCCCACCATCGTGTACAACGTCAACCACGAGACGCTGACCGCTGAGGACAACATCATCTCCGCTGCTTCCTGCACCACCAACTGCCTCGCCCCGATGGCCAAGGGTCTGAACGACTTCGCTCCCATCGTGTCCGGCATCATGACCACCATTCACGCCTGGACCGGCGACCAGATGCCGCTCGACGGCCCGCAGCGCAAGGGCAACAAGCGTCGTAGCCGCGCCTGCGCCGTCAACATCGTCCCCAACACCACCGGTGCCGCCAAGGCTATCGGCCTGGTTCTCCCCGAGCTCAACGGTAAGCTCATCGGTGCCGCCCAGCGCGTCCCGACGCCGACCGGCTCCATCACCAACCTCTACGCTGTTGTTGACAAGAAGGTCACCGTCGACGAGGTCAACGCCGCTATGAAGGCCTACGCTTCCACCATCTCCGAGACCTTCGGTTACAACGAGGACGACATCGTCTCCACCGACATCATCGGCGAGACCCACGGCTCCATCTTCGACGCCACTCAGACCATGTGCTCTGACCTCGGCAACGGCCAGACCCTCGTTCAGGTCACCTCTTGGTACGACAACGAGAACTCCTACACCTCTCAGATGGTCCGCACCATCAAGTACTTCGAGAAGTTCGTTGCTTAATTTAGCTTTTAGCGAATAGCTCGTTGAGCGTCTAAAGAAGGGCGCGGCCTCATAGGGCTTACACCCTAGGGTCGCGCCCTTTTTATAGGAAATCGTCTGCCGTAATGGGAGGCAGACACGTACGAAAGGTAGAAGCAAACATGGCCTTTACCAAGAAGACCGTCCGCGACATCGATGTCGACGGCAAGCGCGTTCTCGTCCGCGTTGACTTCAACGTGCCTATCAAGGATGGCGTCGTTGGCGACACCACCCGCATCAAGGCTGCCCTGCCCACCATCAACTACCTCGTTGAGCACAACGCTCGCGTCATCCTCATGAGCCACCTCGGCCGTCCCGATGGCACCGGCTTCCAGCCCGAGCTCTCCCTCGAGCCCGTCGCCAAGAAGCTCGCTGAGCTCTCCGGTCTCGATGTTGCCTTTGTCGCCGACACGTATGGTGAGAAGGCCGCCGAGGCCGTTGCCGCCGTCGAGCCGGGCAAGGTCCTCGTTCTCGAGAACGTCCGTTTCGACAAGCGTGAGAAGAAGAACGATCCCGAGATCGCCAAGAAGCTCGCTTCCTATGGTGACGTCTTCGTTCTCGATGCCTTCGGCACCGCTCACCGCGCCCAGGGTTCCGTCGTGGGCCCCGCCGCTTACCTGCCTGCCGTCGCTGGCTTCCTGCTCGAGAAGGAGGTCGACACGCTGACCGGCATCTTCGCCGAGCCCGAGCGTCCCTTCGTCGCCATCGTCGGCGGTTCCAAGGTTTCCTCCAAGATCGGCGTTCTCGATCACCTCATCGACTCTGCTGACACCCTGATTATCGGTGGCGGCATGGCCTACACCTTCTTCCTGGCTCAGGGCCTGTCCGTTGGTCAGTCCCTGAAGGAAGAGGACTGGGTCGAGCGCGCCGGCGAGATGCTCAAGAAGGCCGAGGAGAAGGGCGTCAAGATCCTGCTCCCCATCGACAACCGCGTTGCCGATCACTTTGGCGAGGACGCTGTCCCCGAGGTTGTCGCTTCCGACGCTATCCCCGACGATCGTGAGGGTATGGACATCGGCCCCAAGACCGAGGAGCTTTACGCCGAGGCCGTCAAGGGCGCCAAGACCGTGTTCTGGAACGGCCCCATGGGCGTCTTCGAGTTTGACAACTTCGCTCACGGCACCCAGGCTATCGCCGAGGCTGTCGCCGAGGCCGACTGCACCTCGATCATCGGCGGTGGCGACTCCGTCGCAGCTGTCAACAAGTTCAACCTGGCCGACAAGATGAGCTGGATCTCCACTGGTGGTGGCGCTTCCATGGAGCTCGTCGAGGGTAAGGCCCTGCCCGGAGTGGAGGCGCTTCTCGATGCCTAATCGCACCCTTCTTATCGCTGGTAACTGGAAGATGAACAACGACGTCGCCGAGGCCGCCAAGCTCGCCGACGAGCTGGCTCAGGCTCTGCCCGAGGTTCCGGCTGGCGTCGAGGTGCTTGTCTGCCCTCCGACCATCGACATCACCACGGTTCATGACCGCATTCAGGCTGCCCCCATCGCCCTCGGTGCACAGAACGTGTACTGGGAGGCCAAGGGTGCCTTCACCGGTGAGTCCTCTTGCGACATGCTCAAGTCCGCTGGCTGCACCTACTGCATCATCGGTCACTCCGAGCGTCGCGACTACTTCCACGAGACCGACGAGGACCAGAACAAGAAGGCCAAGGCCCTCGTTGCCGCCGGTCTTGTTCCCGTCTTCTGCTGCGGCGAGTCCCTCGAGGTCCGCGAGGCTGGCACCTATGTCGAGCATGTCGTGAACCAGGTCAAGGCTGGCCTTGCTGGTCTTGAGATCACCTGCCCCAAGCAGGTCGTCGTCGCCTACGAGCCCATCTGGGCCATCGGCACCGGCAAGACCGCTACCGCCGAGGACGCCCAGGAGGTCTGCGGCGCTATCCGTGAGACCCTCAAGGAGATGTTTGGCGAGGAGCTCGCCGACGGCATCCGCGTCCTGTATGGTGGTTCCGCTAAGCCCGGCAACATTGCCGAGCTCGTCGCCAAGCCCGACGTTGACGGCGCCCTCGTGGGCGGTGCTTCGCTCAAGGCTGCCGACTTTGCCTCTATGGTCGTCAAGGCAGGCGAGTAGGACATATGGCACAGCGTCATCTTCCTGCACTCCTGATCATCATGGACGGCTGCGGCCTGGCTCCGGCCGATGGCGAGAACGCCGTCGCCGCTGCCAAGACGCCCTTCCTTGATAGCCTGTACGAGAAGTACCCCCACACCACGCTCGGTGCTTCGGGCGAGGACGTGGGCCTTCCCGATGGTCAGATGGGCAACTCCGAGGTGGGTCACCTCAATATCGGTGCCGGTCGCATCGTCTTCCAGGAGCTTTCGCGCATCAACAACGCCATCAAGGACGGCTCCATCGCCAAGAACGAGGTCTTCGTCAAGGCTATGGACGACGTCAAGGCTGACGGCAAGACCCTCCACCTCATGGGCCTTATGAGCCCTGGTGGTGTTCATTCTCATATGAACCACGTCGAGGCTCTGGTCAAGATGGCTGCCCAGCATGGCGTCAAGACCGTTCGCGTCCACGCCTTCATGGATGGCCGCGACGTTGACCCGCAGTCCGGTGCTGGCTACATGAGCGAGTTCTGCGCCTTCCTGGCTAAGATCTCCGAGGAGACCGGTTGTGACGCTCGCGTCGCCACCGTTTCGGGCCGCTATTGGGCCATGGACCGCGACAACCGTTGGGAGCGCATCCAGCGTGCCTACGACGTTATGGTCAACGCGTCCGATGCCGATACCGACCCCGTTGCCGGTATCAAGGCCTACTACGAGAAGGATCCGCGCGGCGACGAGTTCGTCGAGCCCTTCGCTGCCCACAACGAGGGCATCCACGAGGGCGATGCGGCCATCTTCTTCAACTTCCGTCCCGACCGCGCTCGTCAGATGACCCGCGTGTTCACGGACAAGGAGTTCGACGGCTTTGAGCGCGAGCAGATTAAGCTCTCGCACTTTGTGACGATGACCGAGTACGATCCGACGTTTGACGTCGAGGTCGCCTTCCCCAAGACGTTCCCCGAGAACGTCCTGGCCGACGTCATCGCAGCCAACGGCCTGAAGCAACTGCACACCGCCGAGACCGAGAAGTACGCTCATGTGACGTTCTTCCTCAACGGCGGCATCGAGGAGCCCAAGGAGGGCGAGGAGCGCGTGCTCGTCGCTTCCCCCAAGGTCGCTACCTACGATCTGCAGCCTGAGATGAGCGCTCCGGAGGTTACTGAGAAGCTTGTCGCCGCCATCAACGAGGATCGCGCTGATTTCTACATCGTGAACTTCGCGAACTGCGACATGGTTGGTCACACCGGTGTCTTCGGCGCCGCCGTTAAGGCCGTGGAGGCTGTTGACGATGCCCTGTCCAAGGTTGTCCCGGCGATTCTCGCTAAGGGCGGCTTTGCGCTGATTACCGCCGACCACGGCAACGCCGATCACATGTTTGACGTTGCTTCCGACGGTTCCAAGCATCCGTTTACGGCTCACACCACCAACCG
>CABQJJ010000033.1 GCA_902464485.1 uncultured Collinsella sp. | reverse complement strand
CCGCCGAGGCCCTCACCACCTACAAATACAAGCTCCGCGGCACCGGCCAGGTCCGCCCCTAAACCCACCAAAACGGGACAGGTTTATTTTGGCAGGTTTTATCTGCGGTTTTGCCGGGCGACACGTTTGCCCGGCTTTTTTCTCCGTATACCTTTTCTGTCTTTCGGCTTGAGCCACGGCGATATACGATAATGACACAGTGTCCTAGCACCGACTCACCTGGAGGTATTGCCATGTCCCAGATGCTTTCCGCCGGAATCACCCGCGACCGTGCGTTCGAACTGCTTAACGAGCACAACAAAGACCCGTTCCACATCACCCACGGCGAGACGGTCGAGGGCACCATGCGCTACTTTGCGCGCGAGTTCGACCCCGAGAACGAGGAGTTTTGGGGCATCGTCGGCCTGCTGCACGACTTGGATTGGGAGGAGCATGAGGACGACCCCATGAACCACACCATCTATGCGGCCGAGATCCTCGAGGGCGAGGGCGCCTCCCCCGAACTCGTTCGCGCTATTCAGACGCACACGTCCGATTTCAACACCTCGCTGCCCAAGCCCGAGCTGCAGATGGAAAAGATCCTGTTTGCCTGCGACGAGCTCACCGGCCTGATCGGCGCTGCCGTGATCATGCGTCCGAGCAAGAGCGTCATGGACTTTACGACTAAGTCGCTCAAGAAAAAGTTCAAGGACAAACGCTTTGCCGCCGGCTGCTCGCGCGACGTGATTTCGCAGGGCGCCGAGATGCTGGGTTGGGAGCTCCCCGAGCTCTTCGACCGTACCATCGCGGCCATGCAATCCTTCGCGCCCGACCGCGACACCTTCCAGGCCTAACCTGCCAAAAAGGGACAGGTTTATTTTGGCAGGTTCTATCTGCGGAAACGCCTCTGTTTTAGCTTTAAGCTGCGGAGGCGTTTCCGTTTTCTTGCGAAACTACGGGCTGATTCGGTCGTTGCCGACTGGCGACTAGGCGGCATTCTTGATGATCCATATTCCTAGTCCGGTCAGTAGCTGAACCTGCTTAATCGTTAACCCTTCTTTTCTAAGCGCGAGTATCGCCTCATTGCGAAGCGCCTTAGAGACGGATTTGAGCTCGGTGGGCGCGCATCCTGCGACATCCTGCACAATCGCCGCGCCAAACTCACTCAAATCTTCCTCTGTGACTTTGGCCGTTGCGCTGGGCCGATAGGGGAGCGTGGGTGCGCTTTCCATGAGCTGAAGATATGTGCGAGGCGTTAGAAATAAAGTGTCCACAACGCTGCCGGTGACATGCGGTCGATGCCTTGCGCCCACGAGGTACTCGCGATGGCTGCTCCACAGATATTCGTCATATGCCGCGAGTCCCGCCTTTTGTGGATTCATATGAATGTATCGAATTGCCTCGAGTAAATAATCTTCCGACTTGACAGGTGAATCCCAAAACCGCTCCTGAAACACATGGCCGATATGTCCTGTTCGCGCATTGTACCTGCCTGCAAACGATACGGCTATCGCATGCATGGCCTCGCTCTTGTGGTCGTCCGGATCATTAATCAACAGATGAATATGGTTGCCCATAAGGCACCAAGCGATAAGCTCGATATCGTGTTTGGGAAGAATCGCATCGAGTATCTGGAGCAGGGCAATTCGGTCTTCGTCGTCGTCAAACAGCAGCTGCCCTCCGTTTCCACGCAACGTGACGTGGAAATAACCGGTTGGTGACTTTGAACGAGGCTTTCTCGGCATGGTCCCTCCTTTAGCTTGGATGGGCTGAAGATACCGCATTGGGAGGCTTCGGTTGTCGAGATTCAGTTCACCGACTATAGCTGCTACCTGCCGAAATGTTATTGCATTTTCAAGTTGATGCTTTTTAATGGTAATTGAGCAAGGCGGGCGCGCCGCCCGACACTGCTCGCGCTGGTTGAGCCGGGCGCACCGATCCTAGTGAAAAGCGCAAATGGCAACCCGCGTTTCTGAATAAACAATACAAAACGACCGGGCGCTCCGAAGGAAAAAGGAACGCCCGGTCGTTTGTTAATTATTTATCGGCGTTTGGCCAGATAAAACCTGCCAAAATAAACCTGTCCCTTTTTGGCAGGTTAGTTGAGGGCGGCTTGGGATAGGCGGGCTTCGGCGGCCTCCTCAGTGACGCCCAGGGCCACGGCGAACTCTTCTACGGAGCGACGTTTTGCCTCTTTAAGCACACGCATGTAGTATGAGCTGGGCTTTTTGTCTGCTTCCTCGGCTTGGCGAATACGGTGCATCATGGTTTTTGCCACGCGGACCGTCTCGGGCGCACCCAGCTTGAGCTGCTGTTTAAAGTGCGTCTCCTCCAGCGAGCTGTTGCGCTCGGTAAAGGTGTCGCACTCGAGCTCGTCGTAGTGGCTCAGCAGGTGCTCTGCATCTTGCTGGGAGATGGCGGCATGCAGACGGTCGGCCTGCGCCACGGGGTACATGAGAATCGTCTGTGCATGTCCCTGCTTGGTCTCGAGCAGCAGCATGGGCTGCGGCGTGTCGTCCCTAAAACCGACGACGGTGCAGACTCCCTGACCCGGATGAATGACGTGTTGACCGATTGAGAACATGCTACCTCCAACTTATACGAATTTACGTATGTCTAGAATACCACGCTGACGTGCGCAAACCCTTACTTTATGCAGGAAAAGCACACAACTCCGATAGGTAAGAGTATTCGATAAATAGAACGGCTTATTCATACGTTTATGCATTTCCGGAACGTGTATAAATTGCAGGCAAACCGCCAACTTTGTACCGCCGCGCAAGAGCGGTAGTCATTTTTGTGCATATGCAATATCTATTAGCTTTACCCTGCGACAGTAGCTACCGCTTGTGATAGAGTGCTACAAACTCTGGCTTTTGCCCTACGAGTGACCAAGAGCTCGGGGGCTTTAACACAAGGAGGATCTATGCCCGAGAAGATTGAAGAGCTGGTACGCGCTGCGCTTGCTGCGGCCCAGGAGGCCGGCGACCTTTCCGCATTTGAACTTGACGATTGCGCTATCGAGCGACCGGCTGATACTTCTCATGGCGAGTGGACCTCCACCATGGCCCTGAAGTCCGCCAAGCTGGCTCACTGCGCCCCGCGCAAGATCGCCGAGGCCATCGTTGCCCATATGCCCGAGGACCCCGCGATCGAGAAGGTCGAGATCGCCGGCCCTGGCTTCATCAACTTCTACCTCTCCGTCGCCGTCAAGAACGCCATCTTTGGCGAGGCGCGCGAGAAGGGCATGGACTTCGCTAAGTCCAACGTCGGCGGCGGCCTGAAGACCCAGGTTGAGTTCGTCTCCGCCAACCCCGTCGGCCCCATGCATATCGGCCATGGCCGCTGGGCCGCTCTGGGCGACTCCCTCTGCCGCGTTATGGACCACGCCGGTTACGACATCCAGCGTGAGTTCTACATCAACGACCACGGTTCTCAGATGAACACCTTCGGCAACTCCATCAGCACGCGCTATATGCAGCTTGCCGACATCATCGCCAAGCAGGGCGTGGATATCGACGAGGCCCACAAGCTGCTGATCGCCGATCGCGACGCCTTCGTTGCCGATGAGAACGACGAGCATCCCGAGACCCATCCGTACCAGGACAACTTTGCCGAGACCTTGGGCAAGGACTCCTACGGCGGCGACTACATCATCGATGAGGCTGCCGAGTTCTGGCGCACCGACGGCGACAAGTGGGTCGAGGCCGATCCGCAGGAGCGCATGGAGAGCTTCCGCGAGCGCGGCTACGTGAAGATGGTCGACAACATGCGCGACCTCTGCCACGCCGTCAACTGCGACTTCGACCGCTGGTATTCCGAGCGCTCCCTGTATGTGAAGGACACTGAGGGCGAGACCGCCGGCACTTCTGCTGTCGACCGCGCCTTTGAGAAGCTCGACAAGATGGGCTACCTCTACACCAAGGACGGCGCCCTGTGGTTCCGCTCCACCGATCTGGGCGACGACAAGGACCGTGTTCTGATCAAGTCCGACGGCGAGTACACCTACTTTGCCTCCGACGTTGCCTATCACTGGGATAAGTTCCAACGCGTCGACCACGTCATTGACATTTGGGGTGCCGACCACCACGGCTACATCGAGCGCGTCCGCTGCGTCTGCGATGCCTTGGGTTACCCCGGCAAGTTTGAGGTCCTGCTGGGTCAGCTCGTCAACCTGCTGCGCAACGGCAAGCCCGTCCGTATGTCCAAGCGCAAGGGCACCATGGTGACCCTGCAGGAGCTTGTTGACGAGGTCGGCTCCGACGCCGCCCGTTACACGCTCATCTCCAAGAGCTCCAACCAGATGGTCGACTTCGACATCGAGGCCGTCAAGAAGCGCGACAACTCCAACCCGGTGTACTACGTGCAGTACGCTCACGCTCGCGTCTGCTCCATCCTGCGCCGTGCCGCTGACGTAACGCCTGAGCAGGCCGACGAGATGGGCATGAAGGCCGTTGCCGCCAAGGCCATCGGTGAGAACGTCGATTACTCGCTGCTGACTGACCCGACCGAGCTCGCCCTTTCGCGCAAGCTTAACGAGCTCACCGACCTGATCGCCAGCTGCGCTCGCGACCGCGCCCCGTTCCGCCTGACGCACTTTGCCGAGGAACTCGCCGGCGACTTCCACAGCTTCTACGCCGCCTGCCAGGTTCTGCCGAGCGAGGGCCGTCCCGTCGACCCCGAGCTTTCGCGCGCCCGTCTGGCCGCTTGCGACGCCGTCCGCGTGACGCTCGCCCTGGTGCTCACCCTCGTTGGCGTCTCTGCGCCCGAGCAGATGTAGCTGCCAGTCGCACGACTGCATAGGCAAATCTAGCTGAGCTTCAATAGCCCGATCTCCATCTCGGAGGTCGGGCTATTTGCGTACGGCTTTGTCGTTGCAACTGATCCCTTGGGGACGGAGGAAAACGGATCATTTCCCCCGGGGGGCTCCATCACTTAGGAAGTTGCAGGGGAATAGTTTCTGTTTGAGATTTAGCAGTCATATTCGGGGATTATTTCACCGTATCTTTTAGCTTGAGGTGGAGGAACGTTTTTGATGATGAGCTGTTTAAGAACGTTCTTAATGACTGGTTTATGACTAAGTTGCAGGTGGTAGCGGATGTGCTACACTAACGCTGCGTATTTGACGCAATCATCTCGATACAGATCAATGATGTCCGTCGCTATTTTGACGGAGCAAGACTGTTTAGACGCCCTGAAGGTATATGCAGGGAGCATGTGATCGCAGGGCTTGAAAAGAAAGTTGAGCAAACACTGTGTCTGATCAACCACAAGAAAACGAAATAACGATGGCGCAAGCCGCTCCCGCTGCACCGGTTGCGTTGGACCAGGCCATGGCGTCGGTATCGGCGCAGGCCGCGGCTCCTGAGGCGCCTAATGCCGTTGCGTCCACCGCGCCCGTAGCCAGCGAGGAGACTGCAACCACCAAACCCAAGCGCACGCGCCGTGTGGCCAAGTCTGCCGTGGACGGCGATGAGGCCGCAAAGCCCAAGCGTCGCACGACGCGCACCACGCGTGCAAAGCGGCCCGTTGCCGCCGATGCCTCGGCGCCCCTGTCCGACGAGGTCGCGCAGGCCCGTGCGCTGGCGCAGATCAGCGAAGCCCAGGTTGTGCGTGCCCGCCGTCGCGCGGCAGAGCGCGACGCCGCGGCGTTGGTCGAAGCCACGGCTCCCGCCAAGGCCGAGGCGATCGAGAAGCCCGTGGCGACCGGTGCCGACGCCACCGCACGGCCGGTCGAAAAGCCTGCCCCCCGCACGCGTCGCCGTGCAGCCACTAAGCCCCAACAGGAAGAGGACCAGGGCGCTTCTGAGCCTTTGCCGCGTTCTGGGGCGGGGGATAGCGTGGCTTCTGCCCAGGCGGCTGCGCCCGCCGATGCGAATGAGCCTACCAATGCCGAACCGACCGCTCGCACGCAGCGTCGCGGTCGCAAGTCCAAGGCACAGGTGGAGGCCGAGAAGGCCGCCGCGCCCGCAAGTTCCGACGGCAATGACGCCTTGGTTCCCTCCGAGGCTTCCTCTGCTTTGGATGCCCCTGCGCAAGATGCTGATACCGCCGAGGCGTCCGATGTCCGTCCCGGGCGCAGCCGTCGTACCGCTGCCAAGCGCTCGGCCAAGACTAAGGCCAGGGAAGATGCTGAATCTGCATCCGGAGATGCCGTAGAAGCGACAGCGGGAGCCGAACCAGCGTCGGAGTCTCAGGACGCCGAGCAGCCGACGGCCGAGGAGCCCAAGCGCGCCCCGCGCAAGAAATCCGGTAAGGCTAAGGCTGCCGAGCAGCAGGGGAATGTCGAGACCGATTCTGATTCAAAGGCTGATGACGGGGCTCAGGCCAATACCGAGGGCGCCGAGGCTCCCGCTGCCGAATCGTCCGAGGTCGAGGAAGGTGCCCGTCCCAACCGTCGTCAGCATAAGCGCAACGATGAGCGCAGCGAGCGCAAGGACGACCGTAACAACGATCGTCGCGGCCGCCAGCGCGATCGCAAGCAGCGCAACAAGGAGCGCAACAAGGAGCGCAACGCCGCCCCTACTGAGCCCACGCTTTCTCGCGAGGAGCTTTCGGCCATGAAGGTCGCTGAGCTGCGTGAGAAGGCCAAGGAATTCGAGATTGAGACGACCGGTAAGAAAAAGGCCGAGCTCGTCGAAGAGATCTACACCACTGCCGCGAAGGCCGAGGGCTTCCGCGACATCAAGGGCATCCTGCAGATTCGCCCGGACAATTCTGGCATCATCCATGCCCATGGCTATATGAAATCCAATGATGACGCATACGTTCCCGCCTATCTCATCCGCTCTGCGCGCCTGCGCACGGGTGATGTGATCGAGGGCTCGCTGCGTCCTTCGCGCGGCGGCGACAAGCGCGCCGGCCTCGCCAAGATCACGACCGTCAATGGCTTGGATCCCGAGCAGATTCGCAATCGCCCCAAATTTGGCGACCTCACCCCAGTGTACCCCAACGAACCGCTGCGCATGGAGCACGGCAAGGATTCCATCACCGGTCGTGCCATCGACATCGTGTCGCCGATTGGCAAGGGCCAGCGTGGCCTGATCGTGTCGCCGCCTAAGGCCGGTAAGACCACGATCCTCAAGAAGATCTGCCAGTCCATCTCGATTAATAACCCCGAGGTGCACCTCATCTGCCTGCTCGTCGACGAGCGCCCCGAAGAGGTTACCGATATGCAGCGCTCCATTAAGGGCGAGGTCGTGGCATCCACGTTTGATATGCCAGCCGATAACCACACTCGCGTGGCCGAGCTCGTCATCGAGCGCGCTAAGCGCATCGTGGAGCTGGGCGGCGACGTCGTGGTGGTGCTCGACTCCATCACGCGCCTTGCCCGCGCCTATAACCTGGCTGCCCCCGCCTCGGGTCGTATCCTTTCGGGCGGCGTCGATTCGGCTGCCCTGTATCCGCCCAAGCGCTTCCTGGGTGCCGCCCGCAACATTGAGAACGGCGGTTCGCTCACTATCTTGGCCTCCGCCCTCATCGACACCGGCTCCAAGATGGACGAGGTCATCTTCGAGGAGTTCAAGGGTACCGGCAACATGGAGCTCAAGCTCGATCGCGATCTGGCCGATCGCCGCATCTTCCCGGCCATCGACCCCGTTGCCTCCGGTACGCGCAACGAGGACCTGCTGGTCGACGAGCAGATGCGCCCGTTTGTCTTTGGCCTGCGCCGCATCCTCGCCGGTATGAACAATACTGAGCGCGCAGCCGCGTCGTTTATCAAGGGTCTCAAGGGCACTAACACCAACCAGGAGTTCTTGGTTCGTTCGGCTAAAAAGCATAGCGACTACGAGCAAACGTACTAGTTTTGTTGCCGCTCTAGCTGCCTATCAAAAGAGAATCAAAGGGTCGGGATTTGCGTCCCGACCCTTTTGCCATGTATCTTTGATTGACTATCTGTCCTTATGACTGCCGACCAGCGCTTTTCCTAATTCAAATGAGCATCGTCTCTTGCAATCCCCAAGGGGGTTTCGCATAATAACGTATAAGCTTCGCGACGGAAAACGCAGATGAAACGAACCTTATACCGTTGCTTAGGGGCTTAGGCCCCGCTTCATCTTCTCTCGCGCAGCCAACTAAATGATGCGATTTTGGTGCTGGAAGATGAGGAGAGCTCATGGCTTCTTCTGATGCAACACAACGTGCTGTCCTTGCCGGACTTTCTTGCGGGATCGGTCTTGCCGCTCCCGTGGTTGCGTATGCCGCGACGCTGCCGTTTTCATCTATTAACGAGACGGTGGTTGCGGGTTCAGTCCCCTTTGCCGTGGGTGCCGTTGCGGGGGTGGGAATCTATGCCGCCTCGCTGGGTATATCCGAATATCGTGCAGAATGCGGGCATCAGCCATCCCATGCGACTGCCCAGGACGATGCTGCACAGGCAGAACGTACCCACAGTGAGTTCAAGACAGCTTCCATGCCTTCGCAACAGGGCCAGGATGCCGCTTGCCAGACTGTAGATGCGGCTGGTGCAGCCAGCTCGCCCCAGCCTGCCTCCACGCTCTTTTCCGGTTTGACCGGTGCATTCCAGCGCCGCCACGTCGATGCCGGCGTTCCGACGATTTCCCGCGCTGCTAATGCCATGGACGAGGCCGATGCCTGGGCCATGATCGATAGCATGCTCGATGATGATTCGCCGGTGAGCTGCGACCCCGCCCGTTCGCGCGACGTTTACCAGGTCGCAATCGATGAGCTTACCAATGGTGGCAAGACGGGCTCCTACAACCGAGAGGACATCGCCGCTGCCGCACGCGCTGTTTCGGGCTCCCATGCCGCTCCCGCGGGCAGCACCGCGGCGTTTGTGGCTCTTGTTGCCAATGCCGCCGCCACGGCCGCCTCTCCCTCCGCGAATGCATCCCAAGCCAGCGGTCCCGTTGCCGAGCCGTTTGCCGGTGAACCGTTTGCCGCCGTTGACGAAGAATCCGTAGCTGCTCGTCGTGCTGCGGAAAGTTCTCTTTGGGGTGCTGCCGCCTCGCAGGGAGTGGGCGTCGCTCAGGTGCCGTATGGCGCCGAGCTTTCCTCGCTACCTGTTATCTCGAATGCCGATGCCGCGGATTCTTGTGCCGATGGTCCCGCTGCGGACGCTCTTCCGGTTGCCGCCCAGAAGCGCATCGATACCGGCGAGCTTCCGGATGCCATGCTCGAGGATGACATTCCAATGGCAGATTATTCGGGACACGAGGATATGTGGGCTGCGGCTATGGCCATCATGGATGAGCCGGAGTCCATCGAGCCTGCTACGGTTTGTGCTTGTACCTCCGGGCCGGCGTCTACCAACGCAGCTTCCATGCCCGCAACTACCGCCATGCCTGCATACGTCGGTCGTCACAGTGCCGTGCTTCCCGAGGATACGGCTCGCATTTCGCGCGAGGGTCTGCGGCATGCCGAGGCCGTGGCTGTTGGAATCATGGAGAACCGTCGTCACGAGCGCGTCAATCAGATTCTCGAAGAGGAAATCAACCGCATCCAGTCTGTTGCCGTTAAGCGTACGGGTCGCGCATACCTGAGCGTCATCGAGGGCGGTACGGCAAGCTTTGCGCCCCTGCATGCCGAGGCTGCCGAGGCGTAAGGCTCCATATGCCAAAAATCGATCGCAAATGGGTGCTTGCCACCTGCGCCATGGTGCTTTTCATTTGGGGAAACTCGTTGGTTCCGGGTACGGGGTCTGGCTCATTAAGCCTATCGGTTATGGAGGCCGTGCGCCATATATTGCGCGACTTGGGGCTTCCGCATGCTTGGGTGACCAATTTCGTCATTCGCAAGAGCGCGCATTTTACCGAATATTTCGTCCTGGGCATTCTTGCGACGCATGCTTTTGATATCGACGGGCACCGCACGTTTGGCGTATTGCTTCCAACGACGGTGTTTCTATTGTTGGTGCCTTCGATAGACGAGACCATTCAGCTCTTTGTGCCCGGTCGCGCCGGTATGGTTACCGATGTTTTCATCGATTGCTGCGGCGCTGCGACGGGTGTTGCATTGCGATATCTCTTACGACTGCTCATATACTCTAAAAAGGCCGCCTAGGACAAACTTGCTGTCCCTAGGCGGCCCTATTCGTTTAGAGGCCTTATATGGTGCCTGGCGCCGCCAGAGTTCAGCCTGGCGTCGTTACGATTCCTTATTTATTTAAGTACCTGGGCACCCAGTGCCAGGCAGCCCATGATTCCCTGTTTGCCTTCGAGGCTGTTGTTGACGATATAGGTATCGATGTCGTTGACCTCGGGCGTGACGATATAGCCGTTGAGCATTTCGGCGCACTTTTTGCGGGCGAGCGGCACGATGGGGGTGTGGTCGGCCACACCGCCGCCGATGATGATCTTTTGCGGCGCATAGCACAGCGTGTAGGTCATGAGCGCCTGTGCCAGATAACCGGCGAGCAGGTCCATGGCCTCGGCGTCGTCGGCCATGTCTCCGGCGCTCTTGCCATCCCAGCGCTTTTTAACGCCGGGGCCTGCGATGAGGCCCTCGAGGCAGTTGTCGTGGAAGGGGCAGGCGCTGTGCTCGCCGATGGTGTCGCGCGGGTCGCGCGTGACCAGGATGTGGCCGGCCTCGGGATGCATCATGCCGTGCACGAGCTGGCCGCCCGAGAGCACGCCGGCGCCCACACCGGTGCCGATGGTCAGATACACCACGTCGGTGAGGCCCTTGGCGCAACCAAAGGTGACCTCGCCCAGGCAAGCGACGTTGACGTCGGTGTCGTAGCCACAGGGAATATTGAGCTCGTTTTGGACGGTGCCCAGCAGGTCAAAGTAGCGCCATGCCGTCTTGGGCGTCTCCAAGATCTTGCCGTATTGGGGCGAGGCAGGATTGACTGCGGTGGGGCCAAAAGCTCCAATGCCCAGCGCGGCGATGCCCTTGTCGGCAAACCATGCATTGACGGCTTCAACGGTCTCCTGCGGGGTCGTGGTCGCAATCTGCTCGCGCTCCAGGACCGTACCGTCTGCATAGCCCGTGGCGCAGACCATCTTGGTGCCGCCGGCCTCGAGCGCTCCGATAAGCTGCTGCTCTGCCATCGTGTTCCTCTCTCTCTGGGACGAGTTGCTCCGTGACTAAAGTATAGCGCTCTAAACAAATTAAGAAAGCGCTATAAAAAGAAGCCCCACAGCGCGGCGGGCGGTGCGGGGCTTCTTTGATTGCTTTAGTTGTCGGGCCGTCCTTACCCGCGCGGTTTGATTTTATCACGTAGCGACTTGAGGTTCTCCAGCGCCGCGTTGAGCGTCTCGTCACGCTTGGCAAAGTGGAAGCGGACCAGATGGTTGACGGGCTCGCGGAAGAAGCTTGAGCCGGGCACGGCGCCCACGCCCACTTTAGATGCGAGGTCCTCGCAGAAGTCGAGGTCGCTGTCATAGCCAAACTCAGAGATGTCCATCATCACGTAGTAGGCACCTTGCGGTACGTTATGCTCAAGGCCAATACTATCGAGTCCGCGGCAGAACAGATCGCGCTTGGCGGTATAGAGGTCGAGGACCTCTTGGTAATAGCTGTCGTCGAAGTTGAGTGCGGTAACGACGGCTTCCTGCAGAGGCGCGGCGGCACCCACGGTGAGGAAGTCGTGGACCTTCTTGATGCGCTCGGTGATTTGGGCCGGGGCGATGGTGTAGCCCAGACGCCAGCCGGTAATGGAGTACGTCTTAGACAGCGAACTGCAGCTGATGGTGCGTTCGAACATGCCAGGCAGTGTGGCCATATAGACGTGCTTGTGGGGCGCATAGACGATGTGTTCGTAGACTTCGTCGGTGATGCAGTACGCGTCGTACTTTTTGCACATGTCGGCGATAAAGGTGAGCTCCTCGCGCGTAAAGACCTTGCCGCAGGGGTTGGAAGGGTTGCACAGGACGATGGCCTTGGGGTCGTTGTCGCGGAAGGCAGCCTCGAGGATCTCGCGATCGAAGTCAAACGTGGGCGGGTTGAGCGGCACGTAGATGGGCTCGGCGCCCGAGAGGATGGTGTCGGCACCATAGTTCTCGTAGAACGGCGAGAAGATGACGACCTTGTCGCCGGGGTTCGTGACCGTCATCATGGCGGCCATCATGGCTTCGGTGGAGCCGCAAGTGACCACGATATTCTGGTTGGGGTCGACCGGCATGCCCATAAAGTGCTCCTGCTTGGCGGCGAGTGCCTCGCGCATGGCCTGGGAGCCCCAGGTGATTGAGTACTGGTGATAGAGCGGTTTGGGATCGGTGGCAATGGTACCCAGGTTCTTGAGCAGCTGTGCCGGGGGATCGAAGTCGGGGAAGCCCTGCGAGAGATTGACGGCGCCGTATTTATTGGAGATGCGCGTCATGCGACGGATGACGGAATCGGTGAATGTTGCCGTGCGGTTGGAGAGTTCTTTCATGCCGGTCCTTTCAAGGATTTGCAGTGGGGCAAGTTTACTCCTATGGAACCGGTGGGATTTGCTCGAAACAGGCTCGAAAAACACTTTTCAAAATTCTTGAAAATTGGGGCTTGCATCGCGTGGCGTTCCTTGCAATAATAGTCGAGCGCGAAGCGCACAGGACACGGTGGGTGTAGCTCAGTTGGCTAGAGCGACGGGTTGTGGTCCCGTAGGTCGAGGGTTCGAGTCCCTTTACCCACCCCAGTTCTTGCTTTGTGTTGATATCGGGTCGTTAGCTCAGTTGGTAGAGCAGGGGACTCTTAATCCCAAGGTCCAGGGTTCGACCCCCTGACGGCCCACCACACGATATCTCCTCTAAAGTCCGCCACAACGGACTTTAGCTTTGGGTCGTTAGCTCAGTTGGTAGAGCAGGGGACTCTTAATCCCAAGGTCCAGGGTTCGACCCCCTGACGGCCCACCACACGATATCTCCTCTAAAGTCCGCCACAACGGACTTTAGCTTTGGGTCGTTAGCTCAGTTGGTAGAGCAGGGGACTCTTAATCCCAAGGTCCAGGGTTCGACCCCCTGACGGCCCACCACACGATATCTCCTCTAAAGTCCGCCACAACGGACTTTAGCTTTGGGTCGTTAGCTCAGTTGGTAGAGCAGGGGACTCTTAATCCCAAGGTCCAGGGTTCGACCCCCTGACGGCCCACCAAAGCATGTTAAGACGGTCAACGAAAGTTGGCCGTCTTTTTTTGTAGACCTCGCATGGGGTCGAACCCGAAAGGGCGCGGAGCTGAGGAAACGCGTAAGCGTTTGCCAGCACAGCGCGCAAGGCGCGAAGCGCCGCAGCGGCCGCCTGCGCAGCAGGCTGATCCCCTGACGGCCCACCAAAGCATGTTAAGACGGTCAACGAAAGTTGGCCGTCTTTTTTTGTAGACCTCGCATGGGGTCGAACCCGAAAGGGCGCGGAGCTGAGGAAACGCGTAAGCGTTTGCCAGCACAGCGCGCAAGGCGCGAAGCGCCGCAGCGGCCGCCTGCGCAGCAGGCTGATCCCCTGACGGCCCACCAAAGCATGTTAAGACGGTCAACGAAAGTTGGCCGTCTTTTTTTTGTAGACCTCGCATGGGGTCGAACCCGAAAGGGCACAGACGCTTTACAAGTCGAGCCTGCCCTGGGGGTCGGTGAATCCGTCAGTGCCCTCCTTGAGCTTTTTCTCGTCTGTTTTCACGCGACGTTCGAGCTTCTTTGTATCCTCGGCAGGCGGTAGATTCTCGGGGACAATTCCACGGTCGATGAGGCTGCCACGTACGCTTGTGTTGTTCTCGACGTGCTCTTGCTTGATTTGGTCCAGACCGTACAGGTCGTGTTCCTCGGCGTTGAAGGCCGTCATCGAGTTCGTGAGGTCCTTTGCTTTGATGAGTACATCGGCTAGCTTGTCCGCCAATGCAGCGCTCTTGGGCACACCAAGCTGCCGCTTCATGTCCGCCGTGCTTCTGCCGTCGAATAACGCCTCATCGCCTTTCGACTTGATGATTGCGAATCCTTTGGAGTCCACGCCTCGTTTGAACGCAATGCCCGAGAGCTGTTTCTCTGAATCGGATAGCGAGTGGCGCGCCTGCAAGCGCTGAATCTCTGCGAAGCGCTGCTCTATGAGTTCCTGACGGCGTGACTGCACGGCGAAGTACGCCTGTGCGAGCGCGATTTCAGGATTGTTAGGGTCTCCGTTTTGGGCGATTAAATAGCATGCGTAGCGCGTCAGTTTGAAATCTTTAACCGCGCGGGCGGCGACACCGGCAGTTACCATTTTCGTGGTGTCACGAAAATGGGAATCAACTGGGGTTTTGTTTGTTTCGCACGAGACTTTTGCCCTTTTAACAACTTCGGCGAAGTTTTCCCATCGCGTGTACCCCATGGGTTCCATTAAATCTCGTGCGAGCCAGTGTTCGACGCCATTTTCCTCATGGGCGTAGGCGCTAATTCAATTCGCCACTTCTCGATATCTCTACTGTCCATATTTCTTCTTCCCTGGTCGATAGTCTATGTGGGCTTTGCCCGCTCTGCATTCAGGATAAGGATACGCTGGCGTGAGGACATGAATGATCCCGTGCCACTTCGAGCTCACGGGGCCTATAGATATTGATTAACTGTGTTCTGCTTTAGATGGGTGTTCGACTTAGTTCGCTCGATAATGGGAACCGAGACTTTCGGTTCGGTTGCGCATGGCTTTGACCATTTCCTGTGCTAGCTGAATCTGCGATTCCAAACGGGCAAGGGCTGCGACTTGGCTGTCGTGAGCGTTTCGCATGCTCAGAGTTGTTGCTTCCGTCTCCAGGCTCTCAATCTCCTGCAGCGCTGTGGATGGGATCCTTTCTGTGCGGTTGATCATGCAATAGGTATTCATCGCGTGTTTCAGGCTGTACGTCAGGCGCTCGGCATCTGTTGTGGCAATGCCATGCTGGGGGAGGGCGATATTCGCCTTTGGGGCCACCTCAGGTGCATTCTGTGCAGCTCGAGCCGCTGAGTGCTCGTGATGCGCCCAAACACGATGCCATTGGCGCTTGACAGGCCTCCGATGCGGTCGGCGCCGTGCATGCCGCCTGTTGCCTCGCCACGGGCGTAGAGGCCCTCAACGCCCGTGTACGTGGTCTTGTCGATCTTGATACCGCCGTTAGCGGCGTGGGCGTACATTGCCGCACGCATCTTGTCGCTCGGGACAATGCCGAGCTCGTCTTCCAGTCCCGTCTTAAATTAGCTACCCTCGGAAACAAAAGAGCCGCTACCTCGATGAGATAGCGGCTCCAAAGCTCAACAACATGAGCATCGCGCGGACGCGATTAGGCCTTGAGGGCCTCCTCGACGGCGACAGCGCAGGCGACGGTGGCACCGACCATGGGGTTGTTGCCCATGCCGATGAGACCCATCATGTCGACGTGCGCAGGCACGGAGGAAGAACCGGCGAACTGGGCGTCGGAGTGCATACGGCCCATGGTGTCGGTCATGCCGTAAGAGGCAGGGCCGGCGCCCATGTTGTCCGGGTGCAGGGTACGGCCAGTGCCGCCGCCAGAAGCGACGGAGAAGTACTTCTTGCCAGCCTCGATGCGCTCCTTCTTGTAGGTGCCAGCGACGGGGTGCTGGAAGCGCGTGGGGTTGGTGGAGTTACCGGTGATCGAGATGTCGACGTTCTCGTGCCACATGATGGCAACGCCCTCGCGGACGTCGTCGGAGCCGTAGCAGTTGACGGCAGCGCGGGGACCATCGGAGTAGGGGATGGTCTCGACGACCTTGAGCTCGCCCGTGTAGTAGTCGAACTGCGTCTTCACATAGGTGAAGCCGTTGATGCGGGCGATGATCTGGGCGGCGTCCTTGCCCAGACCGTTGAGGATAACGCGCAGCGGCTTCTTGCGAGCCTTGTTGGCGTTCAGAGCCAGGCCGATAGCGCCCTCAGCGGCAGCGAAGGACTCGTGGCCAGCCAGGAAGGCGAAGCACTCGGTGTCGTCGGAGAGCAGCATGGCGCCCAGATTGCCGTGGCCCAGACCGACCTTGCGGTCCTCGGCGACGGAGCCGGGAACGGTGAAGGCCTGGATGCCCTCGCCGATGATGGCGGCAGCCTCAGAAGCGGTCTTGGCCTCACGCTTGACAGCGAGAGCGCAGCCGAGGGTGTAGGCCCACTCGGCGTTCTGGAAGGCGATGGACTGGGTGTTGTTGACGATCTCACGCGGGTTGAAGCCCTTGTCGGTGCAGATCTGCAGAGCTTCCTCGAGGGAGGCGATGCCGTTGTCGGCGAGGCACTTGTTGATCTTGTCAGCGCGGCGCTCGTAACCTTCGAACGTAACAGTCATAGTTATTTCCCTCCCTTTCTACTCGTGAACCGGGAACACGCTGGCGACGGAGTGAGTCTCCTCGTCGGTGCGCGGGTCGATGTACTTGGCGGCATTCTCCCACTGGCCGTAGTGACCCATGGCGCCGGAGATGGCCTCCTCGGGGGTCTTGCCGGCCTTGACGGCGTCGGTGAACTTGCCGAGGTTCAGGAACTCGAACGCGATGATCTCGTTCTTGTCGTTGAGAGCCATGCGGGTGACGTAGCCCTGAGCGAGCTCGAGGTAACGAGCGCCCTTGGCCTTGGTGCCGAACATGGTGCCGACCTGAGAGCGAAGGCCCTTGCCGAGGTCGTCGAGGGAGGCGCCCACGGGCAGGCCGCCCTCGGAGAACGCGGTCTGGCTGCGGCCGTAAACGATCTGCAGGAAGATCTCGCGCATGGCAACGTTGATGGCGTCGCAGACGAGGTCGGTGTTGAGGGCCTCGAGGATGGTCTTGCCGGGAAGGATCTCGGAAGCCATGGCGGCAGAGTGGGTCATGCCCGAGCAGCCGATGGTCTCAACGAGGGCCTCCTCGATGATGCCGTCCTTGACGTTCAGCGTGAGCTTGCAGGCGCCCTGCTGAGGTGCGCACCAACCCACACCGTGCGTAAGACCGGAGATGTCGGAAATCTCCTTGGCCTGGACCCACTTGCCCTCCTCGGGGATGGGTGCGGGGCCGTGGTATGCACCCTTGGCAACGGGGCACATGTTCTCCACTTCCTGTGAGTACTGCATGCCTCTCCTCTCTATCGTGTTGGCGTCCCGTCTGGGGGTCGTGGCTGGCGATTGCCGGGCGACCCTTCGAATGGGACATGACATGCAGCCCCTATAATACCGCGAAATGCACGGAATATTCGGCGAACGGCTCAGTTTTCGTAGCGAGAAGCGCGGAACTTTTAATTGAAACGATTTAACTCTATGTTCTGTGGTCGCGAACTTCCGTAGAGGGGGTCCGTCTTGGGCAAGCTTTTGGTCAGCTCTTGTAAGCGTTGCAGGGGTTGACCTGTTGCAACGGTGCCGTTCGCCGCCTGTTTACTGCCTTTGGCCGCGCGAGTGTATTGTTTTGCGTGAATGTTTTGATGGCACGCTTCAATCGTGCTGTATTGGATGGCAAGCAGATCCCGGCGAAGGGAGCGCCATGCAGCGCGTTTGGAGAACGGTTACCGGCTTTTACCATGTCTGTGCCCGCGGTGTGGGCAAGCAGCTCATCTTTGAGGGCGATGAAGACCGGTGGGAGTTTTTGGAGCT
>CABQJJ010000032.1 GCA_902464485.1 uncultured Collinsella sp. | reverse complement strand
TCCTGCTCCTGCGGAGCAACGGAAAGGCGGGCCTCGCGCTGCGGAATGTTTTCAAAACCAAGCCCGGTCCCGGCCTGCGGCGACGTCGCTGGTGGTTCTTGGACATCGCTTGCTGGCGGAGTTCCTTGTCTGAGTTGGACTTAGTTGGTAGGGCAACTCGTCCCGGTCGCTGTCCCGCGCCGTCCCGGCGCGGGAGGCGCGCCGCTGCGGGAGTGCTAGTCGGTCATTGTTGGCGCCGAAACACCATCCCGCCTCAGCATCGACCTTAACTTCTCAAAGCTCTCCTCGCTCAGACAGTGCTCCATGTGACACCCCTCTTGCGAGGCGACCTCGGGCGATACGCCTGCGTCCTCTAGCAGCCCCACGAAAAAGCAGTGACGCTCCCACATTTGGCTGGCAACCTCAAGTCCACGTTCTGTCAGGTGGACGTCGCGCTTGCCCATCTCCACGTAACCATTGCTCTCCAGTGAAGCCATAGCCTTGGAAACACTCGCCTTAGTCACGCCAAGATACTCCGCAACGTCAATCGAACGCACTGTGCCCAAGCGCTGTGACAGCACATAAATAGATTCGAGATAGTCTTCTCCAGATTCACGCAGGGCCATGGACCGCCTTTCGCGATGGCTTCTAGTTAGCCTTTGGATACTTTTGCTTGATTTACTTTACCGCAAAAGTTGCCCATGTCTTACTACGTTGTTTAAAAAGTTAACCGTGTTTCACAAAATGCGCGGAGCAAGCAGGGCGACACGACACGCAACGCGCAAGGAGTGTCCCCAGCTGCCGACAGAAAAGGAACGTCCCCGAGTGCCGAGCCGCAGCTATAGCAGCCCAAAGTGCTTCGCGGCGTTGTAGATTCCGTCGTCGTCCACGGCGCTCGTCACATAGGTCGCCGCAGCTTTCACCGTGTCCTGCGCGTTGCCCATGGCCACGCTCGTGCCCACGGCGGCAAACATCGACAGGTCGTTCTCGCCATCGCCAAAGGCAATCGCTTCGCTCGCGTCGACACCCAGGCGCTCCAGCGTCGCCGCCACGCCCAGGTCCTTGCCGCCGTTGGCCGGAATAATGTCGCAGAACAGGTCGCACCAGCGCGTGGTTGTAGAATGCGACAGGACATCGGTAACTATGCCCTGGTCGGCCGGGTCCACAAAGGCGCAGAACTGGTAAACCGGTGTATCGAAAGCATGCTCAAAAGGCTCCTCGTGATACGAGATTCCGGCATTGTCGGCAGCCGCCACCACGCGCTTGGACAGACGGTTCACAAACGAGTTCTCGCCCTGCATGCACAGCGAGTCGTAGCGACCCTGCGCCACCTGGTCCACAATCACCGCAACGTCATCCGGATCGATCGGGCAGCTGCGGTAAACGCCGTCAGCGTCAAAACAGTGCTGACCCGAAAGCGTAATGTACGCATCCCATCCCAAGTCGAACAGCCAATCCGGCATCTGGTAGGTCGGGCGGCCCGTGGCGATCACGCACGCAATCCCCTGTTCGCGAAAGCTGTCGAGCACCTGCTGCGCCGACGCCGGAATCCGATGGGTCTTAAAGCTCAGCAACGTGCCGTCGATATCGAAAAATGCGGCCTTGATCATCCTTGCCTACTCCTCGCCCTCGAGCTTCTCGCTCGCCTCGAGCCACGCCATCTCCAGCTCGTCCATGGCGGCGTGAGCCTCGTCAATCTTTGCCTGCTGCTCGCCCAGCGCCGTGTAGTTGGTGGGGTCAACCTGGGCCATCGCGGCCTCGGCCTCCTCCACGCGAGCGCGCTGCGTCTCCATCTTGCGCTCGAGCGAGCTCACCTCGCGGCGGAGCTTCTGGCGCTCGGCGTTGGAAAGGCCATTGGGCTGGCCACTCGACTTAGGCTTTTCGGCCGCAGCCGCCGCGGCACCGGTGTCAAACGTGCCGGTCTTGGCGCTCGGCGCACCCACGGGCTCGCCCTCGGCGGTGGCGTTGCACAGGCGCAGGTACTGGTCGACGCCGCCGGGCATATGCGTCAGGTGACCGTCGAGCAGCGCCCACTGCTGGTCGGTCACGCGCTCCATCAAGAAGCGGTCGTGCGTCACCAGGATCAGCGTGCCGGGCCAGCCGTCGAGCAGGTCCTCGACAATCGCCAGCATGTCGGTATCCAGGTCGTTACCGGGCTCGTCCAGGATGAGCACATTGGGCTCGTCCAGGATCGTCAGCAGCAGCGACAGGCGACGGCGCTGGCCGCCCGAAAGATCGCCGATGCGACTCCAGAGCTGCTGCGTCGTAAAGCCCAGACGCTCGCAGAGCTTCTCGGGCGAAGTCTCCTTGCCGTCGATGACGTAGTACTTCTTATAGTGGCTGAGCACCTCGCGAATCGTGTCGCCCATGTAGGGCTCGAGCTCCTCGAGCTGCTGCGACAGCACGCCAAAGCGCACCGTCTGGCCAATCTTCACGCGACCGCGCAGGGGCGCGATCTTGCCCTGAATCACGTCGAGCAACGTGGACTTGCCGGCGCCGTTCTCGCCCAAAAGACCATAGCGGTCGCCCGCACCAATGAGCCAGGTCACATCGGTGAGCACCTGTTTGGACGTGCCATCGGCATCCGCATAGCCGGCGTCCACGTCGACCACATCGATAACCTGCTTGCCCAGGCGGCTCACGGCCAGGCGCTTGAGCTCCAGCTCGTCACGCACGGGCGGCACGTCGGCGATAAGCTCGCGAGCGGCATCAACACGAAACTTGGGCTTGGTGGAACGAGCCTGGGCGCCGCGGCTCAGCCACGCGAGCTCCTTGCGTGCCATGTTGCGACGGCGCTCCTCGGTGACGGCGGCCATGCGGTCGCGCTCTACGCGCTGAAGGATATATGCGGAGTAGCCGCCCTCGAAGGGATCGACCTGGCCGTCGTGAACCTCCCACATGCTGGTGCAGACCTCGTCCAAAAACCAGCGGTCGTGCGTGACCACGAGCATGGCGCCCTGGCCGCGCTGCCAGCGGGCCTTTAAGTGGCGCGCGAGCCAGTTGATGGTGCGCATGTCCAGGTGGTTGGTGGGCTCGTCGAGCATGAGCACGTCGTAGTCGCCGATCAGCAGGCGCGCGAGGTCCACGCGACGGCGTTGACCGCCCGAAAGCTCACCCACCGTGCCCTCCCAGGGCACATCGCTGATGAGACCGGCGAGGATCTGACGCGTGCGGGGGCTCGACGCCCACTCGTACTCGGGCGTGTCGCCCACGACGGCATGGTGCACGGTATCGGTATCGACCAGATTGTCCTTTTGGCCGAGCAATCCGATCGTGGTGTCGCGGCGGTGCGTCACGCGGCCGTCGTCGGGCTCCAGCGTGCCGGCGAGCACGCTCAGCAGTGTCGACTTGCCGTCGCCGTTTTTACCGACAATACCAATACGGTCGCCCTCGTCCACGCCGAGCGTCACGCTATCGAAAATATGCTTGGTGGGAAACTCTAGGCTGACGGAATCGCATCCCAAAAGAATCGCCATATGCCCTGCTCCTTCGTAGAAATTCAACGTTGTCCATGATAGCAGCGAGCCCCACCCCAAACCACCACGAAGGTGCCTGCCCCCTTTGTGGTGGTCGTTTCGGTCGCAGAGCAAAAAGGCGGGCCATCTCCCGCAAGAGATGACCCGCCTCTCCAATCAGTCCCGTGGCGACCGTGGCCGCCGCGGGCCTCAAGCATGTCCCGGACTAGGAGAACATGCCGGTGAGGTAATCATTCAGCCGCTTATCCTTGGGCCGTTGGAAAATCTCGTCGGTCTCGTCGTACTCGACCATATCGCCCATGTAGAAAAACGCCGTGCGGTTGGACACGCGCGACGCCTGCTCCATGTTGTGCGTCACGATGACGATGGCGCGGTCGGCAACGATCGATGACATCAGA
The DNA here is from genome assembly GCA_902464485.1 of uncultured Collinsella sp. Taxonomy (GTDB): domain Bacteria; phylum Actinomycetota; class Coriobacteriia; order Coriobacteriales; family Coriobacteriaceae; genus Collinsella. The sequence goes on along the minus strand of CABQJJ010000032.1, from coordinate 13,621 downwards.
TCCTCGATCGCCAGCGTCGAGATGGGATCGAGCGCCGAGCAGGGCTCGTCGAACAGGATCACGTCGGGGTTGAGCGCCAGCGTGCGCGCGATGCACAGACGTTGCTGCTGACCGCCCGAAAGCGCGTAGGCGCTCTTGTCGAGCTTGTCTTTGACCTCGTCCCACAGCGCCGCGCCGCGCAGGCTTTCCTCGACCATGCGATCGAGTTCGTCACGGTCGGTGATGCCGTGGCGCTTGGGCGCAAACGTGATGTTGTCGCGAATAGACTTGCGGAAAGGATTGGGCTGCTGAAACACCATGCCAATGGACCGACGCAGCTCGTAGGTGTTCTCGGTCTTGGTGTTCACGTTGCGCCCGCGGTAGTTGATCTCGCCCTCCACGCGGCAGCCGCGAATCTCGCGATTCATAAGGTTGAGGCTGCGCAAGAAAGTTGACTTACCGCAGCCCGAAGGCCCAATGAGCGCCGTGATCTCGCCCTTGTGAAAGTCGAGCGACGTGTCGTGCAGTGCATGGTGGTCGCCATAGTACACGTTGACGTCTTTGGTGGAGAGCACGACCTCGTCGCTCACGGCCTTGCCGCTTACGCGAACGCGCTTCTCGCTTTCCCCCACGCTCGACAAAAAGTCCTGGGTCTCGGACGTGGCCGTCTCGGTTGCGGGCGTTACATTTATCTCGCTCATTCGGCCGTCATCCTCCTTGCCAGTTGTTTGCCCACGATACGGGCGACTACGTTAAACAGCAGCACACAGATCATCAACAGTGCCGCGGTGCCCCAGACGATCTGCTGGGCCTCGGGGCTGCCCTCGCCATAGATCTTGTAGATGTGCACGGCGAGCGACTCGCCGGGGCGGAACACGTTCCAGGCGCAGGTGGGACTCGACAGGTTAAAGCTCAAGAAGTTCAGGCGAACCGGCGAGCTCATGCCCGAGGTAAAGAGCAGTGCTGCGGCCTCGCCAAACACACGGCCGGCCGAAAGCACGATGCCGGTCACGATGGCGGGCATGGCCTCGGGGATCAGGATGTGCAGCGTAGCCTCCCAACGGGTGAGGCCCATGGCCAGGCACGCATCGCGCTGGGCCTGCGGCACATCCTCGAGCGCTTGCTGGATCACGCGCACCAGGATGGGGATGTTGAACATGGTGAGCGCGACGGCGCCGGAGATGATGGAGTACTTCCAGCCCAGCTGCACCGAGAACACCAGAAAGCCGAACATGCCGACGACGATGGAGGGCAGCGAGGACAGCGTCTCGATGGCGGTGGAGGCGATGTCGCGGATGGGGCCGTCTGGTGCGTACTCGACCAGGAAGACCGCGCCGCCCAAGCTGATGGGTACCGAGATGACTAGGGTAATCAGCAGCAGATAGAACGAGTCGAACAGCTGGTAGAGCACGCCGCCCTGGGTTCCGTTGGCGCGCGCAGGCTGCGTGAGAAAGCCCGGCCGGAACAGCGTCGAGACCCCCTCGAACAGGATATAGGCCACCATGGAGACGACGATGAGCATGACGATGGCGGCAATCGCCGTCAGCACGCCCGTGGCGATGCGGTCCTGCTTTTGGACACGCCCGAGTCTCGCCTCGTCGATATGAATGCGCGTGCTAGCCACGAGCCTTCGCCCCCTTGCGGCCGATAAGGTGGATGATCAGGATGAAGATGAGGCTCATGCCCATCAGCAGCAGACCGAGCGCCCACAGAACATCGTCCTGGGCCGAGCCCTCGGCATAGACCGCCATGGACGTGGTGAGCGTGGTGGTGATGGTTGACGCCGGCGACAGCAGCGACGTCGGCATGGCCTCGATACCGCCGATAACCATGCGCACGGCGAGCGTCTCGCCAAAGGCGCGCGTCATGCCAAGGATGACCGCGGTCATGAGCGACGGCATGGCGGACTTGAGCACCACGTGCCAGATGGTCTGCCAGCGGGTATAGCCTAGCGCGAGCGAACCCTGACGGTAGCTATCGGGCACGGCGCGCAGGCCATCGACCGAAAGGGTGGTCATGGTCGGCAGAATCATGACGGCCAGCACGATGGCGCCGGGCAAGATGCCCAGACCCGTGCTCACGTGGAAAACGCTCTTCATAAGGCCGACGACCACGTGAAAGCCGATCAGGCCAAAGACAACCGAGGGAATACCGGTCAAAAGCTCAATAAGCGGCTGAAAGACCTTGGAGCCAAATTTGGGTTGGATCTCGACCGCAAAGATGGCGGAGCCGATGGCGATGGGCAGCGCGATGAGCGTGGAGAGCACCATGACCGCAAACGAGGTGACGATCAGGGGCGGGGCACCGGTATAGGGCAGGCCGCTTTCGGCTGTGTTGGCCAGGTCCCACTTGGTGCCGGTGAAGAACTCGACGACCGAAACGCCGTCCTTGAGAAAAGCCGAGAGGCCCTTTTGGGCGACCATGAAGATGAGCGCGGCAACGACAAGCGTCACGAGCGCTACGCACGCGCCCGTGACGCCCAGGCCCACGTTCTCAAGGTCGCGCTTTGGCAGCTGTTTTGCCATTGCAAACCTTTCCGGGGGCGATTACCTATTTAGCAGAGACCTTGCCGCTGGCGTCCTTGACGACCTTCATAGCAGAGACGGGGATAAAGCCCTGCTCCTCGACGAGTTTGCCCTGGACGTCATCGGAAAGCATGAACTCCAGGAAGGCCTTGGTGGCGTCGTCGGCGTCCTTAGCGCAGTACATGTGCTCGGTAGCCCAGATCTTAAAGGAGTCGTCGGTGACGTTTGCACTCTTGGGCTCCACGCCCTCGACCTTAATGGCGTTGAACTTGGAATCATCGAAGTGCGAGAAGTCGAGGTAGGAGATGGCGTTGTCGGTGCTGCCCATCTGAGTCTGGACGTCGCCGGACTTGTCGAGCTCGGCGTCGCCCTTAAAGTCGACGGCCTCGTCGCCAAAGACGGCGGCCTCGAAGGTGGCACGGGTGCCGGAGCCGGCCTTGCGATTGAGAACGACGATGGTGGCGTCGTCGCCGCCGACCTCCTTCCAGTTGGTGATCTGGCCGGAGAAGATGCCCTTGAGCTGCTCGAGGGACAGGTCGTCGACCTTGACGTTCTTGGAAACGACGGGACCCATGCCCACGACGGCGACCTCGTGGTCGACGAGCTTCTTGACCTGGTCGGCCTCGAGCTTGGTCTCGGCGAAGACGTCGGAGTTACCGATGGTGACGGTGCCGGCGGCAACAGCGGTCAGGCCCTTGCCCGAACCGTTGCCCGAACCGGAAACGGAGACGTCCGGGTTGGCATCCATGAACTTCTCGGCAGCAGCCTCGACGAGAGCCTGGAACGAGGAGGCGCCGTCGTAGGTCACCTCGCCGGAGACGGACTCGGCAGCGGCAGCGGCACTGCCCTTGTCGGCGGCGTCGGATGCGCCGGAGCCGCCGCAACCAACGAGGCCGAGGCCCACGAAGCTGGCAAAACCACCAACGAGGCCGAGGAACTGACGACGAGAATAAGCCTGATCGAGCATGATCTTCCTTTCATACATGCAATTCGCGGGCACCCCGCCCGCTTTGCTGTTTGGAAAGATACGGCCCCGATCGGGCAGCGCCCGCGCCAACTGCGGTTTCTTACGGGCTTTTGATAGACCCTTACCGCAAGCTCTGCCCAGCCTTTACAAACGGATAACAATCCAGCGCCGAACATGGCGCACCTTTTACACCAGAGGAATGTCCCCAATGACTACCCCACCGCAACAGAAAAAGCCCGGGCAAAAGCACCGGGCTCGTAATTCAAGTTTGTATCCAAGCAGGATATAGGGGTTTCCCAGGTGCCCGAGATTGCCCCGAAAGAGGAGCGCCGCGTACTTTGGTACGCAAGCGACGGTTTGAGGGGCAAGGTCGGGTGCCTGGGGAAGCCCTACAGCTCGAGTTCGTTGAGGCGCAGGATGGCCACGATATAAATCTTGAGCGCCTGCTTGAGCTGCTCCTCGTTGGCGCACTCGTTGGGGCCGTGCATCTGGCCGCCCCATGCGGGCAGCTCCAGACCGGTCTCTTCGGGGCCAAACGACACGGCGCGGGCAAAGTTGCGCGCGTACGTGCCGCCGCCCATGGCAAAGGGCTCAGCATGCTTGCCCGTAAACTCGTTATAGGTATCGATAAGCGCCTTCACGGCCGGATCATCGGCAGAGACCGAGAACGGCACCTTGGCACGACCCACACGGCACGTCACGCCAAAGCGACCCACGAGTGGCTCGAGCTGCTCGCGGATGGTATCGGCGCTCGTGCTGTCGGGGAAACGCACGTCAATGACCTGCTCAATGTGGCCATCCGCCACGCGAATGACGCCGGGGTTGCAGGTGAGCGGGCCAAACGCCGGACTCGTCGCGTCGATACCCAGGCCGCGGCCATAGGCGTCCGCATGTACAAAGGCCAGAAACTTGACAAACTCGTGCTCGGCAGGCGTCAGCAAGCGCTCGTCACGGGCGCCAAACGTGTCCTCGGACTCGCGCAGATACGCCACGATGAGGCCGACGGCATTGATCGTTCCCTCGGGCATCGAGGCATGACCGCCAATGCCGTGGGCGAAAATCTGCGCATGCCCGTTATCGAGTGCTGTGATCTCCAGGCGGTCAGCGTTCTCAACGGGCGCCGGCAGCTCATCGGCGGCAATCGCAAGCTCGCAGGTAGACTGCGACGGAATAGCGTTGCTCGCCTCGGCACCGCTCCAGGACACAATGCGCCCGCCGTCGATCTTGGAGCTCACAAACGTCGCCCCAAACTGGCCCTTCTCGGCATTGCAGACCGGGAACTCGGCATCGGGCGTAAACAGAAAGTCGGGGTTCGCGTGGTTCTCCAGATAATGGTGAACATCGGACATGCCCACTTCCTCATCACAGCCCAGCAGCGCGCGGAAGGTATAGCGCGGGGTAATGCCGTGCTTGAGCAGATAGGCGCCGGCGTAGAGCGACAGCACCGCCGGACCCTTGTCGTCGATAACGCCGCGGCCGAGCAGCCAGCCCTCGCGACGCTCCATCGCAAACGGGTCGGTGTTCCAGCCCGGGCCGGCGGGTACCACGTCCACATGGCAAATGGTCGCGAGCTGCTTGTCGCCGCGGCCAGGGATATCGGCAATGCCCACATAGCCCTCGTCGTCGCTCGTCTGGTAGCCGAGCTTTTGCGCGATGCCGAGTGCGCAATCGAGCGCATCACGGACCGGGCGGCCAAACGGCGCGTCGGGCTCCGCATCGGCAGCAACGGCCACGGACGGATAGCTCACCAGCTGCTCGATATCGGCGACGACATCTTCCCAGACCTCGTCGACATACTCGGTAACGCTCTGCTCCACCTGATTCATGGACGACCTCCTTACCAATGAGTAGCAGGCACGCCCGCCCCTCACATTACGTCATTAGATAGCAAAAAGTTTAGCAAGCTCGGCCACCGAGTGCACCACCGCATCGGCGCCCGCGGCCTCGTGCTCCCCCGGCGCCGCCGCACCCGAATAGATGCCGATGCACGGCACGCCCATTGCGTGCGCGCCCTCCACATCGTTAAAGCGATCGCCGATCATCACGGCATCGTCCGCCGTCGCACCGAGCGCCGCCAGGGCATCGCGGACCGAATCGGCCTTGGTCTCGCGTCCCTGCGGCGGATTCATGCCAACCACTGCCTTAAACTGAGAAAGCCCCAGCTCGCCCACCATGTCGATGCACTTTGCCTCCATGCGCGACGTCGCCACGGCCAAGCGATGCCCCTGGGCGGCCAACCCATCCAGCAGCTCGGAAATACCATCGAACACAGGGTACTCTTCCGGTCCCAGCTCATCAAAAAAGGCACGGTACTCGTCGGCCACCACAAGCGACTCCTCGCGCGAGAAGCCATAAAAGTCGTGAAAGCTCTTCCACAGGGGCGGCCCGATCATGCGGCGCAGGTCACCCATCTGCGCCTCCGAAAACCCGCGCGCAGCCAGCGTCTTGCGCGTCAAGGTCATCACCGCCCGGCCTGTATCGGCCACCGTGCCATCGAAATCAAACAGAACAACCGACCGCTTGCATATCTCCAGCTGCTCCACTGGCACCCTCTCTTCCCCAATTGATGATTTCCACACCGACACTTCAAACTGTTGACTATTCAACAATTGAACCTAGCAATGTGGAACGACTCTACTATACTTGTCGCACTTTGCTCTCAGAAGGCGGCGCGCAAACGCCCCAACGAAAGGTGCAATTATGTCTTTTGCCATCATAACCGACTCCACGTCGGACATCTCCCCCGCCCGCGCCCAAGAGCTCGGCATTTACGTGATTCCGCTGCATGTGATTATCGAGGGCGAGGACCTGCTCGACCAGGTGCAGATCACCGCCGAGGAGTACGTCGCCCGCATGGCAGGCTCCGAGCAGCTGCCGCACACCTCGCAGCCGAGCGCCGGCGAGTTCAAGGCACTCTTTGACCGCGTGCTCGCCGACGGCCATGACAGCGCCATCTTTATCTCGCTGTGCAGCGAGTGGTCCGCCTGCTATTCCAATGCATGCCTGGTAGCCGATACCCACGAGCTCGACGTGCGCTGCATCGACTCGCGCACCGGCTCGGGTGCCGAGGGCCTGCTGGTGGAGTACGCGCTCGCCATGCGCGAGGACGGTCGCAGCCTGGACGAGACCGAGGCGCAGATCCGCGCGACGCTGCCCGACGCGCACCTGTTACTGATTCCCCGCACGCTCGAGAACCTGGTTAAGAACGGCCGCGCACCTAAACTCGCCGGCCAGCTCACCCAAATGCTCAACATTCGCCTGGCCGTTTCGCCGGAGTGGAAATCGGGCGAGATCAAGGCCATCAAAAAGGGCCGCGGTGCCAAGCGCATCGTTGCGAACACCATGGCTGACTGCCTCGAGTTTTTGACCGAGCACCCGGGCTCCAGCGTGCGCGTGCTCACGACTGGCGCCACCGAGGAGCAGGAGCTTGTCAACCAGGCACTCGCGGGCCAGAACTACGTAGACGCCGGCACCGGCCCCATCGGCTGCACCATCGCCACTCACGTAGGCGTCGACGCCATCGCCATCAGCTACTGCCCCCGCTACCAGCCCATCCACTAGGGCACCTTTACCACTTGCGGTGGAATAGGGACTGTTTTTGGCTTATCAACCGCAAATCAATCCCTATTCCACCGCAACTCAAAAGCGGGCACTCAGCCCTGTGGGCCCTGGAATAGCTCATCATGCGAACCCATTCTTACCAGCCGGATCACCGGATTAGTCTTATGCGGCAAGTACAGAACGACCACATCGACCAAGCCATCGGATAGATGGAAATCGATGTGGCCGTTGTAGTTGCCGCCCGGGTATGAAAGCTCATGGGCGCCATATTCCGCGGGAAGCGAGCCGTGAGCTGCAAGCTCTGCGACTACCGCCTTAAACTCGGTTTTTAGCTGCGGATGGATGCGCATCGTCCGTTTGTAATCCGCCTTAAACTGAGCCTCGACTTTAATCTCAAACATCGCTAGTCCTCATCGAGGAATGATATAAGCTCATCAGCGTTATTGAATGACGGGCTGTCATCTGGCAGAATCCCCAACTCATGAGCCTCGGCAATCACCATGGCGCGTCTCGTCACCTCGTTGGGCACCTCCGCCCTTCCTACGATCTCAAAAGGAATCTTTCGCTGATTTACCAGCTGCCGAACAGCAAGGTTGAGATACGAATTGAGACTCAGACCAACCGTATCCAAGAACTCAGTCGCCTGTTCCTTGAGCCCCTCTTCGATGCGAACCGTCGTAGGCTTAACCGTTGCAGTAGACATACGCGACCTCCTCGCCTCGTCTTTTGCATCAGTATACCCAGTTTAGATGGCAGACTGATGTTAAATAGCATCAGTCTGCCGTTCACATTACTATAACAACAGGCACGCTCGCCCTACATCAGCCCGCTCAGGGCGATGTCGACGGCCTCGTTGAGGTCGTCGGTGATGTGGACGAGGTCTGGATCGAGTGGGCTGATCATGCCGGCATCCATCACCGGGCCGTTGAGCCAGTTGAACAGGCCCTGCCAGTACTCGGTGCCCACCAGCACGAGCGGCATGCGCTTAACCTTGTGCGTCTGCACCAGCGTGAGCACCTCGAACATCTCGTCGAGCGTACCAAAACCACCGGGAAACACGATGGCTCCCGAGCTGTATTTGACGAACATGGTCTTGCGCACAAAGAAGTAGCGGAAATCCATGCCAAGGTTCACGTATTTGTTGAGCCCATGCTCGTGTGGAAGCTCGATACCCAAGCCGACCGACTTGCCGTTGGCACTCGCCGCTCCCCTGTTGGCCGCCTCCATGATGCCGGGACCGCCACCAGTGATAACCGCCACGCCGCGCTGGGCGATTTTGCGGCCGACCGTGCGCGCCGCCTTGTAGAGCGGATCGGTCTTGGGCGTACGGGCGCTCCCGAAGATGGTCACCGCGGGCCCAAGCTCGGCAAGCGCGCCAAAGCCATCGACAAACTCGGCCTGAATGCGCAGCACGCGCCACGGGTCGGCATGCAGCCAGTCGGTTGAATCCTCGGGCGCCAGTAGGTTTGCGTAGGTGTTGTCCTTAGGAATCATGGGGCCGCGCATGACCACGGGGCCGCGGCGATACGTCTCGTCGTAGGCGGGTTCGCCCTCGACGTTCTCATTCTTAATCATGGGTACTCCTATCGAAAATAGGAACGGGCGGGGTCGACGCCATGCGTCAAACACCCGCCCGAACATCAACTATTCGGTATGGTACCCACGATGCATCAAGCGCTTGCAAGGCATCGGTCAGCGGTCACGCAGACCGTGCTGGCGAACGCGACGACCGATCGCCGCTTGGTCTTTGCCGTTGCTCGTACCCCGCAAACGCGCCCGCAGCCCTTAGTAATCCACCGCCGCGGGGCTGTTCATCCAGTCGCTCATGAACGCACCGTAGCGGCCCTCGATAATGGCCTGGCGGGCGCGCTGCATAAGGTTGAGCAGGTAGTAGATATTGTGCATCGAAAGCAGAATGCCGCCGAGCATCTCCTTCTGCGTGACCATGTGACGGATGAGCGCACGGCTGTAACCGCCCGTGCACACCGGGCAGGTGCAGGTGGGATCGATGGGACCGTCGTCGTGCGCAAAGCGCGCGTTGCGGAAGTTGAGGCGACCCTCGCTGGAAAATGCCGTGCCCATGCGGCCGGTGCGCGTCGGCAGCACGCAGTCGAACATGTCGATGCCCACACCCACGCCGCGCACGAGGGTGGTGGGGTTGCCGACGCCCATCAGGTAGCGCGGCTTGTGCTTGGGCATGTACTCGCTCGCAAGCGGCGCCAGGGTCTCGAACATGGTCTCGTGGTCCTCGCCCACCGAGTAGCCGCCGATGCCGTAACCCGGAAAATCGCCGCACTCTTCCAGATGGCGCAGCGAACGCAGGCGCAGATCCAGATGCATGCCGCCCTGGACGATGCCAAAGAGTGCCTGGTCATCGCGGGTGTGAGCCTTGTAGCAGCGCTCGGCCCACATGCTCGACAGCTCCACCGCGCGTTCGACGTAGGCGCGCGTGGCAGGATAGCCGGGGCACTGGTCGAGCTGCATGCAGATGTCGGAACCGAGCTTCATGGCGATTTCCATGTTGTCCTCGGGTGTCCAGAACACGTGGCGGCCGTCGTAGTCATTGACGATAAAGCGCACGCCCTCGTCGGTGAGCTTAACGGCGTCGTTATGGCTAAAGACCTGGAAGCCGCCCGAGTCGGTGAGGATGGGGCCGTGCCAGTTCATGAACTTATGCAGTCCGCCCAGCTCGGCGATGGTGTCCTCGCCGGGGCGCATGGACAGGTGATAGGTGTTAGCGAGCACGATCTGGGCACCGAGCTGCTTGACGGTCTCGGTGGGAATACCCTTGACGTTCGCCTTGGTGCCCACAGGCATAAAGATCGGCGTCTCGATGTCGCCGTGTGGGGTGTGCAGCACGCCGGCGCGCGCGTGCGTGGTCGGGTCCTCGGCGATCAGGTCGAATTTAAAGAGGCTCTGGTCCATAAACTGGAACTCCTTGGTTGCGGTTCATACGCAGACCATTATACGGGCAACCAGCAAACCGCACCGACTCGACAGAAACTGGTGCATTAAACGACTAGTCGTTGGGGACAGTCTTCAGCGCCTTCTTGCAAAGGAGCGTCCCAATCTGCCGGCACTTGGGGACTGTCCCCAAGTGTCGGCAAGAGTGTCCCTTTCGACTAGTCATTTAAGAACGTCCCCAACGACTACATCCAACAGCCAAGGTAACGCCGATGCTTTGTCAACGACAGCGAAAACCCGCCAGAGCGAGCAAGGTGCCTTCAAGCAAAATGGCGCCGCAGGTTGAGCATAAGTCAGCGAGCGGGCCGCATTTGAGACAAGGTGACGTGAAACGAAAGGGCGCTGACCTTTCGGTCGCGCCCTTGAAGTTGAACGTCAGATTGTCCAAATGCGGCCCGCGCAGCGTCGGCCCGTTACGGCGTTTGGTAAAACGCCGTAACCCTTACGGACGCTGGCCCATGCCACCCTCGAGGGTGACGGTCTCGCCGTTCATGTACTTAAAGTCGGGGCCGCAGAGCTGAACGACCACGCGGCCGATTTCCTTCTCGACATCGCCGTAATGGCCCGCCGGCGGCATGTGGACGTTGGCCTTGAACGCCTCGGGATAGGCATCCTGGAAGTTTTCGAGCGCAGCAGTCCAGGCAAGCGGGCACACGATGTTGACGTTGATGCCGTCCTTGCCCCACTCGTTGGCGGCGACGCGGGTCAGGCCGCGGATGCCCTCCTTGGCGGCAGCATAGCTGCACTGGCCATAGTTGCCAAACAGGCCGGCGCCCGAAGCAAAGTTGACCACGGAGCCCTTGGTCTCCTTCAGGTGCGGATAGGCCTTCTGCATGTACAGGTAGGTGGCATACAGGCCAGAGTAAATGGCCAGGTTAAACTGATCCATGGTGTGGTCGGCGATGGTCACGCCCGAAGCGCTGGCCTGAGCATTGTTGACGACGGCGTCGATGCGACCGAACTCCTCAATCGCCTTGTCGATAACGTTCTGCACGACGGCCTCGTTGTCCTGGCCGGCGGAGACATCGGCCTGAACAGGCAGAACCTTGACGCCATACTCAGCCTCGAGAGACTCCTTAGCGGCCTCGAGCTTGGCGACGTTGCGGCCGGTGATGACGAGGTTTGCGCCCTCCTTGGCAAAAGCGATATCGATGCCGTAGCCGATGGAGCCGGCGGAACCGTCCTTGAGCGTGGCCTTACCGCCGCCGGTGACGATCACGGTCTTACCAGTGAAAAGTCCCATACAAAGTCCTTTCGAATCGCGACGGGCACGCCCGCCGACTGCGCGCACCAACTTCACGCGCCAAAAGCTGAAATGCAACTTTAGCGTGTTCAAGTGAAAAATAAAGGACACAGCGGGCGAACGGCGCAACGTCTTTCGGCGAAGGGAATGTCAAGTAAAAAATTGGATAGAGCAGCCGAGTTTTTGTTAACGCAACAAGTCATCGAACACGTTTTGAAACTTTGCTGCGGGGCGCGGGATGTCGGCGCGAGACTTTATCATAGGGTAACGATCAACGATGAGGAGCACATGCCTATGACAGACGAGCTGGACCCCCAGACTCAACAGCATATTGATGATTCAGCAGACGTCGCCGCAGATACTAACGCTGCGACCTGCAATGATACCGACGTCGACGACGCCGCTCTGGATAACGGCGCTGCGACGGAGATTCCTGCGGCCGAAGATGCCGACGAGCAAAACGATGATTCGGCCGCCCAGGACGACGCCCCCGAAAAGGACGCCGCCCCGCAAGCAGCAGGCCCCATCAAGGTATCTTCGGAAGAAGAGCTCGATGCTGTCATGGATTCCATGATGGATGCTGTCAAAGCGATGAAGGATGCTGTCGCCGATACCGACGTTGACGCCGAGGAAGAAGAGGCCGCCGAGGCCGCTTCGACCTTTGTGCCCGGCGAGACCCCCGTTGCCGATCAGGGCAGCACTATACCCTCGTTTCTGCAACTCGAACATCCCACGATTGGCGCGGACGCCGTCGACCCGCATGCAGCGGGCTTTTCTGTGATCGAAGGCGGCACCGGCAATATCGCCGCGCCGCAAACTACCGATGTGGACGCCGCTGACACCGGTCGCCCGATCGCCCCGCACGCCCCCGCCGCGAGCCGCGACCTGGGAACTGCCGTCTCGAACACTGCGAACGCCGTGGGCGCCTTTATCGCGCAGGGAGCCTCAGCCATGCGCGAGATGAACGCCGCGAAAAAAGCACTCGCCGATGCCCGCGACCACCTGGCAGAGTTGGAGCAGCGCATTTCCGATCAGACCGAGGAGCTCGAGACGCGGCAGGATATCGCGGGGCGTTATGACCAGATTGTCGCCGACCAGCGCCAGGCGATCGCCACGGCACAAAAGACCGCTGCGGCCGCCGAGATTGACCGCGACGCCCATGCCGCCAAAGCGACTGAGTTCAAGAGCCAGCTCGAGCAAATGAAGGCAGAAGATGATGCAGCCGAGCGTCGCCTGAAGGCTGCACTCGATGCCGTCGAGGCTCGCGAGGCGAGTTCACGCGAAACCGGCAACCGCCTGGTTCGTCGACTCGAAGATTCCAAGCGCATTCGCGACAAGGTGAAGGCCGAGCGCGACGCAGGCGTCGCCGCCGCACAGCAAACTGCCAACGCAACGCGTGCACAGCTCGAAACGTTGCGACGCGAGTACGCCGAGCTGCAGCGCAATCCTTCGGCGAACCCCGCCAATTACACCGTGCGCACCAGCGAGCTCTCGATGCAGATCTCCGATACCGCCGATGCTCTGCGCAAGGCCGAGGAAGACATTCCACGCGTGACCGCCGATCTTGAGCACTCGCTCACCGCCGCCGAGCAGGCCGTCGAACAGGCGCAGGCCCCCATCGCCGATGCCAAGCGCGCACACCAGGCCGTGACGACCGAGGCGGATGCCGCACGCGACGAACTTCAGACGGCTAAGACCGCCGCTGCGACGCGTCAGCGCGAACTGCGCGAGAAGATTGCCGCGCAGGACAAGGCTCGTCGCGAGCAGGAGCAGGCCATCGCCAACGCCCAGACGGACGCCGCACATGCGCAGTCGATTATCGAACAGGCGACCGTGGTGCACGACCATCCCGAGATCACCGAGTCGCTCGCCGGATCCTTGGAGCGCGATAAGGCCGAACACGCCGAAACCGAGCGCGAAGTCGCCCAGCTCGAGGCTACCGAGGATGACGTACGAGAACGCACCCGCGACTCACGCATCAAATTCACCGGCGCCATCGTCTGCACTGTCGCCGTGATTCTGGTAATCATCCTGGTCTGGCTGTTCGCGAGCAAGTAAACCAGCCGCCAAAAATACGCTCAACGCAGTTGCGGTGAGATAGTTCCTGTTTAGCACCAAAAAGACCGATTCAAGAACCATCTCATCGAAACTTTTTAGATTGGTACAAAGGGGTCAGGTTAACATGCACCAACCTGATGCAAAGTAACCTGTTCCCCTTGCACCAACAACGTTTGCCCAGATAAAACCTGCCAAAATAAACCTGTCCCTTTTTGGCAGGTTGAATCACGGCAACGCCGATGTTTTGGCGCGGACAGCGAAAACGCCCTTAAGCGAGCAAGGTGACGTGAAAGAGGAGGGCATTGACCTTCTGGTCATGCCCGA
>CABQJJ010000031.1 GCA_902464485.1 uncultured Collinsella sp. | reverse complement strand
ATCTCGAGCTTGCTCCAAAGCTCCTTGAAGTGCGGAGCCTGGCTGTCGGTCCACTCCTGCGGCGTCATGCCATGCTTGGCTGCGGCCTCGGCGACCTTCTCGCCGTGCTCGTCCATGCCGGTCAGGAACTTGACGTTATAGCCGGCGGAGCGGCGATAGCGAGCCTGAACGTCGGCGATGATGGTGGAATAAGCCGTGCCCAGGTGCGGATCGGCGTTGACGTAGTAGATGGGCGTCGTGATAAAGAACGAAGGCTTGCTTTGATCCATGGGGTTTGTCCTCCAGAAAAACGTTGCATACAGGGGATGATTCTAGCGCAAGGGCTGCATATCCTCCATCTATTGCATATCGAGCACCATGGCATAGACATCGCGCTTGCGGCGCGAATACTTCTGAGACAGGCGCTTGGCAACCGCGGAGGCAGGCTCACCCTCCTCGAGCGCGGCACGGATATCCTCGCGCAGGGCCTCGTCGGGATCCACCGCCGCGGCGCCAACCGGCGCGAGTCCTGCCCCCTCGTCCACACTCGGCGGCGCGATGACCAGCGCAATCTCGCCTTTTACCTCACCGCGGGCACGCAGCTCCTCGGCGAGCTGGGCGGCGGACCCACGCATGACCTCCTCGTGCAGCTTGGTGAGCTCGCGGCAGACGGCAACCTCACGCTGGGGAAAGACCTCGGCCACGGCCTCGAGCGTCGCCACGATACGATGTGGAGACTCGTAGAAGATGAGCGCGCCGGGCACCACGGCGAGACGCTGCAGACGACGCACGCGGTCGCCATGCTTGCGGCCCAAAAAGCCTTCGAAGAAAAAATGCTCGCAAGGAATGCCGGACGAAACGAGCGCCGTAACGCAAGCAGAGGGCCCGGGAATAACCTCGACGGGCACATCGGCCTCGCGCGCCGCCTCGACCAGCGCCTGGCCGGGATCGGACACGCTCGGCATGCCGGCATCCGAGGCAAAGGCGAGAGTCTCCCCCGACAGCAGACGGTCGACCAAACCGGCGGCGCGACTGGCGATCACATTCTCGTCGCAACGGACAAGCGGCTTGGAAATGCCCAGGTGCATCAGGAGCTTTGACGTCACACGCGTATCCTCGCAGCAGATGGCATCGGCGGAGGCAAAAGCCTCGCCAACGCGCGGGGACAGATCGCCCAAGTTTCCGATGGGCGTGCCGACCACATAGAGTTTGCCCGTATGGGCGTTGTTTTGCGTCATATCAACCTATTCAATCATGCCGCGCTCGAGCGTACCGAGCGCCGCGCGGGCGTCCCATGCCGCAATGCGCTTCTCGGTCTTCCACGTTTGGAAGAACCAACCGGCAGCCGGCGCAAACGAAGCCAGCTGGTTGGCGATAAACACACGCTCGTAGGCGTTGCGGCCCTCGGGCGTAACCGACGAGTTGGCAAAGATCGCCGCGCCCGACCATTCGCCCACCAGTACGGGGAACCCAGTCGAAATCGCTTCTCTGAGCTCGCGCTTATTACGCGAGATCGCCGTCGTCAGTCCGCGGGGACTCGTGATATCGAGCGCAAACTCGTCACGGTAGTGATACAGATGAAGGTCCATATAGACATTTTTGTACTTGGCACCGCGCATAAAGTGCTTCCACTCGCCGGGATGCCCCGAGCACGAAAAGACAATGATCTTGTCCTCGGGCATATACGAGCGAATAAGCTCGTAAGCATCGCGATAGAAGTTGCGCAGGTAGTGCGCCGGAATACCATCCGTCATGGTGAAAAGGCCCTTGCGGACGCTCATCTGTGGTGTGTCCAGCAACTCGATGCCCAAAAGGCTCTCGGCCTCACCATAGCGGTCGGCAAGACGCTCAAGAACGTCGAGCGCGACGTGGCGACCGTTGGTGGATGAATGCCACTCGGCGACGGTCTCGGGCGTGGTGGGCGAATCGTTAGAATCACCCTGTCCACCAGGCACGGTCGCCAAATCGAGCAGTACGCGAATCTTGTACTTAGCAGCCCATTCGATAGCACGGTCGATGTAATCGACGACCGAGATGTAGGAAGCCTCGGACTCCTGCGAGCCAAAGGCATACCACGGCACCGGCAAACGCACGGCATTCAGACCAATCTGCGCAATGCGGCGAAAATCATCCTCGCTCACAAATGTCTCGTAGTGACGACGCATGCGCTCGTTATAAGCGGCGGTGCCCATGGCCTCCTGCAGCTCGGCTGCGTTGGATGCGCCGGTCGCCGCGTACAGCGACGGGGTCACCCAAGGCTCGGGAATAAACCAGCCAGAGAGATTAACGCCGAGTATCCTCTCCATCACTGCCCCCTTCGAATCACGCGGGTTGAACCCGCATCGCTTTTGCACAGCATAACTATTTGTTTGAGTATACCCGTGCACACGGACAGGCGGTCAAACGGTCTACAAAGTAGTGCAAAAGCGGGAGGAATGTCTGGGGGCGGGCAAGCTCGAGATGATGCGCCAAAATGCGCAGGCGCCCAAAGGTGGGCGTCGGAAAGCGTGTCCCGTTTTTTCGCCCAATAATGGGCCGCGATTTCCATTAGCAGGCCCAACCGGAAAGCGTGTCCCGTTATTTCTCATAATTCCGGGTCGCGCTTTCCCAAGCGTCCCTAAAGCGGAAAGCGCATCCCGCTCTGAATCAAAATTTTGGGATGCATTTTCCGCGGAGCCCTCGATAAAAGAAAAGGACCCCTTTGCAGAGGTCCTAGTCAATTCAAGGTGGCGGGGAAGGGAATCGCGCCCGCGCTCCGCGCGTGCGAACCGCTGCGGCGCTTTCACGCCTTGCGAGCTTCGCTGGCAAACGCTATCGCGTTTACTCAGCTCCGCGCCCTCACGGGGTTCGATTCCATGCGAGGGCTACATAAAAGAAAAAGGACCCCTTTGCAGAGGTCCTAGTCAATTCAAGGTGGCGGGGAAGGGAATCGCGCCCGCGCTCCGCGCGTGCGAACCGCTGCGGCGCTTTCACGCCTTGCGAGCTTCGCTGGCAAACGCTATCGCGTTTACTCAGCTCCGCGCCCTCACGGGGTTCGATTCCATGCGAGGGCTACATAAAAGAAAAAGGACCCCTTTGCAGAGGTCCTAGTCAATTCAAGGTGGCGGGGAAGGGAATCGAACCCCTGACACGAGGATTTTCAGTCCTCTGCTCTACCAACTGAGCTACCCAGCCATTTGAGGTGTGCCTTGTTTCAAGGCTTGATTAGTATAACCAAGGACGCGCTCCGGTCAACCGAGAATTTTAAAAAAGTTTTTGAGCACAGCCTCGGTTCTACAAATCGGCACGTCGGAGGCATCATCTAGCCGCAAGTAGTTTTTCACTCCGTCTCTTAAGCCGGCGCTCGTTGAAAGGCAGGAGGCGAGGCGAGGATCGAGGGGCGTTCCAGTGCTGCCCAAGCGCTTGGATGGGTGCACATACGCCAGGGACGAACGCTTTCGTAGCGCGCAAGGATATTGCCGTTGCGATCGATAAAGGCAATGTCGATGGGATAAGCCATAAAACAGGTGTGGACCGAGGAGCAGCGCGGGAATGCCATGACGAGCGGCGGCCCGCCAGCCGTAATCGGCGCACGGCCCAGCATGCCACGCAAACGTGCGCCAAATGACTCGGCCACCATAAACTCCGCCGGCGACCAGCCGAGTCTATTGAGCGCACGCGCGTAGGCGACATAAGACAAGACGGCATTCACATGACCACCCCCGGACGCCATGGATCGACCGTCACCGTGCGCTCGTGCGACAACCTTGCCGGTGCCCCCAGCGAAACACCGGCGATGCTGAGCGAACTCGGCCATGGCTCGTAACGCATGGTACAGGTATAGGTCCTAAACGTGCCAGACAGCGAAAGCAGGCCACCATCCGATGTCGTCGTACCTTGTTCACTCGAGACCTCAACCTGCAAGTCATAACCCTCCATGGCATTTTGAATCTGAGCCCGAACGGTCGCAGAGGCATCTATAGAGCTGCCGTCGCCCTCCCCCTGCGGGGCCACGGCATGCGCCAGCACAATATCGGGCACCACACGGTCGAAGCGCGCAACCGCCCCGGCAAAGATCATGATGTTGTACACGATAAGCGCCAGAACCAGCAGGACGGGCGTGACCATAGCCATCTCGACCGTCGCCTGAGCACGCTCCTCGCGCAGGCGTGTGCGCACGCCCATTACGACCCACCGCCCAGGGCGCCCACCAGTGTGGCGACATCGATGGTAAGCGGGATGGAGCCGCCGCTGGGCAGCGGAATCTCCGCAAGCGTGAACACTGCGCCGCTGATGGTGCGTTCGACTTGATAGTCCAGCGCCTCGCAAAGCGCCTTGGGGTCGGTCACACCCAGCGAAATACTTCGCAGTTTGTCTTGCACTTTAGAAAGACCCGTGATGTCAGACCCCGGGCTCTTGATGACGTTGGCGGAATCGGTCAGCACCGGCTTTCGTAGGCGCAAGTCGCATGGCTCTAAGCCCAGCGCCGCCACGGACGCCGAAACGGTATCGCCGAGCCACGATGCAATGGAGCCCAGCGCGCCACTGCTCCCTCCCAGGCCATCGATCATCTCGTCCACGAGCTCGTCGGCCGAACCTTGGATATCCCCATATCCCACAAGCAGCCGTCCCCAAACATCCATGACGCCATCGAGTGCGCCGGCAACGCCGCCCGAGCGCTCCTCCAGCGTCGAGAAAAACCGCGAGAGGACGTTGTTCTGCGCCGTCGCGTCATCGGGCGCCAGCACCGCGGCCGAGATCGCGCCGCGGCTGCCGAGCCCAACTGCCGTGTTGAACGAGGAGTTAAGTTGATCAGGGCTGGTCATATCGCCCGAAACCGCAAGGGCGACCACACCGTTGCGACCGGGTGGGGCGATACGCGGGCGCTCGCCCGAAAGCGCCTTAATGGCCTGGTCAAACACATTGCCCGCACGGTCAGCCTCATCCTCGGTCCGGCGCTCAAGCTCGAGCTCCTTATTGCGGCATTCAATGTAGTCCTCCATAGCGTCTTTGAACTTGTCAAAGTGATACTCAAAACCATTTTCGATAGAAGTCGAAGGTGCCGCGACAGCACCGAGCGATGAAACGCCAAAATGGCATTTGTTGCATTTTTCCCGCCCGTCATAAGCAGAGACTGAGGCCAGCCCACCTGGCGTCCCTTTCTTATAGTTAGGACAGCCCGTTCCGTAGTGCAGATATGTCTTGCCACCGTTGATGCTCGTCGGCCACGCCGCATCGGTGTAGAGCTCGGTCGCCCGCACCTCGTCAGAGTTACGCGGCAGCAATGGAATATAGGAAGATACCCTGTTTCCGTCCTCGGTTATATGCGCGCGATTGACCTCTACACTCGCATAGGTATAGAACGCCTTGCGCGCTGCCGATTCCGCCTTCATCTCAACGCTCGAGCCCAAGGGTGCTTCGTTTGCAAGACGCGAGCGATAGTATGCCCTCGCGCGGTCGAGGGCTACTTGCGGTTCCCACGTAATGCTTGAGGCGTAATGCGGATTTTGGTCCCCCAATAGCCCTGCCAGACGTTTTGCACGTTCCCACATACACGAGCAGCTCCCAACCGAGTCCCTATCCGACCTGCCGCAGTCTGCGAGCCAAGCGCGCTCTTTTGCCTTTGCCGTATCCTCAGAGGCTTCCTGCAACTCCTCGGCAGCGCGCTCTAAGTCTTTTGACGTGTCTTCAATCGCATCGGTCGAGATCTCAGACCCTTCGAGCGCAACGAAATCCGACTCGGACGTCCTTGGAACGGCAAGAGCCGTACCGGTATAGGTCACGCTATTGGCATCTTGCGCTGACACCGCCTGCATAGCACGCGCGGCAACCAGATACGGCAGGGCCGTCTCAATCTTCTGCAGCCCCTTGGATGCGCTCTTGGCAAACTTATTGCGTGTTTTAATGATCTCAATCCCCGTGTCGACCATATCGCCCGCAGCAAGCTCGGCACCTGGAATAAGGACGGCAACCAGACCAGTGCCAATCGTGGCAAACCCCGCCAGGCCCAAGCTCAAAATGCTCGCATCCACCACCGTGGCAGCCGTGTGATAGGACGACACCACGTTGGCCCCCGCCAGCGCGCCGCTATCGGCAGCCACCTGGGTGTCCCCCGCACGCGACATGCTCCATATCGCCGCGGTCGATGAAAACAGCAACGTGAGCACCACCAGGATAACCACCGCAGAGGAAAGCGTGGTGTAGGCGCCGTCTTCGATAAACAAATCGATACCGGAGCGACCCATAAAGCCTCCTCGCTTGTGGCGAGCGCGCGGCCGGCAACGACCCGCAAGCCCTTTCCTCACCCGCAGCAGGCAGTGCCTAATCCCATGCAGCAATCCATGAATCATAATCTCCCTCCAGCCATTCGGGACGCGATCGATACGAGACATCGACCTTAAGCTCGACATAGCCGTTTTGGCCTGCGCTACCCATAGCATGTGCAAATGCACCGATCACGGGCAGCGGTTTAACCTCGCCGGCAACGGAAACGGACGAAACGCCCCCTGCACCAGCCCGGCCAAGCTCGATATCCCACGACAGCGGCCCGCCGGCGTGGAAAATCGAAACGTTGGGCACCGCGGCAAGTCGGCGACGGGTGAACTCCTTGAGATCTTCGTCGTCCCCCACCGTCGTCGTGGTCATAAGCCGCGCAGTCTCGGCGGCGGCAGATTCCATAACCGCGCGCGTATAGAGCAGGCACACCGGCTGCAGCGCCAACAGAACGAGCGTCAGAAACGTCGGCAATAAGAAAGCCGCCTCGACCGTAGACTGTGCCCGGTCCTCGCGCGTCGTATCAATACAGCGCGATGTCCTTGGCGCCCGCAGCGACGTCGATAACCGATGCCGAAGTGACGCCATGAGACGCCGCCCGCTCGACCAGTGCCGCCAGACGTCCATCGGCGCCAGCGCGCCAAAGCCCCGCGATCGCCAGCACGATGGAAAGCAACGCCACCGTGACGATGGCGTATTCGACCGTCGACTGGGCAGATTCCTCACACAGGACATCATGCATTTCACGACCCCTCCTTTGGGTTCGTTGTTTGCGGGGCCAGACGGACCACGCGCAGGCGACACGAAGCATCGCCGACATCCGCGGCGACCGTCACCATATCGACCCAGCCGCGTCCGTCACGCACAATGGCGCCCCACACGTTGCCCTTGATGTCGAGATAACCGCTCAGGGCAAGTCGCGCTGTGGACACCTCACGGTAGGCGTGCAGTATGTCCGCCGCCGTCTCGGTCAACGGTCGGTCCTCGGACCATGCGAGCCGAACCACAATTGCGCTGTTTGCAGATGAACCCGTCGCAACACTCGCCCGCTCGTCGAGCGCTTGCAAGAACGTTTGCGCCGTGACAGCGGTATCCGCATCGCCCGTGCCTTGCGCATCGTCTTTTTGAGACGTCGCAGCCAAACCGGAGCCCGCCTCCACGGCAACCCCAGAACGCTGTTGCCGCACTGCGTTAAGTCCCCAGACCGCCACCGCCACCGCCACGACCGCGCAGGCGAGCACCAACGGCAAGCAGACGAGCCGCCCATTCTCTACAGGCTGTTGATGCCCTCGCTGATAGCGTTCCATAGATCTTGGACCTTGCCCTTAAATGCAACGATGGCAATAATCGCAATCACCACGAGCACGCCAACCAAGATGGCGTACTCGGTGGTACCCTGCGCACTTTCCTCCTGCAATAACGTCCTGGCGTACTGGCGAGTACGCGCCACCGGGCAAAACGCCCAGCTCTGGACCTTGCCGGCAGTGTCAGTCATCGTGTTCATGTATTCCTCCCTACATCATCCCGCCTGCTCCCAGCAGCGGGCCCAATATGGACAAAAGCAACGCCGGCAAGATGAGCGTGCCGGTGGGGACCAGCAGCTTGACCGGCGCGCGCTCGATTTCACGCTCGACCGCGGCACGATGGGCCGCGCGGATTTCGCGACTTTGAGCCGCCAACGTCTCGGCAAGCGGGGCACCCAGAGCAAGCGCCTGTCCCACGGTGATGGCAAAGCTCTCGAGCGCCCGCACATCCAAGTCGTACGCAGCGGCAAGAAGCTCGTCCTCACGCGTCCCCACGCCCACCCGCCACGCCATACAGGCTCGCTCAAGGCGGGAAGACAGCACCGATCGGCGATTGGTACAAAAAACCTCGAGCGCCGCATCAAACGAGAGACCAGCTGAAAGCCCCAAACGCACCACGTCGATCATCTCGGATACCTCGCCCAACGACACTTGCGTCAGGCCATCCGTGCCGAGCGCAACCTTTAATCGTGCCGTCAGAACACTGGTCGCCGAGCGAGCTGCCGCAAGAACCAGCAACACCTCGCATTTGCAGGCCCGGACAATCTTGCACGCGTCCGAACGCTCTAGGCCCGTCGCGACAAACACGCTGAGCGCACACAGACACGCCGCGATTATGATCAGAACACTCATAGCTCCACCCGCATAATGCGTCGGATGACCATCAAGGCAACGGCATTGAGGGCAAGCCCCAGCACCACGGCACCGGCACCGGCCGGCGTCGCAAGGCCGCGACGGAAGTCGGCCGAAAGCAGCGCTAGCGCTGCGCACATACCCGCCGGCATCACCGAGACCATATGCGCCGACATACGCGCCTGCGACGTTTTGACGTCCAGACGGCGCTTGAGTTCAATGCGCTCCCCTACCATGTCCGACGCCTCGGACAGTAGGCCGGCAAGCGGGGCGCCCGTGCGCTGTGAAACCTTAAGCGCCAGCGTGACAAGTGAAAGACCGGGGGCATCGATGCGAACAAGCAAATCGTCCAACGCATCGGTCGCCGCTATACCGCAGTCAATCGCCGCAGCCACGCGCAAAAACTCGGTATGCACCGGCTCTTGCGCATGAGTTCCTACAAATCTCATACCCTGGGCCAGCGAATGACCCGAGGCAAGCGACATAGAGAGCACCGTAAAAGCCTCA
Organism: uncultured Collinsella sp.; assembly: GCA_902464485.1. GTDB lineage: Bacteria > Actinomycetota > Coriobacteriia > Coriobacteriales > Coriobacteriaceae > Collinsella. Next base: position 8,792 of record CABQJJ010000031.1, on the reverse strand, counting down.
GGCATGGCCTCTTCCACATCGTGTTGCTCGCGGCGGCGGTCAAAGGTATCGCGAGCGGCACCCACACCAAACGGCGCGACCAACCCCAGGGCAAAGCCGATGGGCGATAGCGATACCACGGCAAGCGCAAGGCAGCAGGCACCACTCGATAACAACAGGAACGCCAAGCGTGAAGCATCATCCTCAACGACAAGACCAAGGCGGCGCACGGGAATCAACAATGTCCAAGAGCGGGCGATCTTTATTAGCAGATCATTTTCCACCAGCTCGCGTGGCAACTTCTCGACCACCGATTCAAACATCTGGCGTACCAGCTCCGCCGGCGGCACTCTCGGAACGTAAGGCTCCACTCCACATGCCGTCGCGACCGAAAACCCGGCAAGACCCCCTACGACGAGGGACACAACGATCTCCATTCGTCCACCTCCTCTTGCGTAAGCGTTCCCGAGCGCAGCCCCTCAGCGATAAAAGGAGGCTCACGGTCGAGCGTCCAGGTACGTTCGGCAGCATCGAACGTCACATAGCGCTCAAGTTCCACACCGCCCGATGCGCCGCGCCGAACCCCCGAATAGGAGGACACAAAACGTCTGCCGTCCGAATGGCGCTCAGACATCACGATGCCGTCGAGCGCCATGGCAATCTGCTCCTCGATAAGCTCGCTCGGCAGGTCGATGCCATAGCGCGCAAGTAGCGTCAAACGCACCACGGTCTCCTGCTCGGTGCCTGCATGAAGCGTGGTGAGCGACCCATCGTGCCCCGTATTCATGGCCTGCAGCATGTCGCAACATTCCGCACCGCGTACCTCGCCCACCACAATACGGTCGGGACGCATACGCAGGGCATTGGTCACCAGGTCGCGAATCGTCACCGCGCCCTCGCCCTCAATTGAAGCCTCACGAGCCTCCAGACGAACCACATGTGGGTGATGCGCAAACTTGAGCTCGGCGGAGTCCTCGATCGTCACGATACGCTCACCGGTGGATATCTCGCACGATAGCGCGTTGAGCAGCGTGGTCTTGCCCGATCCCGTACCGCCCGCAACCGCCAAATCCTGCCGCAGCGACACCGCGCACGAAAGCAGCTGCGCATACCAAAGCGGCAGCGACCCCAGTCCCACAAGCTCGTCCAGAGAACAGATGCGGTCCGAAAACTTGCGGATGGTAAGAATCGGCCCATCAATCGCCACAGGCGGGATCACCGCGTTGACGCGATATCCCGTCTTAAGACGGGCGTTGACGATGGGGCTGCGCTCGTCGATGCGCCTACCCAGCGGCGAGATAATGCGATCGATGAGAACGCGAATCTGCTCGTCGTCCTCAAACGCATGCTCGATGGGATACAGAACGCCGCCGCGTTCGAAAAACGCCGAGCGGCAGCCGTTGACCATAATCTCGGTGACGGTGTCGTCCTCGATGAGCGGCTGCAATGGACCCAAACCCACCACGTCATCCAGAATCTCGTCGACGATCAGCTCGCGCTCGGGTGTCGAAAGGTCAACAGCCCCCTCCACGTTGAGTGCCGCCTCCACGGCGGGACGCAACTCCGAGCGAGCTAGAGCCGGATCGAGATAGGCGCTGATGCGCGCCACTTCGTCGTAGCCCATACGGTCCATCACGGATCGCTTGGTACGGCGCTTGACCGCGCGATATCGCCCCGCATCGACGGGAGTCATGACCGTCGCGCCGGCAGCCTGTATTCTCGCCCGAACGCTCATCGCGGATCACCCTCACGCGACCAGGGAAGCCGGATGCGCGGGCGTTCGGTGTGCGTGGCGCGGTCGTTAATCAAATCGCTCCAGGGACCGACGGCGCAGCCCAGCTCTACGAGCATCTCGCGTGTAGCTTCGCGCACGCTGGTAGCAAAAGCGCTGGCCTGACCCACCGCCTCATCGGCGCGGCCGAATGCCATAAGCGCAGCCAGGTCCTGTCCGCCATCGGCGATACGAATCTTGGAGCTCAACGCGCAGGCAATCTCAAAGCGCATGGCGGCATCCTCGTCGGCGCCACGCGCGCCAAACCGGTTGAATACGGCACTCATACGCGTACGCGGCACGCCCATGCGACTCGCCAGCTCGATGGCACGTGCGGCAGACGTCGCAGACGACACCGCCGCATCGCCCACGACCAGACATCGGTCGCTCGTTGCCACCGCGGCTGCCACAGCGTCGCCCCAAAAGACAGAAGTATCGATAAAGACGACATCGGATTCACGGCGCAAAATATCGAGCAACAGCTCCACCGGACGTGCCATGAGCTCGGCCCGCTCGGGCGCCGCCACAGGTCCCCAAAGCGTAATGCCTGGAGCCACACGCATCGAAGCCGCAACCACATCCGTCTCCGTCAGGGCACCAACTCCAGACGGCTCGACGAGACTTGCCATGTCACGCGGGGTGTCGACGCCCAGCAAGTCGTAGAGATTTCCAAACATGAGGTCCAGATCGAGCACCGCGGCACGCAGCCCCAACAACGAGGTGGCATGCGACATAGTCGCAATAAGCGTCGATTTGCCGCAACCGCCCGATCCCGAAACGGCGCAAACCACCGGCGCTCGATGCAAAGTCGCCACGTTATCCGTCAACGGCAGAGAATTCGTCGGCACCGACGGCAAACGCTCCGTTTCTTCGGACGTGGCGGTCGCCCTGGGTTCGACCGACATGCTCGCGTTATTCTGCAGTCCGACGTCAACGGCAAAGTCCTCAACCTCATCAAGCCCATCTGCCAGGTTCACGCCGTGTACGTATCCCATATCTGCAATCGAAAGGTCTTCGTTGCACGTCTCCTGCCTTTCGATAACGTCGCATGCATGCGGGCTCCGGGGGCGCCGATCATGCTCGGCTTCCGCTTTTCCACAATCACCAACACGCGGGCCTCTTGTAGCGCGAGGCGCCCCGGACTCCCTATCGACAACAGCTTTGGACTCAAGCGGTACGCACCGGTTGGAACCGTCCGCCCCCTCATCCATGCGCCCGTCGCCACATATACTGTGCGCGGCGATAACCTCAGTTGCCCCCGCGCGAAACAGCGCCTCAATATCTGATGGGTCGAGCGTCTCCACCAATACGACCACGCGATCCACCCGGCCTTCCGACGTCAAGCGAGCGACCGTCTTTCGCACTTTTTCGGCCTCAAACAGCGAAGCCGCAATAATTGCCGCCCCATGACGCGAAGGAAACGCCCGCGCCATGGATACCAGCCCGTCCAGGTCGCCCACGCGAAGCACCTGCGCGCCCGCATCACGGCCTTCGACCTCTTGCTGCAGCAGCCCATACTCGCCGCATGAGCAACATGCAAGCCAGATTGCCCTCATCGCTCGTCGCCTCCGCTCTTTTTGCCACGTGCCGTAGCGGGAATCGTCAAGCTGACCGCTCCCTTACCCGAAGCACCCAGCAATTCCTTGACGTCTTTGGGATCGACCGCCAGCGTCACCCATTCGATCTTGCCCTCACGCGTGGCGCCAGCATCTTCGCTGGTGTCGATCACGCGCGCACCGCACAGACGGTCGGTCACACCGTCCCTCTGCACATACACATCCACGTAGCTGCCAACACCCGTGGCCCCACCAACCGAATGCTCGGCATCGACGCCCACTGACACGGCGACCTTTCCGCTGGGAACCTCGAGCGCATGGCTTTCGGCCTTGGTATAGACATCGCAGATCACGGCATTTTTGGGAATGCGCGAAGTCGTTACGTCTCCGCGCACCTGACGCAACTCGGTCGCCGCATCGCGCGGCAGCAGGCTCGCGAGCCATTCTTGAGTTACGACGTTTGTCTCGTCGAGGGTCTCACCCCCATCGATATCACGTGCGGCGACGCAAACTTCGACGCGATCGCCACCGTATTTGGCCAAAGTTTCGGCCTGAGCTTGTTCGGCTTGCGACCGAACCGACGATCCGTAGCCAAGGCAAAGAACCGCGGCGAGCACTCCGGCGATCAGGCTGATGGCAATGCGCTTGCTCTTTTTCACGGCCGCTCCCTTCATGGCGCTAGCGGGCAAATGCCCGCGACACCATTGTCTGGGTGGCCGACCTGCAAAACGCCGCGATGGCAATCTTAGTTTTTGCTGTCAAACCAATTATCGCTAGGTCGCCAACAAGACCGTCAAGCTCTTGGAAAGCCATTGGTCAGCACGTCGGCAAAATGCACTTTCCAATGCTGTTGGCAACAAAAAAGCCGCCTCCCACACAGCTGGGAGGCGGCTGTCATAGATAAATTCAATTACAGATGAACATCCGGATCGAGCATTTGGGCACTCACACGCATGGATGACGCCAAGTTTTGGAACGTTTCCAGGCGCAGGCTATCAATCTGCCCGGCATCCTCGGCCTCGCGAACGGCACAACCCGGCTCGTGAGTATGCGTACAGTCGCCAAATCGACACGTGCGCGATGCCTCGACGATCTCGGGGAAGGCACGCGCCAGACCCCGCTCATGACCAACGAGCGGCAGGCTGCGCAGGCCCGGTGCATCGGCGATCACGCCGGCATCACCCGGCAGCGCCACCATCACACGCGCAACCGTGGTGTGGCGGCCTTGGTCATCGCGCTCGCGCACGCCGCCGGTAGCAAGTGTATCGTGGCCTAACAGTGCATTGAGCAGCGTCGACTTACCAGCTCCCGACTCGCCCAGAATCATGGCGCAGCTTCCGACGGGTACGCAGGCGCGCACCTCATCCAAACCACGGCCTTCGGCAGAGGACGTCACGATTACGCGCGCGTCCGAACCAACCAGACGGCGAACGCGATCCAGATCGCGCTCGAGTTCCGCAGCCTCGCAGCGGTCTGCCTTGGTGAGCACCACCACCGGCTCGGCATCGCAATCGAGCGCCAACACCAGCGAGCGCGCCACACGGTCGAGCAGTACCTCGCCGGCGCCAAGCGCCTGCACGATTAGCACACTATCCACATTGGAACAAAGTACCTGGCGCTCACCGCGAGCGCGGCCACGCCAGCGCTCAAAACTCGTGCGTCGCGGCAGAACGCATTCGATCACGCCCATGTCGTGCCCGGGAGCACGGCGAACCGCCACGCGGTCGCCCACGGCAGGCAGCAGAACCTCGTCCTCGCCACGTGACTTGGCAAACCCCACGGCATGCTCGGCACGAAAGGTATCGTCGGCTGTCGCCACCAGCGGAAACCCGCGATCCAGGCGCACCACGGCACCAAGCTGCATCTGCTCGGGCTCCTCGGCCTGGGCGCAAAAATCATCGAAAGCGGCCTGCTGAGCCTCATCGACCGGCAGGTCATCGAACGCCGGAACATCCTGCAGTGCGTCGAGTCCCGGCACGCTTGCCAGCAGCTCCTCGGCAGATGCGGGGACTTCGGTCGCAAGCTTCCGACGACGATCGCGCTTGGCCCGCGCCCCCGTCGTCTTTTTCTTCGCCTTAGCCTTAGCCTTGCCCACAAGCGCCTCCCAGCAAACGACAACACAACTGAGCAGGTATTTTACCCACAAAAAAGAGTCGGTCGAGCAAATGCTCGACCGACTCACACACTTTCCCTCAGCTTATGGTCCCGAGAGGTTATCCGAAGGCCCGCCCGCCGGGAGGGGTTTCTTCTGAGCGATTCCGCAGCGCGAAGCGCGAGGACCAGCGAAGAAGAAACCCCGCAGGCGGTCGGGCCGGTGGGAAGGATGGCCTTTCGACCTACTCTTTCTCCACCGCGCGCATGATCGCCTTGTAGACCTCCATCAGCGGGATGATCAGGAAGGCCAGGCCCAGCGCGGCGATAACGCCCTTGAGCTCAAGCGTTACGGGGCCAAAGAACATCTCGGCAAGCGTCGGCTGCACAGTCACGATCACCGTCAGCACCAGCGCCAGCGCGGCGGAAGCCCACAGCCATTTGTTCTGCTTCTTCATCTTAAACAGCGACGTGCGACGGCTGCGCATGTTAAAGCAGTGGAAGATCTCGACCATGTTGAGCGTAATGAACGCCATCATCACGCCTTCCTCGTCGGCATTGCCGGCAATCATATCGGCGATGTGGATGTAGCCCATGTCAAAGTACACGCCCACAAAGAAGCTCGCCAGCACCAGCACGGTGATGATCAGGCCCTGGACCACGCAGTCCAGGCCCATATTGCCGGCAAAGACACCGTCCTTGGCGTTGCGCGGCTTGCGCTTCATAATGTCGCCCTCGGCGTCCTCCATGCCCAGCGCAAGCGCGGGGAAGCAGTCGGTAACCAGGTTCACCCACAGCAGCTGCACCGGCTGGAAGATGGTAAAGCCGATGAGCGTGGCGATGAACACCGAGAACACCTCGGCAAGGTTGGCCGAAAGCAGGAACTGGATGACCTTGCGGATGTTGTCGTAGATGCGACGGCCCTCTTCGCAGGCGCCGATGATGGTGGCGAAGTTATCGTCGGCGAGCACCATGTCGGCGACGTTCTTGGTGACGTCGGTACCGGTGATGCCCATGCCCACGCCGATGTCGGCGCGCTTGATGGACGGGGCGTCGTTGACGCCGTCGCCCGTCATGGCCACGATCTGGTCGCGCGACTTCCAAGCCTCGACGATGCGGGTCTTGTGCTCGGGCTGGACGCGGGCGTACACGCCGTAATCCTCGATGTGCGCGTCGAGCTCCTCGTCGCTCATGCGGTCGAGGTCGGCACCGGTGATAGCCTGGCTGCGATCGGCGACGATGCTCAGCTGCTTGGCGATGGCCACGGCGGTGTCGATGTGGTCGCCCGTAATCATGACAGTGCGGATGCCGGCGTTGTGCGCCTCGCGGATAGCGTCGGCCACCTCGGGACGGACCGGGTCGATCATGCCGGACAGGCCGCAGAAGACCAGGTCATGCTCGAGCGCAGCGGGGCTGCAGTCGGCGGGAACCTCGGTGTAGGTGCGGCTTGCCAGCGCCAGCACGCGCAGGGCCTCGTCGGCCATGGCCTTGTTGGCGGCCACAAGCTCGGCACGGCGCTCCTCGGTCAGCGGGACGACCTTATCGCCCTCGTAAATATGGGTGCACAGGCCAATCACCACGTCGGGCGCGCCCTTGGTGTACTGCTCGTACTCGCCGTCCAGGGTCTCGACGACCACGGACATCATCTTGCGGCCGGAGTCGAACGGAGCCTCGCCCACGCGCGGATGCTCGGCGGTCAGACCAGTCAGGCCCGCCTTGCCAGCATCGTTGACGAGCGCGCACTCGGTCGGCTCGCCCACGGCCTCGCCCAGTTCCTCGTCCCACTGAGCATCGGAGCACAGGGCCATGCCGGCCAGGAACTTCTCCTTAGGCGCGGCGAGCTCGTGCTTGACGACGGTCATCTTATTTTGGGTAAGCGTGCCGGTCTTGTCGGAGCAGATGGTCTGCGTGCAGCCGAGGGTCTCGACGGCAGAGAGCTTACGGATGATTGCCTGGCGCTTGGCCATCTTGGTCACGCCGAGCGAAAGCACGATGGTCACGACGGCGACCAGGCCCTCGGGGATGGCGGCGACGGCGAGCGAGACGGCGACCATAAAGGTGTCGAGCAGGGCCGTCGGGTCGGTGAAAACGTTGCCCACGCCGTGGCGGACGATGTCGACGCCAAAGATCACGACGCAGATGACGATAACCATAATGGTAAGGATACGACTGAGCTCGGCGAGCTTCACCTGCAGCGGCGTAAGCTCTTCCTTGGCCTCGGCCAGGGCACCGGCGATCTTGCCCATCTCGGTATCCATGCCGGTGCCGACCACGACGGCGCGGCCACGACCGTACACAACGGTGGAGCCCATGTAGCACATGTTCTTGCGGTCGCCGAGCGGCACGTCATCGGTGCCCGCGGCAAGCTCGATCACGTTGGCGTGTTTCTCGACCGGCACGGACTCGCCGGTGAGTGCGGCCTCTTCGATCTTCATCGTGGCACTCTCGAGCACGCGGCAGTCGGCCGGGACGGAGTCGCCCGCCTCGAGCATGATCACGTCGCCGGGCACGAGCTCGGCGCTCGGCAGGTGCACAAGTTTGCCGTCGCGCAGAACCTTGGACTGCGCCGCGCTCATCTCCTGAAGGGCCTCGAGGGCCTCCTCGCTCTTGGCTTCCTGGACCACGCCCAGCACCGAGTTGACGATAACGACGAACATGATGATGGCGACATCGGCAAAGTCCGCCTCGCCCTTAACCATGCCCGTGAGCGCGCTAATGACGGCGGCAACGATCAGCATGATGACCATGGGGTCGGCCATCTGCTCAAAGAAGCGCTTCCACAACGGCGTCTTCTCGGCTTCCTTGAGCTTGTTAGGGCCTGTCTTGGCGAGACGCGACGACGCCTCGTTGTCGCTCAGGCCAAGGTTCTCATCGACGCCCTGGTCGCTGAGCACCTCCGCCGCGGCGGACAGGTATTCCTTTTGCATATAGAGTCCCCTCCTGGGATTCGGGCCACTCAGCAGATTGATGCCCGATCATAATTCCCAGGAGAAGGGCAAGGGCTCATCAAGGCTGCCGTGCTGAGCGGCAGTTGATAGTGGAGCTATGGTACCCCAAAGCGGCGGGTCTAGCCAAAACATTCCGTCTGGAAACACGGCACAGGCGCAACGGTGCAGACAGTGTGATGCTCAAGATTGATAAAACGTTTTTTCTTCGGCACGTCACCAAACTGAAATATTGCCCAGATAGCAGCGGTAAGACCGCTTGGTAAATGTTTTTCGTTTACCGTTTTCCCCGCAAAAAATGAACTTCTAATTCGGCATACGGTCGATTTTTGGGGGTATTCGGTCGTCATTTCGTTATAATCAACTCGATTTTATTTCTTATGGTTTATCTATCGGCGCAAGACGATGTCAGATGGAGGTCTGAATGTACAAGCGCACCAAGATTGTATG
>CABQJJ010000030.1 GCA_902464485.1 uncultured Collinsella sp. | reverse complement strand
GCCTGGCGCTGCTTGATGTTTTCGCGCTCCAGCTGCGCCACGTAGCTCAAGATCTGAAGGACCAGATCCGCCATGAACGTTCCCGTGATGCCATCGGGCTGCTCGCGCGTATCGAGTAACGGCATATCAAGCACCACGATGGCAGCGTGTCTATCCACCGTGATGCGTCTCCATTCATCGAGGACTTCACGATAATTGCGACCCAAACGGTCGATACTTTTGATCACGAGAACGTCACCCTCGCGCAACCTGCGAAGAAGACGCTGGTACTGGGGACGTCTAAAGTTCTTACCACTTGCCTTGTCAGCGTAAATCTGACCCCGTTGAACGGGAAACCTTCCTAGTGCGTCTAACTGGCGGTCCAAGTTCTGGTCCGCGGAAGAGACACGTGCATACCCAAAGATTCGATTGTCCATAATTGCCCCTATCGGCCGCCTCTTGGCAGCATCAGCTCAAGCGAGAGCCCACTCACTATAGGGCGTGCAAATTTCGCGAATGGGCTGAGGTCATTTTGGTCCTCAGGCACAAGCTGTTCAAGCGCTATGCCGACAACATGCTGACTTTTAACGGTAATCAGCTGCCTTTAACTAGAATTGCTAGAAAAGAAAACCGTGATGCCGACAGGCTTTGCCGGCATGTGGCAATGCGACAAAGAGACTATCCCTTTGTCGCATTGCCTATAGATAACGTCCGGTAATGCTCTTGGAGCAGGACGCGATGTCCCCCGGCGTACCGGCGCAGACGATTTGCCCGCCCGCATCGCCACCGCCTGGGCCCATGTCGATCACGTAATCGGCGTTACGGATAAGGTCGAGATCGTGTTCAATCACGATAACCGTGGCGCCTTTGGCAACAAGGCCGTCGAACACACTCAGCAACACCTGAACATCGAGCGGATGCAGGCCGATCGTGGGCTCGTCAAACACAAACACGGCATCGTCCTGCACGCGGCCCATCTCGCTCGCCAGCTTAAGACGCTGAGCCTCGCCGCCCGAGAGCGCCGGTGTGGGCTCACAGAGCGTGAGATAGCCCAAGCCCAGGTCGTGCAAGGTCTGCAAACGCGTCTGAACCTTCTTGAGTCCCACCGTGGCGTCGAGCGCCTCGTCCACACTCATGTCCATGAGCTGCGGCAACGTCAGCAAGCTCCCGTCCTTGCCCTCGCGATGGATATGCGAAGCCGCGTCTGCATAGCGTGAGCCGCGACATGCCGGGCAGACGATCTCGACATCAGGCAAGAACTGCACGTCGAGCGATATGGAACCCGTGCCATCGCATGTGGGGCAGCGAAGGGCACCAGTGTTGTAGCTAAATGCGCCCGCTTTGTAGCCGGCTGCCTTGGCCTCGGGCGTGCGGGCGAAGGCGCGACGCAGCTCATCATGGATGTCGGCATAAGTCGCCACCGTCGAGCGCACGTTGGCGCCGATGGGCGTGGCGTCAATCAGGTTGGCGCGGGCAATGCCTTCGGCATCGACCCAACGCACGTGGCTTGGCAGGCGCTCGCCGGCTGCCTGAGCCTTGAGTGCCGGAATGAGCGTCTCGAGCACCAACGTCGTCTTACCCGAACCCGAAACGCCCGTCACCGCGACAAGGCGGCCTCGCGGGATATCGACTTCGAGCGGCTTGACGGTATGAATGGCATCGGTCGCCATGCGGATGTGGCCCTGGTCGAACATTTCCTCGTCAGTCACCTGCGGACGCAAGCGCTTGGAATCCGAGCGCAAAAACGGCGCGATGCGGCTGCCCTGCGTGTGCTCGATCTCGTCCACCGTACCGGCGGCGATCACATTGCCGCCTCCTGCTCCGGCAACGGGGCCCATCTCGACCAGATAGTCGGCTTCCGCCAGCACGCGCGTATCGTGGTCGACAACGACCACGGTGTTGCCGTCATCCACCAGATCGCGCATCACGCCCACCAAGCCGTCGACATTGGCAGGATGCAAGCCGATCGAGGGCTCGTCCAGCACATAAAGCACGCCCGTCGATCGGTTGCGCACCACGCGGGCGAGCTGCACGCGCTGACGCTCGCCCGTGGAGAGCGTGGCACCGGCGCGATCGAGCGAAAGGTAATCGAGACCCAGGTCGACCAGACGACGAGCCGTGCCCAAAAACGAATCGCAGATATCCGTCGCCATGGGCTGCATCTCGGTCGGCAAGGATGCGGGCACCCCGCGCACCCACTCAATCGCCTCGCTCAGCGTCATGGCCGTGGCCTGTGCCAGATTGATACCGCGCACTTGGGGCTGACGCGCAGTCTCGGAGAGACGCGTACCGTCGCAATCACGGCATGGCCCCTCGCGCAAAAAGCGTGCAACGCGTTTGAGGCCCTTGTCGTCCTTAACCTTGGCGAGCGCATTCTCAACGGTGTAGACGGCGTTGTAATAGGTAAAGTCGAGCGGCGTGGCGCCCTCGCCGTTTTTGGGAACGTAGAGAATGTGCTTCTTAACCGCCGGGCCGTGGAACACGATGTCGCGCTCTTGAGGCGTGAGCTGGTTAAACGGCACGTCGGTACGCACCCCCATCTCGCCTGCCACCTGCTTCATCAGATCCCACATGAGCGTGCCCCAGGGAAGGACCGCACCCTCGTTGATAGTCTTTGACTCGTCGGGCACCAGGCTCGCCTCGTCCACCTCGCGCATGACGCCGGTACCGCCGCAAGTGGGACACGCGCCGCCGCTATTGAAAGCCAAATCCTCGGCACTCGGCGCGTAGAACTCGCGGTCGCACTCGGGGCACGTGAGCGACAGGCCCGCGGCCACGTTAAGGCTCGGCTCCACACGCGCCCCGCAATGCGGGCACACGTGATGGGCACAGCGGCTAAAGAGTAGGCGCAGGCTGTTGTTGAGCTCGGTCATGGTGCCAAAGGTGGAACGCACGCCCGGCACGCTCGGACGCTGGTGCAGCGCGAGCGCCGCCGGCACGTGCAATACCCCATCCACCTGAGCGTGCTCGGCCTGCGTCAGGCGACGGCGGGTATAGGTGCTGAGCGCCTCCAGGTAACGGCGCGAACCCTCGGCATAAAGAACTCCCAGCGCCAGCGAGCTCTTGCCCGAGCCCGACACGCCGGCAATGCCCACGAGCCTCCCCAGCGGAATATCGATATCGATGTCCTTAAGGTTATGGACGCGCGCACCACGCACCTCGATAGCACTTGGTTGTAGCGACACCGTCATCGCTCCCCTTCCTGTTGATCAAATGTGACAAAGGGACCGTCCCTTTGTCACATCACTCGTGCCATAAAATGCGATCGCGAATGTACGCACCCAGCATGGGCACGGTAAACCGGACGAGGCCGTATCCGGCAGCCTCGATGACGCGCTCGCGAATCAGGCTTGCGCGATATTTACTCGCCCAGCTCTGGGTACGGTCGCAGCGCTCGATGATGTCCGCCATGCGCGTCGGCTTGTTCTCGTCAACCGCCATCGCCTCGATAAACAGGCGCTGCGGGCTGCGCAGGCCGTAATACAGCGGCGCGTCGACCGCTTCGTAGAACTCGGAGATGGCGTCTGCGTAACCGGTCTCGACATCGTGTTCTTCAATGGCCTGCGAGCCACGCCGGGTAGCAGACCGCCACATGTAATAGCCCACCAGCTGGACCATATAGGGATGCCCCATACTCTTGCGCGCCGCAAGGTCCGCCGTCTCCGCATCAACGTAAAGACCGGCGTCCTTGACCGTCTGGACATATGAATCGCGCACCTTGGGCAAAGAAATCGCCCCCAGCGCACGCTGCTGAGCACGGCGCAAAAACGTCACGCTCGGCTCTTCGAGCAGGTCGTCAACCATACTGGGCAAGCCGGCAAATACCAGCGCAAGACCGCGCTGGTCGCTATCGGGCAGGCCCGTAGCATCCTGATCTCCGAGCACCTGCTGATAGAGAACGGCAAGAGCCGCCAGTTCCTCGATTGACGCAGATTGCGCCTCGTCAATCGCAAACAGGATGCCCTTGCCTGGACCGAGCTTCTTGAGGCGCTCGTTGACTAGCCCCCGTAGCGTCTCGCCCTTTGCCCGAGCCGCCTCGACCGACATCCGACCAAACGACGGCCCAAACTCCATTGTCGTCACAACGGGTTTATTCGAGCGAAGCGCGTCGGCCAGGCGATCGCACAAGCCAAGCGAAGCAGAATCGGAGACAACCGCCCATCCGCGCTCGCTGGCTAGACGTTGCAGCTCCCGCAGGAGAACCGTTTTACCGCAGCCGCGGTTTCCCGTAATGAGCATGAGCCTGCCTGGCGCTCCGGCGCCGTTGTCGAGCCCTTCCTCAAAATCTTCGATGACCGACTCGCGACCGATGAGTATCGGGGGCCGCTTACCAGCTGTGGGCTTAAAGGGATTTGGATTCATGCCGGCCTCCTCGGATTGGCAATCCCTGATAATAGTTATACCAACTTATACCAACTTATACCAAGTTATACCAATAGCATGTGACAAAGGGATTGCCACTTTGTCACATGTGGCCGAAAAACTCGGCGTCTGCCGCTCGCCAGGGACGGAAGGTGGCGGGATCAACCTTTACGTGCGCCGCGGCGGGTACGTCGTACCATTTGACCGTGTAGCCGGCGCCGTGGGCGCAAAAGACCGAATCGGGCGTGTTGGGCAGATCGGCCTCGGGCTCATAGGCCGCCGTCTCGATTACGCGCTCGGCATCATGGCAAGCCGCATAACCGGCGAACTCCAGGTACAGATGACCGCGCCCGCTCGTGTAGGCAGCCACCTCCAGCGCGTAATCCTGCACCTCGGATGCCGGCACGCGACCCACAAGCTTCGCCCGGTCGCCCGCCATCGTCGGCGACTCGTACTCGGCACCCATGCGCGTGGCATCCGAGAGCGCCCGACCTACACACTCCCCCGGCACCTCGAGCTCAAAGCGATACCACGGCTCCAACAGCATCGCCGCACCGGCCTCACGCGCCTGCATCAAACCCTGGCGAATCGCGCGGTACGTGGCCTGGCGAAAATCGCCGCCCTCGGTGTGTTTGGCATGCGCGCGGCCGCCCGTGAGCGTAATGCGCACATCGGTGATGGGCGAGCCGGTCAGCACGCCCAGGTGGTCGCGCTCCATGGCGTTGGTGAGTGCCAGACGCTGCCAGTTAAGATCGAGCTCGTCGGTCGAGGTCACGGTGCCAAACTGCACGCCCGAACCTGCTGGCAACGGCTCCAGGCGCAGATGCACCTCGGCATAGTGGCGCAGCGGCTCAAAGTGGCCCACACCCTCGACCGGCTGCGAGATAGTCTCCTTATAGAGAATGCCGCCGGGCTCAAACTCGACCGCAAGGCCAAAACGATCGGCCAGCACGCGCTGCACGACCTCGAGCTGCACGGCGCCCATCAACTGCAGGTGAATCTGCCCAAGATGCGTATTCCAGCTTACGCCGAGCATGGGATCTTCGTCCGCTAACTCAGTCAATGCTTTGAACACCGTATGGACGTCGTGTTCGCCCGGAAGCACCGTATAAATGATGACTGGCGCAATGACGGGTGCATCGCCCGCGGGCTCCGCGCCCAGGGCGTCCCCTGGGCGAACGTGCGCAAGACCCGTCACGGCACAAATACCGCCAGCAGCAACTTCTTGGGCAAGCTCATACTTCTCGCCGTTATAGATGCGTACTTGATCGACCTTCTGCTCCCATGCCTCGGCACCGGAACGTCCGTCAATCATCTGCTTGGCGTGCAGCGTGCCGCCGGTCACTTTAACCCAAGCCAAACGCTCGCCGCGATCTCCGCGGCTGACACGATAGACGCGCGCGGCAAACTCCGGGAGCCACGCCTGTTCACGCATCAGCGCGCATGTGCCATCCAGCAGCTCGTCCACGCCTTGGTCCTTGAGCGCCGAGCCGGCAAAACAGGGAAAGAGCTTGCGCTCGGCAACCATGCGCGACAGCGTTGCGACGGAAAGCTCACCCGCTTCAAGAAACTCCTCGAGCGCCGCCTCGTCCAACGCAGCAGCGTCCTCCTGAACGGCGCCGCCCGCCAGCAGTTCGTTGGCATCCAGGCAGCCTTCGGAAAGACGCTGCCCAAGTTGTGCCAGCAAAACATCGCAGCCGGGATTCTCCAAATCGATTTTGTTGATATAGATGAACGTCGGGATGTCATAGCGCGCAAGCAGGCGCCACAGGGTTTCGGTGTGCCCCTGCACGCCATCGTTGGCACCCACAACCAAAATCGCGTAGTCGAGCGCGCGCAATGTGCGCTCCGCCTCGGCAGAAAAATCGACATGCCCCGGTGCATCCACGAGCATGACGTGGGTATCGCCATGGTCGAGCATGGCCTGCGACGAGAAGATCGTAATGCCGCGCTCGCGCTCGATCGCGTTAGTGTCCAGATGCGAATCGCCATCGTCCACGCGGCCGCGCTTGCGAATGCGACCCGCGTTGAACAGCATGGCCTCGGCCAACGTGGTCTTGCCGGCATCGACATGCGCCAAGATTCCAACGACCGCTTGCTTCGACATGGCTCTCCTCTTATCACAAGCCCATCGCACGCGGCAACGGGCGTTCACGCTCCACACTGGATGATACAATTTACGGGCCGGTGGGCGAAGCGGGCCCTATCCCCCGACCGAGCTCATCGCCCCGCGTTGCCGCGCGGCGATTTTCGTAGGTTCGCGCCTTGCGAAAGCCGGCACCTCCCCTTTTGTCTGCCCGGGCTCATCTGGGGCGGTGGCAACGCGAGCCCAACAACAACGAGGAGCCACCATGAAGGCACTGCTCAACGAATTCAAGGAATTCATCAACCGCGGCAACGTGATGGACATGGCAGTCGGCGTCATCATTGGCGGCGCGTTCACTGCTATCGTGACCTCGCTTACCGACAACATCATCAACCCGCTCATCGCCGTGATTGCCGGCGGCAGCGCCACCGAGATCTCGGGGCTGGTGGTGCCGGGCACCAATATCGACTTTGGCGCGTTCCTCGGCGCATTCATCAACTTTTTGATTGTGGCGGCCATTGTCTTTGCCATCGTCAAGGCGTTTAACAAGGCACAGGAGATTGGCGACAAGCTGGCCGGCGCCCCCGCCGAGGAAGCCGCCCCCAAGCCCGTCTGCCCTTATTGCCTGGAAGAGGTAAATGAGGGCGCGACCAAATGCTGCCACTGCGGAAGCGAGCTGCCCAAGGCGTAGCCAGCATTTCCCTAACGACGAACGTTGGTCTTTTGCCCAGCCAAAACACCACATGCAAACAGAAATGGCCCCGTTTGGGGCCATTTTCCGTTCGCGCGAATTGCCGATACGCGACTCGGCCTTTACGCCTCGCGCAGCCAATCAAACGCAACGCGCGGCGTGCCGTCCGACACATATACGACGCCGGCGCGCTTAAACCCGGCCTTGGCGATGGCGCCCTGCATGGGCAGGTTGTCTTGATGCGTGTCGATGCGCAGATGGTCGACGCGCTCCTTGGCAAAGGCAAACATCGCGGCCGCAACACCATGCGTGGTGCCATCGGATGCCACACGGTGCAGCACGGCGTACGGAGTGTCGCTACGCCATTGACCGTCCTCAATTGCGTCATAGCACTCGTCCGGGCCCGGTAAAAAGGCAAACGTCGCCACCACGCGGCCGTCGACTTCGCACACATAGCTGCCACCGGCGGCGATATCGGCAGCCAACTGCTCGGCAGAAGGCGTGCCCTCGGGCCACTGCGTGGCGTTGCCATGCGCGCGCATAAAGGCGCGGGCCGCGTCATAGATAGCCATGACGGCGGGAATGTCGGTATCGAGGGTTTTTCTGATCATCACGCGGCGACCTCACGTTTATTGGTATCACTTTGATTGAGCAATGATACCAGCGTTTGGAAAGGGGCGCGAAGCGGATGGGAAGCAAAAAGCGAGCCGCCTGGTCAAAGGCCAAAAGCGAGTTTTTGGGCGCTGCCACCGGCGGCGATATGAGCGACCTGTTTGCGCGCGAGGACGAGCGCCGCGACGCCCTGGACGCCGAGCGCGATGAAGCCTGGCGCTACAAGTCGTGCGAGCGCAAAAACCGTTACGACACGCGCGCCGAGGCCGAGGCCATTATGGCCGACTGCGAAAACCGCGGGCGGCGTGGTTTGGCCTGCTACAAATGCGAATACTGCGGCGGCTGGCACCTGACGTCGCACCCTTGGAAATAGACCCCGCATCGGCACGACACTGACGGAGCGCCAGCCATCATGAACGTGTTACGGACGCGGCGGCACCAAAACATCGTAGCGAACGGCCTTGCCCGCAAGTTGATAGCTCGGCTTAACGCCGGCAAGCAGTTGCCCCTTCACCGGTCGCTTGATAACGACCTTGCGCGGGTGCACCGCAAGCGCTGCCTCGACCAGCGTCTCCTCATCGGCACACGGCTGTTCCAGATGATGCAAAAGTTGGAACTTCTTTTTAACCGCCGCACTCTTGGTGCGCTCGGGAAACATGGGGTCCAGGTACACCACGTCGGGGGCTGTGAGCTTGCCCTGCTCGATCATCGCCGCCGTCTGCTGAAGACCAGCGATGCTGTCCTCGCCGGCATGTAAGCGCATGCGCGACACGGCAGCCGCAAGCGCCGGATCATCTGCCGCGCGATCCAAGGCATCCTTGAGGAGCGCCGCGATCACACAATCCTGTTCATACAGATCGACGGTAAAGCCCGCAGCCGCCAGCAGCAGCGAATCCTCGCCAAAGCCTGCTGTGGCATCAATCGCCCATAGGCTCTCGGTGCCTTTTGCGCGCGCAGCCTTTACCAGCAGCTCTTGCTGCAGGCGGCCCTGTTTGAGCCGTGGCAGCATGCGGGTAAAATCGGCACGCAACTCCATCGTGCCGTCGGTGAGCGTGAGGCCCTCGGACTTCCCGGTCAGCTCAAGCCCCGCGGCCCGAGCAACAGAAAAGGGATCGACGACGCCCATGGGCACTCCTTAACAAGCAAAACGAATACGCGAGCGCCGTTAATGCCAGCACCCAACCGTTCGCTATTGTCCCACATGCGACATGGTCCACAGCATCCCAATGCAAAGCACCGCCATCAATCCCGTGCACACGGCAGCGATCACAGAATCACTCATGCGCCTTCCCAACGACCGCGGCTCACGCACTTGCCCTGCTCCGTACATCATGGCTCCTCCTTGAGACCAGTTCCTTGTTACGGCCCCATCATCTCAGCGCCGCACATGAGCTGCCATCGATTTGGCTTACGTCCAGCTTTCCTTTTTGAAAGGTCGGATTGGGCTGCGCGGGCTCAAAGCGCTTTCAGGCGCATGCATCGCCGCGTTGAACTACAATGTGCTTCACCATATGTGCAGCACATGGGGTGCGCCAGGTTGGCGTACTCGTATCGAAAGGACCAGCCATGAGCAACGCCTGTAAATTACTCAAAATCCTATCGTTCTTCTTCTTTGTCGTCGGCATTCTAAGCGCAGGCATGGGTGCTACAGCGCTCTTTGCGGGCGGCGCGGCAGGCGATATCACGGGTGCCATGATCGTTTCTTGCATCGTCGTCATCGTATTGGGCGTCGTCGAAATTGTGACCGCCGTCTTTGGCATCCGCGCGGCAAACAATCCCGCCAAGGCTGGCGTTGTCTGGATTTGGTCCATCGTCTGCCTAGCATGTTCGGTCATCAGCCTGCTTCTCTCCCTGCCCCTCTTGGGTGGGACCGGCTCAAGCACCCCCGATTTTACCGGCCTGATTGTCAGCATTATCTACTTTGTACTCGCCAACCGCGTCAAGAAAGAGGGCATGGACCGTTTGAGCTAAGCCGCATCCGTGTCAATCACTCAGCGACTCTGGTATATACGCCAATAAAAAAGGGCCGATCGCGCAGCAACGCGGTCGGCCCTTTACGTTTGCCCAGATAAAACCTACCAAAATAAACCTGTCCCTATTTGGTAGGTTAGTGGCGGTACTCGGCGATAATGAAGTCGATGTCGGTTTGAAGGGTGTCCAGGTTTGTCAGACGCTCTTTATCGGCAGGGCGTGTGCGGTAGTAGTACGGCGTCATCTGGAACACCGGCTCGATGTCGGCCTGGGTCGCCAGCGTAATGTTCGCAGATACCCGCTGCGTTCCGACTAACTCGAGCTCGGTGGTCTTCGGCAGCTTCTCATCGTTGAGGTACGGCGTGTCGTAGAGCACCTCTTTGAGCCCAAACAGATGACGGGCACCCGGCACCACGGTGTAGAGCGAGCCCTCCGGCGCCAGTACGCGGGCAAACTCGCGCTCGTTAAAGGGGGCAAAGAGCTCGGTCACCATATCGAAGGTGCCATCGGCCACGGGGATGTCCTTCATGTTGGCCACAAAATAGGTCGCATCACCGCGCTTGGCGGCCAGGCGCACCATCTCTTTGCCCAGGTCGAAACCGTAAGCATCCACGCCCGGCACCGCGCCCATGGCGCTGGTGTAGTAGCCCTCGCCGCAGCAAATATCGAGCAAGGCCAGCGGCTTGTCCGACATAGCCGCGCACCGCTGAGCTCGTTCGCGCACTAGCTCGACCATTGCATCGCGCAGCGGCGCATAGTAACCGCGGTTCAAAAAGTCACGACGGCTGCGTGCCTGCGACTTGGGATCGCCCATGGAGTCACCGCCCTTGGACGAGCACAGTAGATATAGATAGCCCTCACGAGCGCGGTCAAACCGATGTCCGCCCGCGCATGCAGCACCGCGTTCGTCATCCACCAGCGGCTCATGGCAAACGGGACACAACAACATGGCAACTCCTTAGCGCGAACAACACAACGCCCACTATTGTCTCACGCCTCCCCCACCTAGTCATAGAAGAGACAAGGAGTGTCCCCCAACTGCCGGCAGAAAAGGAACGTCCCTAAGTGCCGACTGCCTAAGTGCCGACTGGTTGCATTAGGAGTATCATCGTCTGCGCAAATAAGCACGAAAGAGCATGTTAGAGATTGAGAGCGCATGGCTGACACCGTATCTAAGCACATTGACATGACCACCGGCTCGCTGTGGCGCAATATTCCCCTGTTCGCCTTCCCCGTGGCCGCCACGAGCATCTTGGAGCAGCTGTCGAACCTCATCGCCACGGTCATCATCGGTAATTTCTCGGGCGACCAGGGAACCCTCGCCATGGCAGCGGTCGGCTCTAACGTTCCGCTTACCAGTCTTATGCTCAACCTGTTTATTGGCATGTCGCTTGGCTCCAACGTGGTCATCGCCAACGCTATCGGCCGCAACGATCAGAACATGGTCAAACGCGCCGTCCATACCTCGATTCTTATGGCACTCGTGGGCTTTGTCGTCATCGCGCTGGGCGAGATCTTTGCCGAGCCCATGCTCGCCGCGCTCAACGTTCCCGCCGAAACCATGCCGCTCGCTTCGCTCTACCTGCGCGTCTTTTTGCTCAGCATGCCCTCGATCTTGCTCTACAACTTTGAGGCCGCGATCTTCCGCTCCGTCGGCATCACCCGCATGCCGCTGCAGGCGCTTGCCGTGTCCACCGTCCTCAACATTGGACTGGATCTCATCTTTGTCCCCGTACTCCACTGGGGCGTCGCGGGCGTCGCCATCGCCACCGCCATCGCCTACACCGTCAGCGCCGCTACGCTCTTTATCCGCCTGCTCAAGACCGACTCCGTCGTCCGCGTCACCCCACGCGACTTAGGCTTAGACCCCGTCGCCCTCAAGCGCATCGTCAAGATCGGCCTGCCCGCCGGCATCCAAAGCGCTGTCTTTGCCGTCGCCAACATCATCATCCAGTCTGCCATCAACAGTCTGGGCACCGAGGTCATGGCCGCATCGAGCGCCGCCATGAGCCTAGAGTACGTGTGCTACAACCTGCTCAACAGCTTTAGCCAAGCTTGCACCACCTTTGTGGGACAAAACCACGGTGCCCGCGAGATCGACCGCTGCACCAAGACGCTCAAGGTCTGTCTGGTCGAAGGCGGTATCGTTGCACTCACCACGATCATCGTTATTGTCGGCCTGGGACGCGAAATCCTGTCGCTGTTCAACAGCGATCCCAACATCGTCTCGATCGGCTATATCCGCGTGTGTTCGATCTTTCCGGCGTACGCCTTTAGCATGTTCTACGAAAACATGTCCGGCTATCTGCGCGGCTTTGGTATCTCGCTCACGCCCGCCCTCATCACCATGATCTGCGTCTGCGGCATCCGCTTCTATTGGGTGTTCTGCGTGTTCCCGCACTTCCGCACTTTTGCGAACATCATGATGGTCTACCCCATCAGCCTGGGCACCACGGCGTTCTTTATGGTCGTAGCGGTACTACTTTGCCACCCGGCACACACCTATCGCGCCACCCAAGCCAAAGCGACAGCCCGCTAAACACCGCACTCAACGCCACGCCAGTCATTAATTGACAATATGAGAGCTCATATAGTCGATAAAGCGCCTTGTGGCGATGGGCATGGTGTCCCAGCTGCGCCAGGCGGCCACCACGTCGCGCGAGGGGGCATGCACGATGGGCCGCACACGAATATCGGCTCGCATGCCCTCCACAGTACGACGGTAGAGCATGCTCACGCCTAGACCCTCCTCCACCATCGCCATGATGGTGTAGTCATCGGTCACCTCGCTCGTTACGTGCGGCGACAGCCCATGCATCGCGAATGCATCGAGCACCAGACTCTGTTCGCCCTCATCCAGCAGCACAAACGGCTCGGACGCCAGGTCGGCAAGTGTCACCTTTTCCTTTGCCGTCAGCGGATGCGCGGCCGGAAGCAGTGCCACCAACTCGTCGTGATAGACCACGCGCTTCTCGAGCCCAGCGGTAAATCCGCGCGCCGTAAAACAAAAATCAACCACACCATCGTGCACCCACTGGGCGTTGCGCGTGTAATCGCCTTGCTTGAGGGTAAAGCGTACGCCAGGATGCAGAGCCCCAAAGTCGCGAATCACGCGCGGCAATACGGTGCGGCTCACGTTAGTAAACGTCGCGATACGAATATCGGTCGAGGAGAGCCCCAGCAGCTCCTGGCGCTTGCCCTCAAGCTCGGCCTCGGCAGTTACGATCTGTCGCAGATACGGCAGGTACTGCTTGCCGTCGCGCGTAAGCGACACACCCTGCTTGCCGCGCTCGATAAGCGTGGTACCCAGCTCGCGCTCGAGCGCCTTGACGGCCTGGCTCACTGCACTTTGCGTATAGCCCAGCTCGTCCGCCGCGCCCTTAAGACTGCCGCGATCGACCACCATACAAACAATCTGATACCGCGATGCCATCGTGCCTCCCCATCGATGTAGCTGTAAAACGTTTTGCCAGGGCTTTTTCTGCCAACATTAGTATTTCTTAATCATACTGAAGATACATTCGCTTTACTACATCCATATCTGGGAGCAGAATCCTTTTTACGAAACCGTTCTGTAACAAAAGGAGCCCCATGGATCGCAAAAAAGCAATCGCGCTCTCATTTTCCGTTCCCGTCGCATGGGGCTTTTCGTATCCCCTCATGAAGATCGGCATGGACAGCATGAACGCCACGAGCATCGTTGCGCTGCGCTGCATCATCGCCTTTGTGGCCTGCCTGCTGCTCTTCCACAAGCGCGCGCTGCGCATCAACCGCGACCTCATGGTCCGCGCCGCCATCATCGGCGCCATCATGGCAACCGAGCTCACCTGCATGTGCCTGGGCTCCAGCCTCACCTCTGCCTCCACTGCCGGCTTTTTGCAGAGCCTGACGGTCGTGATCGTGCCGTTTGCCAACGCGGCCCTGCTGCGCCGCGCCCCCGAGCGCAAAGTGCTCGTCGGCACGGTCATCGTCACCTGCGGCATGCTGCTGCTCTCGGGCGCCGACTTCACCAGCCTAAACCCGGGTGCGATCATCATGCTGCTCTCGGCATTTATCTATGCCAGCCACATTATCCTGGCCAAGCGCTTTGTCGAAGAAGTCGATCCGCTTGCTCTGGGCGTTTGGCAGCTGGGCTTTGGCGGTCTGTTCTCGGGCATCGCTGCATTCACTTTTGGCGGCCTCACGCTTCCCGGCACACCTAACGAGATCGTCGTTGTCGTCGCGCTCGCACTCATCTGCTCTGCCTACGGCTTCATCACCCAGACGCTCGTGCAGCCCCACGTGCCCGCCGAGACCACCGGCTTCGCTTTCTCACTCGAGCCGGTCTGCTCCGCTATCTTCTCGTTTTTCCTGGTCGGCGAGGTCCTGAGCCCCATCGCCTTCTTTGGCGCCGCCCTCATCCTCACCGGCGTCATGGTGGCAACCGTGCAGCTCCCGCGACTTTATGCGCATACTCACGACCATACCCGCATGGCAGGAACGCCCGAGCGGGCCTCGTAAGCGCCTCACCTTTTGTAGCCACGACACAAAGGTCTCCGAACGCCTTTACAATAGATGCCAACAGAGCATCTGCCATAAAGGAGCCCCATGGACACCGCAACTCGCGACCGCAACATAGCAACTTGGTTGGACGATGCGCCGCAACCGGTACGTGACACTACGAACCAGCTGCTCGAGCGCATCGCCCTTTTGCGTGCCGAGCAAACCATCTACCCGGCACAAGACGACATCCTCAATGCCCTCGCCTACACGCCGGCCGACCAGGTCAAAGTTGTCATCTTAGGTCAAGACCCCTATCACGGGCCCAACCAGGCCATGGGACTGTCGTTCTCGGTTCCCACGACGCAAACCAAATTGCCGCCGAGCCTGCGCAACATCTATAAGGAACTCAAAGCCGATCTGGGCTGCCCCATTCCCGCCACGGGAGACCTAACCCCATGGGCACAACAGGGCGTCTTGCTCCTCAACACTACGCTCACCGTGCGCGAGCATGCCGCGAACTCACACGCCAAGCTGGGCTGGAGCACGCTCACCGACTACGTTATCGAACGCTGCTGCCAGCTGCCCCAACCGGTAGTCTTTTTGGCATGGGGCCGCTTTGCCCAGCAGATGGTCGAAGGCAAGCTCGCCACGACCGGCGCGGGTAAGGCAACCGGCAAGTTCTGCCTGGCCTCCACGCACCCCTCGCCGCTTTCGGCCAACCGTGCCACGGCAGAACTCCCCGCTTTTATGGGGTCGCGTCCCTTCTCGGCAGCCAATCGGCTACTCGAACAGCACGGCTCGACCCCCGTCAACTGGACTTGCCTCGGCTAAAAATCGATACATCAAAAACGCGCCCGACGGCTTTCCATCGGGCGCGTTTCCTATTCGGGCCAAATAAATTGTGTGCGGCCGGCCTCGCCACCGTCAATGAGCAAACTCTGCCCGGTCATAAACCGGTTGGTCACGCCCACAAAGTAAATCCACTCGGCGATCTCTTGGGCGGTTGCCCAGCGTTTAAGCGGCGTGAGCTCCATAATCTGGTTCCACAGGTGCTCGTCTTCCATCACGCAACGGTTGAGCGGCGTGATAACGCCGCCCGGGTCCACACTGTTGGCGATGGCCTGCGGCGCCAGACGGTTTGCAAGGTTCTTGGTGTAGGCGATAACGCCGCCTTTGCTGGCGGCATAGGCGGGAAACTCCGATCCCGTATGTCCACTCGCCGACCCCACATTGACCACGGATTTGATAGCCGGCGCCGGCTTGGCGGCAAGCCCCTCCCCCACAAAGGCGTAGCGCTCGGCCACGTTGATGGTGCCACACAGGTTGGCGGCAATGTCATCGGCCGAGTCCTGCGTGCCGGCAACGTTCACGATCACCTGGGGCTCAAGGTCGCCTGGAAACGAGCCCGGCTCGCGGACATCAACAATCAGATGGCGGTAGCGCTCGTGTTCGATCGCCGCCGGCAGCAGATCAAAGCCCACGACCTCGTGGCCCTCGTCCAAAAAGCGCTGCACGCATGCGGCTCCGATACCGCCCGAAGCACCCGTGATCAAAACCCGCATACTTGCTCCTTAGGCGGTTGCGTGGCGCTCGAGGTACTCGGAGCCCACATTCTCGCGCTCCCAGCCGCGCACGACCTTGTAGCCAACGGGGCTTAGGAAGACCTCACACAGCAGCTCGGCGATGGCACCCGTCAGCGAGCACATAAGGACCTGCACCCAGGTCCAGCCAAAGAACGTGTGGCTCACCACAATGGCAAAGACCAGGTTGTCGATAAACTGGCCAACACCCGTAGACACATAGGAGCGGAAGGCGAAGCTCGCAAAATTATTCTTTTTGAGCATACGACCGAGCGACTGGTTGAGTGTGGAATTAACCACAGCAGAAACGAGCATTGCCAGCGAAGAGCCCAGCACCACGTACCAGGTGCCGCCAATGGTGGCGTTAAGGGCAGTGTTGACCTCGATCATGCCCGTGTCGTAGTAGGCGCCCCACATGCCGGGCGTGAGCGAGCATGCCCAAAAGCACAGGCTCACGGCCAGGTTGACCAGCAGCGCGAGGATAGAGATTTTGATGGATGCCTTGGCGCCAAAGCGCTTGCAGATCATGTCCTGGCACAAAAACGAGACCCAGCTCACCACAAAGCCGCAGTCGAGCGCCAGATACGGCAGGCTGATAAGCTCTTTGTTGGCCAGCAGGTTCATCATGATAACGCTCACGAAAAACAGCGAAACCGTTGCCGCGGGAATGCTCCGCAACAGGACCTTGTAGTCCTCCATGACCTTCTTGATCATTATGTACTCCTTTGGTTTTAGGTTTAACGAGCAGGATATCGGACCCGAACTGCTCGGACGCCCCGGTCTTGAGACGACGGTGGGTATGATAGCCGCTCACGCGGCATCAGGCAAGCAATCGGCGCGGCAGCCCCGCAGGGCCACCGCACTGGTGCGTTAAAAGGCTACGTTGCCAAACTCCGACAGGATAAGGTCGGGATTGTGGTCGGTTGCCCAATCCACGTTCCACGGGCTCGTAAACAGCAGCAACTTACCGCCGCGCATGTCCTCGACGCGCAGGGTGTCGCGCGTGAGCGAAAGAGCCGGGATATCGATGGTATCGGGATCGTTCTGGATCCAGCGGATGTCCGTATAGGGCAGCGGCTGGCGACGAACCTCAACACGGTACTCGGCCTTGAGGCGGCGCTCGAGCACCTCAAACTGCAGCACGCCAACCACGCCCACAATGACGCTCTCCATGCCGGCACCCAGCTCGCGGAAGATCTGGATGGCGCCCTCCTGGGCAAGCTCCTCCATACCCTTGACGAACTGCTTGCGCTTGAGCGTGTCGACCTGCGTAATGCGAGCGAACATCTCGGGGGCAAACGTCGGGATCTGTGGATACTGCACGTGACGCTTGCCGGAGCACACGGTGTCACCGATGCTAAAGATACCCGGGTCGAACAGGCCCACGATATCGCCCGCGTACGCCTCGTCCACGATGGCGCGGTCATCGGCCATCATCGACGTGCCTGTAGCAAGCTTGAGCTTGCGGTTGCCCTGCACGTGGAAGGCGTCCATGCCGCGCTCGAACTTACCCGAGCAAATGCGCACAAAGGCAATGCGGTCGCGGTGGTTCTTGTCCATGTTGGCTTGGATCTTAAACACAAAGCCGCTAAAGTCGTCGCGGCAGGGATCGACCGGTTCGCTGGTGAGCGTATCGGTATAGGCGCGCGGCGTCGGAGCCAGGCGCAGAAACTCCTTGAGGAAGGGCTCCACGCCAAAGTTGGTGAGCGCCGAGCCAAAGAACGCCGGGCTCAGCTTGCCGCAGGCCACGGCATCCAAGTCGAGCTCGTCGCCGGCACCATCGAGCAGTTCGATGTCGTCCATCAGGTTCTTGTGGTTCTCCTCGCCGATAAGCTCATCCATGGCGGGGTCGCCCAGCTCGGCCTCGACCTCGGCGACCTTCTTGGTGGCGTTGGCGTGACCGTCGCCCTCAAAGGCGATAACGCGACGGGTCTGGCGATCGAACACGCCGCGGAAGTTGCGACCGCTACCGATCGGCCAGTTCATGGGATACGTATTGATGCCCAGAACATTCTCGATCTCTTCCATGAGCTCAAATGGATCGCGAGCCTCGTGGTCGAGCTTGTTCACAAAGGTGAAGATGGGAATATGGCGCAGTGTACAGACCTTAAAGAGCTTTTTGGTCTGGGCCTCGACGCCCTTGGCACCGTCGATGACCATGACCGCGGCGTCGGCGGCCATAAGGG
>CABQJJ010000029.1 GCA_902464485.1 uncultured Collinsella sp. | reverse complement strand
GGGATGGAGTGTAACGATGGTAGCCGATAGCAAGACCGAACGTTCCGAGCGCGCCAAGGTGTCCGCCGTGCCGCTGTACCAGCAGGTCATGGACGACCTAAAGGGCGAGATCGCGCGCGGCGTGTACGCTGCCGGCTCGCGCATTCCTTCCGAGATGGAGCTCGCGAAGTCCTACGGCGTGGGCCGCATCACCGTGCGCCGTGCCATCGAGGAGCTGTCGCGCGCGGGCTACCTCAACCGCCAGCAGGGGAGGGGCACCTTTGTGTGCGCTCCTAAGCTCAAGCGCAAGATTCGCCAGAAGGGCGACGTCCAGAGCTTCACCGAGGGTTGTGCCGCCAACGACATGGTGGCCGGAGCGCGCCTGGTGTCGCGCACAGTGGTTGCGGCGACGCGCGAGGACGCGGCGTTCTTTGGCGTGGAACCCGGCTGCGAACTCATCGTGGTCGAGGGTGTACGTACGGCCGACGGCGTGCCCGTCATGCTCGAGAACAACGCCTTTGTGCTGGCCGACCACCCGTATCTGCAAACGATGCGCGACGAGGACCTCGCGGACAATTCCATCTTTGCGCTCGTTGCCGAGCATTCGGGCCGCGCGCCGCTCAAGTCCGACCCCTGCACCGTGGAGATTGCGCTTGCCGATGCTCAGGCGGCCCTGCTGCTGGAGGTGCCGGTCGGCGAGCCGCTCTTCTATATGGAGGCGTACTTTACCGATGCGGACGAGCGGCCCTTGCTGCTCGGTCGTCAAAAGATCGTGGGCTCGCGCTACGTGTTTGACATCTAACGTCCACGAATAGAACAATATAGAACAAATTTGCTGCAATGGCTTCCACCGTGCCTGCTTGCGTGCTATAAATAGGACAACATAGAACGACAGCAGGTACGAGCAGCCGTCGCCAAAAGCCGCCACACAAGGAGGAGCATCAGCATGAACGCACATGATTTGATTCAGGAAATTATCGAGCGCAAGGGCAAGGTCGAGAACGTCTTTTGGATCGCCTGCGGCGGTTCGATGATTGACCTCATGCCGGCTAACGAACTGCTCAAGCGCGAGGCCACCACGTTTACCTCGACGGTCTACACGGCGCGCGAGTTTTGCCTGATGGCCCCCAAGAGCCTAGGGCCGAAGTCGCTCGTTATTGCCTGCAGCCACAGCGGCAACACGCAGGAGGTTGTCGACGGCTGCGAGATGGCGTTGGCTGCCGGTGCCGAGGTCGTTGCCCTCACCGACTGCGAGGACTCCAAGATCGACAACGGCAAGTGGACCACCTGGGTCTATCCGTGGGGCGAGGGCGTGTCGCAGGCTGAGGTGCCGCAGGGCATCGGCGCTCTGATCGCCGCCGAACTGCTCGACCAGCAGGAGGGCTACGAGGCGCTCGCCGACATGTACGCCGGCCTTAAGCAGATGGATGCGCTGCTGCCCGCCGCGCGCGAGAAGGTCAACGCCGAGCTGGGCGCCCGTTTTGCCGAGCTCTGTCAGCAGCACAAGTTCTTCTACATCCTGGGCTCCGGCCCCAACTTTAGCCAGACCTACGCCATGGCAATCTGCTCGCTCATGGAGATGCAGTGGCAGCACTGCTGTTACATCCACTCCGGCGAGTATTTCCACGGCCCGTTTGAGGCTACCGAGCCCGGCGTGTTCTACTTTGTGCAGCTCGGATCGGGCGAGTGCCGTCCCATGGAGGAGCGCGCGCTGGCATTCCTCAACACGCACACCGACACGATCATGGTGCTCGATGCGCTCGAGTACGGCGTGGGCGAGGTGCCTGCCAGCGTGCGTTCGTTCCTGGAGCCAATCTTCTTCTACGCGATGAGCTGCGAGCTGCGCGCCGCGCGCGGCAAGGTGTTCAACCACAGCCCCGAGGTCCGTCGCTACATGGGCATCGAGCAGTACTAGGTAACGGGGAAAGCGATTTTTCATGATGGGGCTTTCGCCAAGCGCGGGCCCCGTTTGCGTTACGGCGCCCCTTTCCGTTTGTCGAAAAACGAAGTCAGATACTTTTCCCAGAAGTGAACGACCTATTTTGGACCCCCGAAGCATCGACATTTTTTGGCGCCAAAATCGCAGGAAAATCTTAATGAAACTGCAGGAAATGGTCCTCATAAAGTGTCGATGCTTCGGGGGCTTGTTTTTGCTCGTTCACTTTTCGGGAAAAGTATTAGACCTAAAACTGCAAGCGTGTCGCATGAGTCAAAAAGCGGGCCGCGCCGGTGGGTTTCCGGCGCGGCCCGCTTTACATTGCGTCCGTGTGAGCGAGTTGTCGCATCAACCGGCAGACTACTTGGCGTCGTAGGCCTCGGCGTCCCACCAGTCGAGCTGGGCGATGTTGTCGCGGATGTGCTGGCAGCTCTTGTGGAAGCCCTCGAGCTCGTGCTCGGACAGGTCCAGCGTGTAGACCTCCTCGACGCCCCCGGCACCGATCACGCACGGCAGGGAGGTGAAGATGCCCTCCTCGCCATACTGGCCGGTCATAAGCGTAGAGGCCGAAAGCACGGCGTGCTCGTTGTGCAGTACGGCGGCACAGACGCGCGCGGCGGAGTTGGCAACGGCGTACTCGGTGCACTGCTTGCCCTGGTAGGTTACGTAGCCGCCCTTGCGTGCAAGCTCCTCGACCTCCATGTGGTCAAAGGCGTACTTGTCGGGGTTTTCGGCCTGGAGCTCGTTGAGGCTCTTGCCGGCGATGGTTGCGGCCTTAAAGGCGGCCAGCTGGCTAAAGCCATGCTCGCCGATCATGTAGGCGTCGATGGACTTGGGACTCACGCCGACCTTCTTGGAGATCTCGGTGCGCAGGCGGGCAGAATCCAGGCCGCAGCCCGAACCGATGATCTTCTTGGGATCGTAGCCGGTCAGGTGCCACAGCTCGGTGCACACGACGTCGCAGGGGTTGGAGATGCTCACGAAGATGCCGTCAAAGCCGGCGTCGACGATGCGCTTGGCAAAGGTGCGGGCGGCGTCGGTGGTAAAGAACAGCTCGCCGTCGCGGTTGCCGGCGGCCAGCGCGACCTTGCCGGCGGCGTTGACGATGACGTCGCAGCAGGCCAGCTCCTCGTAGTGATCGTAGCAGTTGACGATCTTGGTGTTGTACGGGACAAACGAAAGGGAGTCGCGCAGGTCCTGGACCTCGGACGTCACCTTGGCCTCGTTGATATCGCACAGGTACAGCTCATCGGCAATGCCCTGCATGAGCAGGCTGTTGGCGACATGCGCTCCTACGTGGCCCTGGCCAACCACACCGATCTTACGCGTCTGGTACATATCTGTATCCTTTCGGCCGAGTTTTTCGCGTCGAACCATTGTAGCGTCCTGCTGCCACTTTGCTAGACTAAAGTGCCGTAGATTTTTGGGACATGCTTTAATCTCTACTTTTGGAGTGATTTGGGCCGCTGACGGCATCGCTGGGCGATGTACTCGCGCGGATGGGGCCGGTCGTTGTACCATAGCTGCAACTGACTCGTAAGGAGCTTCCATGCCCATTCGCATTCCCGACGCCCTCCCTGCCGCCGCGCAGCTCGAGAGCGAGAACATCTTTGTCATGACCGAGTACCGCGCGCTGCACCAGGACATCCGTCCGCTGCGCGTGCTCATCCTCAACCTCATGCCCACCAAGATTGCCACCGAGACGCAGATCATGCGCAAGCTCTCCAACACGCCGCTGCAGGTGGAGGTGGACCTGCTGCGCACCAAGACGCACGAGGCCACGCACGTGAGCGCCGGCCACCTGGAGACGTTCTACCGTACGTTCGACGACATCCGCGACATCCACTACGACGGCCTGATCATCACAGGCGCGCCGGTGGAGCAGATGCCGTTCGAGGAGGTCGACTACTGGCCCGAGCTCTGCCAGATTATGGACTGGTCTACCACGCACGTGCACTCTACGCTGCACATTTGTTGGGGCGCACAGGCCGGCCTGTACCATCATTACGGTATCCAAAAGTACGACCTGCCGGCAAAGGCGAGTGGCGTGTTCGAGCATTATCTGGTGAAGCCGCAAAGCCCGCTGGTCCGCGGCTTTGACGACCGCTTCTATGCCGTGCATTCTCGCAACACCGACGTGCGTCGCGAGGACGTGGAGGCCGAGCCGCAGCTTGAGGTCGTGGCCGTGTCCGACGAGGTGGGCCTGTACATTGTCAAGTCGACCGACAGCCGTCGCTTCTTTGTCTTTGGCCATCCCGAGTACGATACCGACACGCTGCGCCTGGAGTACGAGCGCGACGTGAAGCGCGGGCTCAACCCTCAGGTGCCGGCGCATTACTTCCCGGGGGACGACCCCACCGCCGAGCCACGTAACGTCTGGCGCAGCCAGGCTCAGCTGTTCTACACCAACTGGCTCAACTACTATGTCTACCAGACCACGCCCTACGACCTGGCCCGCGCTGGCGAGGAGCACTAGGCTGTCGGGAGGTGCGCCAGCCGTTAGGCGCTGATGATGTTGGGTAGCGGCAAGTCGTGGGCGTCGGTGGGGACGTGGTCGACACGCTGCTCGTCAAAGGCGATGCCGATGATTTGACATGCGGGCGAGAGCGTGGGCAGGTAGCGATCATAGCAGCCGCCGCCGTAGCCTAGGCGCGCGCCGGCGCGGTCGAAGGCTACGAGTGGCACGACGATCATGTCGAGAGCCTCGGCAGGCACGATGGGGAAGCGGCTGCTGTTGATGTCCGTGATCGCTAAGGCCCGCATGGGGTGGTCGATAAACGGTGCCGCGGACGCATCGTCGGCGGCAACTACCCGCATGCACATGCGCTGGCCACAAGCTGCGGCATCAATTGCCGAGAGCATGCACGGATAAGTCACGCGCCAGCTGCGTTTGGCGGCCGCTGCGGCAAACGCGGCAGGATCGACTTCGGAACCCATCGCGGCATAGACGGCAACGGTGTGCGGGGCTGCGGCTCCCAAGCGATCCAACAGCTCAATAAGCTGTGCACAGATGGCGGCAGACTTTGCCGTCCGTACATTCAAATCAATCGCATCGCGCCGAGCAATCACCGCCCGTCGCACCTCAGCCTTACCCATCCCGGCCTCCTCTAGCAAACCTGCCAAAAAGGGACAGGTTTATTTTGGCAGGTTTTATCTCGGCAAACACCCAAATCACCACACAAACCATCGCAGGGGGGTGGTTCATGGACACCTTCGTGGGTTTTGACGAAGAGCGGGTGTTCGCGGCGGTTTGTCTCGATCTGTAACAGTAACTCGGCAAAATTGGACCTAGATGTTACAGATTGAGACAAAGGGCCGGCGTCATCCGGAAACGTCTCGATCTGTAACATCTGGAGACGATATTGCCGTCTTAGTGTTACAGATCGAGACAAACCGGCAGACTGCGGCAAAAGAAAAGGTAGATTTTCAGGCATGTTCCAAAAATCTACCTTTGTGCGTTAGCCGAGCAGGTCGACTACGTTGAAGCTGGCGTTGCTCTTGGCGACGACATCGCGGCCGCCAAAGACACAGGTCGGCGATTCGGCCGCGATGCGCGTGACGTCGGCGCCGAGCGAGCGCAGCTCACCGGGCGTGGCGGCGAGCATCTGAGCGCGGCGCTCCTCGCGTGCATGCGGATCGAGTCCGGCCAGGTAGGTCGTGTTGCGGCGTTTGGTGAGCGCGTACGGCTTCACCGGCGCGTCCATGCCGCTCACGCAGCTCACGATAAAGCCCTCAAAGGCGGTCTCGTCGGGCTCAAAGCTGCCGAGCCATTCGCCTGCGCGCGCCACACGCTCAATCGAGGGGTCGATTGCCGGGTCGCGGTAGGTGTAGAACGCCGTCTGACGCTCGCCTGCCGCACGGAATCCGCAGCCGTACGCGCCGCCCTTAACGCGGATCTCGTTCCACAGATAGTCGTAGGAGAGCGCGTTGGCGGCAACCGCCCAGGCGCCCGTCACGTCAAGCCCTAAGCGACGCGGGTCGCACGCGCTTGCCGCAAAGCAGATGTCGCTGGGGATGACAAAAGCCTCGTGGCGGTCGCGCGGCGTCGGCACCACGAGAGCGTCGTGACCGGCATCGGCGCCGTCGCCAGCGCCCAGCCCCAGGTCGCCCGCGGCGGCCCAGTACGCGTTAAAGTCCTCGTCGCTGCCGGTAAAGCTCGCCAGGCAGCCATCGGCCACAAAGATGCGGCCTGCCAGCTCGGCAAGCTTGGCGCGCAGGTCGTCCAGGCGCTCGTCAAAGTGGTCGAGCAGATCGCGCAGGAACAGGTAGAAGTCCACGCCAGAAAGCTGCTCGCGCACCACGGCCGAAGGCGAGCTGTAGCTCATCGCGCGACCGAGCGCCGCCGAGTGTCCGTTGTTGATAAAGCCCTGCTCAAGCCCAATGCGAATCTGCGTAAGCACGTCGCGCACGCGGTCGGCATCGGCATCGAGTAAAAGCGTGCTCGACCACACCTCGCGCGGCAGGCTCGCCAGCGCACCGATCTTCTCGGACAGGGCGCCGGCGCTCACCAGCAGGTAGGGGCGCGCGCCGTTTACGTCGGGCTGGGTCATGACCTCGGTCGTAAAGCTCAAAAAGCCTAGCTTGCCGGCGAGCAAGTTGTCGAGTTCGTCGGCCGAGTGCTCGCTCGTGGGCAGCTGCTTGAGCAGGCGGCAGAGCAGCGTTACATAGGGCAGGTCCTCAAACGCGACGCAGCTCAGGTCGAAATACTGCATAGCGTAGGCCAAACGGTTGGTGGGGATGCCGTGGCGTAGGCAGGGGATGGGCGCGGTCGTGTCCACGACCAGCGGCGGCTCGGGGCGCGCCTCGCCAATGTCGGACACGCGCAGGCGCGGCAGCGTGGCCTTGGCCTCGGGCGTGTCCTCCGCCTCCTGCGCGGCACGCAGCGCGGCCGTGCGCTCGACCACGTCGGCCAGCTCGGCATCGGTCATGGCGTCGCGCTTGGCTGCCAGCTCGGCGGCTTCGGCGCCCTCCGAACCCTCGGCGGCATCCACCGGTACCAGCTCGACTAGCGCCATGTGGTCGTTTTCCAGCACTAGCTCGCGCAGCAGGTCCTCAAAATAGCTGCCGTCCAGCTCGCCGCGCAGTTCCTCGTACACCGGACCGTACTTGAGCGCCAGCGTTGCAGCATCGTCATCGTAGAGCCAGGTGCTCAGCGCGTCGCACGCAATGGCCACGCCGTCAGCGATACCGTAGTCGCGCTGGCGCAGGTCGTATTCGTTGCTACTGATGATAGCTTCCAGGCGCTCGCGCGGAACGCCGTGCTCGCACAGGTCGCGGCAGGCGTCCTGGAACACGCGACGCAGCTCGCGCGCCACGCCGGGCTGCGCGTTTTGCAGCATGATGAGCTCGTAGGGCTGCAGGCTCTCGGCCGCGGTATAGCTCACCACGTTGCCGCCCAGGCCGGCGGCCAGAATGGCCTTCTTAACTGGCGCCTCGTTAGAACCCAGCAGTGCCTCGAACAGGATATCCGCCGCGATCGTACGCTTGCGGTCGAGCGCGCTGCCCAGCACAAGGCCCAGGCCCACCAAGGCGTTCTCGGGCGTGGTGGACATCTCGATGCGTTTGTACTCGCAGGTCACGGGTGCCTGCACGACCAGCGGATTGGGCGCCAGCATGGACGGGTCCTCGCCGGCGGTAACGGCTGCGTCCATGCGGCAGCTCGCGGCACTCGGCTGCGACAGATGGCGCTCGTCCAAAAAGGCCAACGCGCGGTCCACGTCCAGGTCGCCGTAGAGCGTGATGTAGGAGTTGGAAGGATTGTAGTGGCGCGCGTGCGTGTCCAGGAACTGCTCGTAGGTGAGCGTGGGAATCGCGCGCGGATCGCCGCCGCTTTCGTGCGCATAGGCGGTGTCGGGATAGAGCGCGGCGTTAACGGCGTCGTCCAGCACGCTCATGGGGTCGGACAGCGCACCCTTCATCTCGTTGAACACCACGCCGTTATAGCGTAGCGTGCCCTCGCGCAGGCTTGCGGAGCTGCCGTCGCCCTCGCCCTCGGCGCCCTCCGGCAGGTCCAACTCGTAGTGCCAGCCCTCCTGCTCAAAAATGGTGGGTTTGGTATAGATGGCCGGGTTGAACACCGCGTCCAGGTACACGTCCATCAGGTTGTACAGATCTTGCTCGTTGGTGGTGGCAACGGGGTAGATGGTCTTGTCGGGGTAGGTCATGGCGTTGAGGAACGTCTGCATGGAGCTCTTGATCAGGTCGACAAACGGCTCCTTGACGGGAAACTTGGCCGATCCGCACAGCACCGAGTGCTCAAGAATATGGAACACGCCGGTGGAGTCGGCCGGCGGCGTCTTAAAGCCAATGGCAAAGGCTTTGTTTTCGTCGTCGCACGCCAGGTACAGCAGGCGAGCGCCCGAGGCGGTGTGGCGCAGCACGTAGGCGTCCGAGTCGAGCTCGGGCACAGTCTCGCAACGCTCGACGGCAAAGCCGTGGCAGGTGGTGCCGGGTGCCAGCAGCGCGGCGGCTGCGGCGCGCGGGTCGGTTGAGGTGGTGGGCATATGCAGTCTCCTTTGACGCCCCAGCGGGGGCGAATCGAGTCGAATCCCCGAGAGTATACCCATATGGGGCCTCGGCTCTGCGACGAACTGAAGACGATGCCAGCGGATTGGACAAAGGCCCCGCGCGTTCACCGCACGAGCGTGGAAACTTGGACGCCTATCGAATGAGAGTGGATTTTCGGACGGAATCAGCCTCAAAACGCCCAAAAACCGTCCAAATATCCACCCTCATTTCCCGACCGTCCAAATATCCACCCTCATTTCCCGACCGTCCAAAATCCACGCTCATCCGCCGCCCGCACATCTCTCATATCTC
The DNA here is from genome assembly GCA_902464485.1 of uncultured Collinsella sp. Lineage (GTDB taxonomy): Bacteria > Actinomycetota > Coriobacteriia > Coriobacteriales > Coriobacteriaceae > Collinsella. The sequence goes on along the minus strand of CABQJJ010000029.1, from coordinate 10,788 downwards.
ATTCGTCTCTAATACGAGAGATAACAGAAAGATGAGAGATAAATATGAGAGATAACAATGCTGCAAAGAGACAGACAACCATGGTATTGTCTCAATATAGATTGTTTTACCAGCGAAAACATGTTTAAATGAAACAGATGACAGACATCTTATCTTTCATCTCTCACTCCTCTCTAATATGAGAGATAACAGAAAGATGAGAGATAATTACGAGAGATAACTGAGAGACGAAGGAAATCTATTCGCGGCATTCTTAGCAGAACCGAGCGAAAGGACGTGCAGATGAACGAAAACGAACTGACCGGTCTGCTCGAGTCTTTAAGGCGCATGGGCTCGGACGATCTTAACGTTGAGGTCAAGGAGAGCGCCACGACGCTTTCCCGCGACGTATGGGAAACGGTCAGCGCTTTCGCAAACACCGCCGGCGGCATCATCGTACTCGGAGTGAGCGAGCGCGCGGGTTTTGTCCCAGTTGCAAACTTTGAGACCGAGAAAGTGCTCAACCAATTCGTGGCGGGCATGGGCGATGCTGGCGGTCGCGGAAAACTGGCCAATCCGCCCAAATACACCATTGAGCGCGTGGAGCTCCAGGGCACCGTGGTTCTAGTCATCGCGATTGAGGAGCTTGACCCGTCGAGCAAGCCTTGCTATGTCATGGAGCGGGGCGCTCAAGGTGGCAGCTACAAACGCATCGATGACAAAGATGTCCCGCTTTCGTCGACCGAGGTTTTGGCACTGTCGTCATATGAACGGACGAGTCCTAGCGATCGCGATGCGGTGCCCGGCACGAGTGTGGGCGATCTCGACGAGTCGCTGGTCGACCGCACGATAGAGCGTGCCTATTCGTTGACGCCTCGAGCGATGCGCGGTGCGGCGGACAAGAAGACAAAGATGGAGCGTCTGAATTTCCTCGACTTCCAGGGCAATGTTACCAAGGCCGGCCTCCTTGCCGCGGGCGTTTACCCTCAGCAGTTCTATCCCAAGCTCTTCATTGATGTGGCTGTCCACGTGGGAACTCAAAAGGGAGCTGCGGGGCCACTAAGGTTTATGGACCGCACAATCTGTGAGGGAACGTTGGGCGAGATGATCTCGGATGCTGTCGCGGCCGTCGCCAAGAATTTGCGGCGAACCTCGACCGTCCAAGGCGTCTCGCGTGTCGACTCGCTGGAGATTCCCGAGGAGGTTCTGCGCGAGGCAATCGCCAACGCCGTAATCCATCGAGAATACGGGGATCGGTTCTGTGGACAATCGATTGCCGTCGACGTCTTTGACGATCGTGTCGAGGTGACGAATCCTGGCGGCCTTTACGGGGGAAAGACTCGCGAGAACTTGTTTGACGGCAGCTCCCGATGCCGTAACGCGACGCTCGTGAAACTCATGTCGATTGTCCCGCTGCCGGATGGCGCAGGTTCGCCGGCTGAGGGCAATGGCTCGGGCATCCCGATGATGATCGATGCCATGCGCGCGCATGGTCTGGCCGAGCCCCTGTTCTGCCCGGGGTTCGATCGGTTCAAAGTCGTACTTTACCGTTCAAAGATCGAGCCGGTCGATCATGGCGGGGGCTTAATTGTGACGGCACTCAAACACTACGGCGAGCTGGGGACGCGTGAGCTGGCAGAACGCACGGGGCTTACAATTTCCCAGGTTAGGTCGCGCGTCAACGCGCTCATTGCTCAAGGTGAGCTTGAGCCGACGGCGCCGTCGACAAGCCGCAACCGCAAATATCGACTGTCAGAGCGCGTGGAATAAATGCGTTAGTGGACGAAGCGACCCAATAATCGACCCTCAATTGGCGCCCACTAAGGTAAAGCGGTTGTTGCCCAGTCGACGGTGATGCTAAAGACTCGGCTTACGCCGGCATGGCCCCGAACCCGTCCATCAAGAACAGCCTAAGAACCAGCTTGATGACATATCCCGGTTTGATTTCTGCCGTGCCAAAGACGCTGCGCTCGGCGAGCTCGCTGCAGTATGCGTAGATGTCGCGGATAAGGTCCGCGCCCGAAAGCGTAAACATGTAGCCTGCGTCCGAAAGCGCATTGGGCGCGGCGGGCAACTTGGCCATGTGGCAGAACGTTTGCAGGTCGGGCGCCATAACATTCTGGTAGTCGAGGTGGCCGCTGGCATCCTGTGCGGCAAGCTCCAATTGGCGCACAAAATCCAGCGCCGCCGCTAACACAAAGCTCGGCGTAGGCGCATTGACGTCCTGAGTGGTCGCCACGAGTCTGCCCGCCGCCTGCGTGACAAGCCAAGCGACCTCGCGCTGGCAACGCACGGCCTTGCGCGTAACCGGCTTGATGGACGAAGAAGAAACGCTCCCCTTAGGCGGATTCGAAGCAGCCATAAGACCCTCCCATGAACGACCCGGTCCAACAAGCCCGGATGAAACACGTGCTACATCAGTATACAGGGGAGTGGGGTAGCGGGGTACAAGCGCACCAGCGGCAAACCGAGAGCATCAACGATGTGCCGATCGCGGAATGAGATCTCGTAATAATTGACTCTCGGCCATATTATTGAGGGGTATGACTCGCGTTCGTATGGTTGTAGGTGCTGGCGATGAACGACATTGACCTTGCTGTTCCGTTGATGGATGGACCAAGCTATGACCGTGCCTGCAGTCTCGTGCCTTCTGAATACGTTGAGGCATGGGAGTGGTTTCTGGGTGAGGAGCAGCGCGGCGGCGTTTGGACCAGCCTTCCGCACCACACCAAGGAAGATAGCCCTCAGTATCAGTATCGTTTGAGAATTGGCTCGGACTTCTTTCCCGTAACGCGGGATTCAGGGATCTTCTGGCCGGGCCAGGATCGGGTGAAGCAAGATCCCAATAAGATCTTTGCGCTCTCGGTCCATAACTCTAAAAAGAGCTTCTACACCGATGTGCCTCCGCTCTATTTGGACGATGGTACGTGGGTCATTAAGTACTCGGTTCAAGCGCCGGGTACCGTTGGTTTTCGAGACCAGAATTACAACCGTAAAATGCTCAACTGCATGGAATGTGGCGTTCCAGTCGGAGTCATATTTGCAACCGAGGTGGGCTATAAGGTGCTCGGCCTTGCGTTTGTTGAGCGGTTCGAGCCCGAAAACGGATGGTTTGTTCTGCACGGTCCTGTTCATAAAGGCGGACCGGACCCTCGTTTTGCGCCCGACATGAGTTATCTGAAGCGCATGCCCGTCGATATTGAGTTTGCCGGACAGGGTGCGACCGACGACGAAAAGGTCCGCTATGCGTTAAGGCGCGAGCGATTGGGGCAACAATGGTTCCGCAAGCAGCTCGTTGCCGCCTATGACGGCCGTTGCGCGGTGTCGGACTGCGGCGTCAGCGAAGCTCTGGAGGCTGCGCATATCGAGAATTACTCGGGACCCAAATCGCAGGTTGCCAGCAACGGCATTCTGCTTCGGCGCGACCTTCATTCCCTATTTGATGCTCACCTGATTTCGTTTGAGCCTGTTTGCGGCGAATATCGGCTGTGCGGATCGTACCTGCTGGATAAGACCGACTACGCTTCCTTTGCGGGTGCGATGCTAAGGCAGCCGAATGAGCGTCAGTGGCGACCCAATACGGTGTTTCTTGAGGCTCATCGCATTGAGTTCGATCGCTCGGAAAAGAAGCGTGAAAAGGCGGGGCTTCTGCCGTATTAGCGTATTTGGTTCTGGCGGTCTTTTAAGATCGTGTTGTTTGATCGGATCGCGTGGCGATGCAATCTCGCGCCCGCCCGCCGGTGCATGCTCTTCCTGATTTGTATAGCGAGAGGGGAGCGTGTATGAGCTGGCGAGGCGATATTGCGATGGGGAAGTACGGAAAACTGCCGTGTGCCCTTATAGACAACAATATGTTTCCGAGCGTAGAGGTTGATTGCGGGTCGTTTGTCGTTGCCTGCCCTTGCTGCGGCTCGCAAATACCGTGTCTCGACATTTGGTTCATCGATGCGCGCGACAAACTCAGTGACGAAGTGAGGAAACGTACGGGCGTTCATATGCCGGTGTATCCGGAGAAATGCCCTGTTTGTGGCCTCGATATCGTGTACGACGCCGGTGACGAGGGATAGGTGATGCGGAGGAACTGGCTGTGAAGGCATCTCCGTCCCTACAAATAAATCCCCTCACCGAGCTGCTTGTGGAACTCGGCGTGATGGTCGCGTGCCCAGGTAAAGAGCGCCTGGTCAAAGTCGGTGCGCGTGGTCGGGACGCCAAAAACGCCGGCAACTTCGACGCGCACAAACTCCAGTGCCGGCAGCTTGTTGATGGCAGTGAGGGCAAACGGGGACGAGGGCTCCTCGAACAGATAACGGCTGCCTTGCAGCGCGTCGCAACTGGTGCACGTGTTGCCGAGCGACGGGGTTTTGGAGGCTCGCGCGCCTACGGGCTTGTAGCCGCAGCGCTTAGAAAGATAGTCGCGGATCTCGCCCGGCACGCAGCCAAGAGCGGGCACGATGGCGAGTGCGTTGGCGTTGGCCGTGTCGATGGCAATGTGCCCGGCTTCGTTGGGCGCGTGCGCGATGGCGATGCTCTCGTCGCTATCGATTCGATAGGGAATGCCAAAGGCCGCGACCGAGGTCTCTTTGTGACACTTCCAGCACTCGCGCTTGCTCAGTACTAGATATATATACGGCGCTGAGGGGTCGGATCGGTCAACACCGGGCAGCCACTCGGCAAAGGGCTCGGGGTTGACGCCGCTGGGTACATACCAGATCTTCTTGATCCGGTCCCATTTGGCGCCCAGCGCCTTGGCTTCTTCTTTGTGCGAAAAGGGGACATCGAGCTCGGTGCGCATGGCGGCTCCTTGGTGCTGCGGGTGTAAGTGGCTCAAGGATACCGCAGGGCGCAGGCATCGCGGCGTTTTGCCGAGAAGTTGCGGTGCGGACTGGTTGGTTACGCCCTGGATAAATTGGCAAGTGGATGATCGGCTTTTGGCCAGTTGGGTGGCAACCTTGCCAAAAGCTTGACGGATTGCGGTTTAGACATCGGCGAATGAACACTTTGGACGCACCTCGGCGAAAAACCGCCGGTCGTTTACCGGAAACTTAACAGGACCGCCAGCCGCCGCCGGCGTACGTGCTATCTTCGCGCCATGAGGTACTTTATCGTTTCACATAACGCCGCATTGGCGCTGTTGGCGCACATGCCGAACCCTCGCTTTGGGGATTCGGAGCCAGAGGTCGTGTCGATTGCAGGTGCCTGTGCGCTCTTGGACCAAGAAGCGCGGGAGGTTATCGATCGCTATGACCTGGGGATCGAAACGCTGGATTTGCTGGTGCCGTCGCGCGCCGGCCGTCGGCGGAGCAAACATGTTAAGACGCATCTATGCACCAACGAGCTCCCGGCGGGTTCGTTTATCTCGCTGGGCCACTGGATGGGCGACCTTGATGCGTATGTGTGCTCTCCCGAGCTGGCGTTTTTGCAGGCTGTGCACGATGGCGATGCGGCGGCGGCCGTCTATGCCGGCTATGCGATGACATCGGATTACCGGCTGGATAACCTTGCTCCCGGTGGGGTAACAAGTAGGGATGCGGGCATGCGCGATGGCAGGCTCACGACTAAGGAGCTCATCGCGGCGTATATCGAGAAGTCCCCCAAGGTGAGGGGTCTCGCGAAGGCAAAGGCGCTGCTTGCATATGTGATCGAGGGGTCGCGCTCTCTGAGGGAGTCGGGGCTCTGCATGTTTATGTCGCTGCCTGCGCGCTACGGCGGGTATACATTGGGCAAGGCCGAACTTAACAAGAAGGTCTTCATTCGCGATGGATACAATGACGGGCGCAATCGCAAGCTTCGCGTGTTGGGGCGCACGCCCGACATAACGCTTACGGCTAAAGTCGAGGTGGGCATAGATAAAGTAAAGGCCGGGCTGCTGCCAGAGGTGCTGACCGTGATGGTCGATTACGACAGCGATGCCATTCATGACGGACGCGAGAAGATTTACAAGGATGCCGAGCGCCGCAACGAGTTGGAGCTGTTGAGCGGCGTGGCACACTTCACCGTGACGACTGACCAGGCAAATGACTACGACAAGCTCATCCGGCTGTGCGAACGCATCCGACGGAAGCTGCATCGGAACAAGCGACCCATTTTTAACAAGCCCATGAGCGAGGAGCAGCGATACTTTGCCCTCAAGCGCGTCGAAACGAAGCGGTTTGAGCTTTGGCAGGCCGTAATCGGGGCGCGTCAACATTGGTAGGGGCGGTTGCTGGGCGTGGGGCCAAAGGCGTTATTGTCAGGTCTAATACTTTTCCCGAGAAGTGAACGAGTCAAAACGGACCCCCGAAACATCGACACTTTTGGTGGTTTATTTCCTGCGGTTTTGTCATTGGAATCCTGCGGTTTTGGCTTCAAAAAGTGTGGATGCTTCGGGGGCCAAATTAGGTCGTTCACTTCTCGGGAAAAGTATTAGACCTGATTATGGGAAGGTTATCCGGATGTGGCCGCGAGGCTTGTGAAGGCCAGATCGGGCGGTCGCCAAGGCTGTTTGGGCGATTTTTGGGGGCTGATCGGGGCGATCGCCGGGGTTGTCTGGGCGACTTTGGGTGTGACGGGGGTAATTGCCGACGATATCGAAGCGGCTTGGGGTCTGCCGGGATGATTGCCGGTTATGTAGAGGCGGTATCAGCCTCGATTGGAATGGTTATTGGAGCTGCCAACGGATTTGGCGACATAAAACAAAACAGCCCAGAGACATAGCCTCCGAGCTGTGAACATTTGGTGGGCGTTAGAAGATTTGAACTTCTGACCTCTTCCGTGTCAGGGAAGCGCTCTCCCCCTGAGCTAAACGCCCGATCAAGGGTGCGCAAGCGCGCAAGGGATAATATAACGGAGCCTGAACTCGGTGGCAAGAACATTTTTAAAAATCGCTTACATTGCGGAATTCGGGGGCTTCGTCATATCCATTTCAAAAGAGCCTGCTGCCGCGATTTGGCTGTCGCATAATGCAAGGCCATTGCGGTATCGAGCTATGGAAAGACGCCTAAGGAATTGTCCTACCGATAAGCGGACAAGCCTCCAGCTGGTGCCTTCGCCGTGGTAAGGTAAGCCGAATTGCTTCCAGACTGTTTCGGGGGAGTGGAATGAGCAAAGAGTGTGTCGAGCAGGTCGAAGGCGCAGGGGCTTCGGTGCCGATGACCGATATATCGAACATTGATGTGCCCGAGGGCACCGACGAGCTCAGCCGCAGCACCCGCCGTGCATGGCGCGAGCGCCTGAACAGCGCTTCGACACGCAAGTTGATCGCGGGCGTCTTGGCTACGCTGGTGGGCGGTTCGTTTTGGGGCTTCTCGGGCACCAGCGCGAGTTTTCTGTTCGATACGTTTCACGTCGACACCTTGTGGCTTATGAGCGTGCGCCAGATTCTCGCCGGCCTACTCTTTATGGCCGTGGTTGTTACGCACGACCGCGAGCGCCTGATTAAGCTCTGGACCACACCCGCCGATCGTAAGCAGCTGCTTCTTTTTACCGCCTTTGGCCTGCTGTTCAACCAGTTTTGCTATCTTTCGGCCGTGCGCCTGACGAACGCCGGAACCGCGACGGTGCTCCAGTGTCTGCAGCTCGTTATCATCATGGGCTACACCTGCGTGACCGATCGCCGCATGCCACGTACTCGCGAAGTCATCGGCATTGGCTTGGCTCTGGGCGGAACCTTTTTAATCGCCACCGGCGGCGACCCCACCAGCCTGAATATCTCGCCGCTTGGCCTGGCAGCAGGTCTTATGTGTGCGGTCAGCGCCACGTGTATGGCGGTGATTCCCGCCAAGATTCTGCCCGAATACGGCAGCCCCATCGTCACGGGCTCGGCAATGCTCGCGGCGGGCGTGGTCTCGTGTGTCTTCGTGCAGCCCTGGGCGCATATGCCGGCGCTCGACGCTGCCGGCGTCGAGGCGCTCGCGGTGTTCGTGGTTATCGGCTCGTTTTTTGCTTACATGCTCTATATGCAGGGCGTTAAGGACATCGGCTCGGTGCGTGCGAGCCTCATCGGAACTGTGGAGCCGGTTTCGGCGACCATCACCAGCGCCGTTATGCTGGGCACGGTGTTTTTGCCGACCGACCTTATCGGCTTTGCCATGATCATCGTGATGATGTTCCTCACGGTGTAGCCCCTGCGGTTGCTTTAAAGGATAATAGGCCGGCGGCGCGTTGCTTTGGCGGCGCGCCTTTGTCTATAGAGAGGATCTCTTATGAAGTACTTTGGCACCGACGGTTTCCGCGGCGAGGCTAATGTTGGGCTGACGGTAGAGCACGCTTATAAGATCGGCCGCTTTGTGGGCTGGTATTACGGCGCCAACCGCGGGGCCAAGGCGCGCGTAATCGTGGGCAAGGACACGCGTCGTTCGAGCTACATGTTCGAGGCGGCGCTGGTGAGTGGCCTGGTCGCAAGCGGAGCGGACGCCTACATGCTGCACGTGATCCCGACGCCGGGCGTGGCGCATCAGACCGTCGAGGGCTGCTTCGATTGCGGCATCATGATCAGTGCGAGCCACAACCCGTTTTGCGATAACGGCATCAAGCTCGTTAACAGCGACGGCTTCAAGATGGACGAGGACGTGCTGGAGCTCATCGAGGACTATATCGATGGCAAGAGCGAGGTGCCGCTGGCCACGGGCAACCAGATCGGCGCAACGGTCGACTATATGCAAGGGCGTAACCGCTACATCGCCTCGCTTATCGCGAGCGCTAACTTTTCGCTGCAAGGTGTCAAGATCGGCATCGATTGTGCCAACGGCTCGGCGTCTTCGGTTGCCAAGCCGGTGTTTGATGCGCTGGGTGCCGACGTGCGTGTAATCAATGCCGCACCCGATGGCTTTAACATCAACGTTGACTGCGGGTCCACGCATATGGAGCGTCTGCAGCGCCACGTAGTGGAGCAGGGCCTGGACGTGGGCTTTGCCTACGACGGCGATGCCGACCGCTGCCTGGCCGTGGACGAGCGCGGCCGCGTGGTCGATGGCGACCAGATTCTGTACGTGTGCGGCGTGTACCTGAACAAGCACGGTCGCCTCTCGGGCGGTACCGTGGTGCCGACGATTGCCAGCAACTTTGGCCTGATCAAGTCGCTGGAGCTTGCCGGCCTGAGCGCCGTGACCAGCGGCGTGGGCGACCGTCACGTGTATGCCAAGATGCGCGAGGGTGGTTACAGCCTGGGCGGCGAGCAGACGGGCCATACGATTTTTGGCGATATCGAGCGCACGGGCGACGGCATTATGACCTCGCTGCGCGTGATGGAAGTGATTCGTGCCGAGCGCGAGACGCTCTCGCAGCTCACTGCTCCGTGCAAGCTGCTGCCGCAGGCGCAGGTAGCCGTGCGCGTGGCGGACAAGGACGCCGCGCTCGAGAACATGGGCGTGCAGAACGCGATCGTCGAGGCCGAGGCCGCGCTGGCGGGCGAGGGCCGCGTGCTCGTGCGCAAGAGCGGAACCGAGTCGGTGATTCGCGTGCTGGCTGAGGCTCCGGACCAATCGGCCGCCGACGCCGCCATGAAGCGCATCGCAAGTGCTTTGGAAGCTCTGTAAGGCGCATTCTGGGCTGTTTGACAGGGGGGTTATAAAAGGCCGTGTGCAAATAAGGGCAAATATGAGTACTGTTACTAAATAAGTAACAGCAAATTTTGCCCCAAGAGGCTATTTTGGCAACGCCCGAACGTCATATCGAAGAGCATTGCTCCTCGTATGTCCAATAAACAGGGTCCCAGATAAGAACCAATCCTATCTGAGACCCTGTTTTTACTCAAAATAAATGCTATCAACCCGACAACAGTACTCATTTTTGCCCTTTTTTGCACACGGCCTCTTCGGAGTGGCCACCCGACACCTGGGGACGTTCCTTTTCTGCCGGCACCCAGGGACACTCCTTGACGCCTAGTCATCGGGGACGTTCTTAAACGACTAGTCGTTGGGGACAGTCTTTGCCTATTGGCCGGTTTGCTGGCCGGATTGGCAAGGACTGTCCCTATCCGCCGGCAGAAAAGGAACGTCCCTAACTGCCGGCCTTCAAGATCTTACAGCTCGTAGAGCGTGGTGAACTTGTCCTGTAGGTAGCTGCAGTAGTAGCGGGCGTCGAATGCCATGCCGCAGGCGCCCGTGATGAGCTCCGGCGCGTCCTTGGCACGGCCCCACTGCCAAATGTGCTCGCCGAGCCAGGCGCGGACGGGCGCCAAATCGCCGCTCGCGCAGGCGCCGTTGAGGTCGACACCGTCGCGGCACATGGCCGGCACGAACATGGCGTCGTAGGCACTGCCCAGCGCATAGGTGGGGAAGTAGCCAAACGAGCCGCCGCTCCAGTGTGTATCCTGCAGGCAGCCACGCGTGTCGTCGGGAACCGGAATGCCCAGGTACTCGTCCATAAAGCGATTCCAAAGCGCGGGGATGTCCTTGGCTGTGGCCTCGCCGGCAAACAGCATGCGCTCAATCTCGTAGCGCACCATAATATGCAGCGGGTAGGTGAGCTCGTCGGCCTCGGTGCGGATCAGCGACGGCTGAGCGATGTTCACGGCGTGGTAGAGCGTGTCCTCGTCCACGTTGCCGTAGACCTCGGGCGCGTGACGGCGCAGCACCTCGAGCAGCGGGCCCATAAAAGCACGGCTGCGGCCAACGGTGTTCTCAAAGAAGCGGCTCTGGCTCTCGTGGATGCCCATGGAGGTGCCGCCCTCCAGACACGTGCGCGCGTAAGCGGGGTTCACGCCCAGCTCGTACATAGCGTGGCCGGCCTCGTGGATGATGCTGTAGACGTTGGAGATGCAGTCGTTCTCATAGATATGCGTGGCGATGCGCGCGTCGCCCACCGAGAAGCCCTCGCTAAACGGATGCTCGG
>CABQJJ010000028.1 GCA_902464485.1 uncultured Collinsella sp. | reverse complement strand
TAAGTTAGCCATGTCGCACTTTTTGCATTATGCCCTAAGTTAGCCGAGGGATACAATTATTTTTCGAAAAATATAGCAGGAACGATGAGGCATGCCAGCCCGTCGTTCCCGCAGTCTTACTCCTCTGCCTTGGCGGCATCCCAGAGGTCGTTGAGGCCGTGGGTCGAAAGCTCAGCCAGATCCACATGGGCGTTGGCAGCCATCTGCTCCATCGCAGCCCAGCGACGGCGGAACTTGGCCGTGCTCGCGCGCAGAGCGCTCTCGGCGTCGATGCCCTCCTTGCGCGCCACGTTGACTAGGGCAAAGAGCAGGTCGCCAAACTCCATTTCGCGCTCGGGCGTTCCGGGGGCCTCGGCCTCAAACTCAGCACGCTCCTCGGCGACCTCGTCCCACACGTCCTGGACCGTCTCCCACTCAAAGCCCACGGCCGCTGCCTTGCGCGACACCTTCTGCGCCTGCATCAGCGCCGGCAGATGCGTGGGCACGCCGTCGAGCAGACCCTCGGGCGCAGCCTCGCCTGCCGCCGCGGCCTTGTCCTTGGCGACCTTCTCGGCAAGCTTGACCTCGTCCCAAATCTTGAGCACCTCGTCGGAGTTGTCGGCATCCGCATCGCCAAACACGTGCGGGTGACGACGGATGAGCTTAGCGTCGATATCGCGCGCCACATCGGCCAGCGAAAACTCGCCGGCATCCGCCGCAATCTGCGCATGCAGCACCACCTGCATGAGCACATCGCCGAGCTCCTCGCGCAGATGCGCCACGTCGTCCGCCTCGATGCAATCGAGCGCCTCGTAGGCTTCCTCGATCATGTTCTTGCCAATGCTGCGGTGCGTCTGTTCGCGGTCCCACGGGCAGCCATCGGGCTGACGCAGGCGCCAGATGGTCTGCACCAGATGTTGCAGCTCGGCCGACGCGTCGACCAGCGTGGACAGATCGCGCGAGCCCTCGGCATTTTGCTGAGCCATATGCTCGGCCATGGTTATTCCTCCTCCAGGATCACGTGACGGAACGCGCCGGCCTCGTAGATGCCGTAGCTGTGCGTACCGTCCTTGGGAATGCTCACGCTGCCGGGGTTGAAGAGCCACAGGCCCGGGTGCGCCTCGCTTGCCTCGTTAACCTTGATGTGCGTGTGGCCGTAGACGAGCGCGGAGCCCTCGGGCAGCACGGGCGCGTGGTCGACGCTGTTGTGCATGCCGGCGCCAAAGACGTGGCCATGCGTCAGGAGCAGCTCGCGGCCGACCTCGTCGAACAGCGTGGCGTAGTCCGCCATGACGGGAAAGTCGAGCACCATCTGGTCGACCTCGGCGTCGCAGTTGCCGCGGACGGCGATGATGCGGTCGGCCAGGGCGTTGAGCAGCGGAATCACGCGTTTGGGGGCATAGTCGCGCGGCAGGTCGTTACGTGGGCCGTGGTAGAGCAGGTCGCCCAGCAGCACGATGCGGTCGGGCTGCTCGGATTCGATGGCAGTGCACAGGCGCTCGGCCCAGTATGCCGAGCCGTGAATGTCGGAAGCGATGAGGTATTTCATGGTGGTCCTTTCGGGTGGGGCTGATGTGGCCGGGCGCGAGATGTCGCCGGCCGCGCTATTCAAATCGCAGTGCCGAGGCTTTGTGCCGCCTGCATCACGCGCTGGAGCGGCACGCCATGTTCGCGGGCAAGACGGGCGCAATCCTCGTACTCGGGTGCCGCGCGCTCGCTGCCGTCGGGCAGGGTGGCTACTTTGACGGCCACCTCGCCCCAAGGCGTCGCTACCTGCTCAAAACGACGCGGCAGGCAAACGCGCTCCATCACCTGGCGACGAACAGCGTTGGTCGTGGTCTCCAAAAAGATAATCGTCTGTAGGCGCTCGATATCCTCGTGCGAGCAGATCACCTGCAGCTGCCATCCGGGGCGGCCCTTTTTGCAGTAGAGGGGCAGCCAGTGCACCTCGCGGGCGCCGGCCTCGCGCAGGCGGTCAGCGGCGTAGGCGAGCACCTCGGGCGACGCGTCATCGATGTCGCACTCCAGCTTGACGATGGTCTCGGGCGCATCGGTCTCGCGGGACAGCGGAGATGTACTTCCACGTTGCATACGGTCCGAATCCTTTCCGCACGGGCTCGTTTTATTCACCCAAACGCTAGCACATCGGACGTGGCACAGGCCCGACTTTCGTCCGTCGCCGCCCTCGCCCCTATCCAAACATGTACATCAGCCTCCAAACATGTCATTTTTTGTCGATTTTGGAGGCTGATGTACATGTTTTGAGAGCGCAAGCGAGACCGCGCCGCGCAGCCTTTCCACTCGATTTCGGCACCCGGCGCGCACGACGCGGCGAGGCAGCGCCATTACAATGGAGCAGATTCGCCAAATGCAAAGGAGTCGCCATGCCCGCGTGCCCGCTGGTCGATTGCCACACCCATACCTCGTTTTCGGACGGTCATGCCACGTTCGAGGATAACGTCCGCGCTGCCGCGGCCGCCGGCTGTCGCGTCATGGTCTCGACCGACCACCTCACCCTGCCCGCCAGCATGGACGCCAACTGCGAGGTACAGGTTGTCGAGGGCGACTTGCCGACACATCGCCTGGCCTTTGAGGACGCCTGCAAACTCGCCGCGCAGATCGCGCCAGGGCTCGAGCTTATCTATGGATTTGAATGCGATTGGTACGAAGGCTGCGAGCCTTTAGTTGAGCGCTGGTCCGCGGGCGCCGTGGTGCGCCTGGGCAGCGTGCATTGGATTGGTAACCCGGGCGATATCATGGCCGGCGCTGCGGGCACGGCGGGAACGGAGGGCGTCGCTCGCCCCGATACGCCCGATTCGCCCTGCGGCTGGATCGACGACGATACCGATCTGCATGTTTGGGAAAACCTGGGCGTGCGCGGCGTATGGGAGCGCTACGTCGACGACTGGTGCCGCGCCTGCGAGAGCTCGCTCAACTTTGACGTGATGGCCCACCCCGACCTGGTCATGCGCTTTTCGAAGGAAGGTTTTGCGCCCGACTTTGACCCCATGCCACTCTGGGAGCAGATGGCCGAGTGCGCTCACGACACGGGCCGGCGCGTTGAGGTCTCGACGGCAGCGCCGCGCAAGGGCCTGGACGACTACTATCCCGCGACCGGCCTCTTGCGCTGCTTCGCCCACGCCGAGGTACCCATTACCTTTGGCTCGGATGCGCACCGCGCCTGCGATATTTGCTGGAACATCCGCGAGGCCCAGGCCCACGCCTACGACTGCGGCTACCGAACCTTCGACATTCCCCACTCCACCGGCGAATGGGAGCCCACACCCCTCGCCTAAGACTAGTCGTTAGGGATGTTCTTTAACGACTAGTGGCGGCGGGCGTTGAGTTCGCCGGCCAGCTCGTCGAGGGTGATGCCGTAACGCTCGAGTGTCACGAGCAGGTGGTAGACCAGGTCGCCGGCCTCGTAGCGGATGTGATCGTGGTCGTTATCCTTGCAGGCCATGATCACCTCGCTTGCCTCCTCGGCAAGCTTCTTGAGCAGCTCGTCCTCGACGTCGGTCAGCAGACGCGCGGTATAACTCTCCTGCGGCGATGCATCGCGACGATCGTGAATCACCTCGGCCAGTCCCGTCAGCGTCTCGCCGATGTTTCCCGGCTGCACGTTAGCTGTTCTGACTCCCATGGTTATTTCCTCTCGTTACTGCAGCGTAAAGTAATTACCGGTCTCATCGAACCGAGGCTTTGCGCCCTTTTTCTCAAAGAACTCGACGATGACGGCATGGGCCTCATCGAGCCTTTCCTTCTCGGCCTCGAGCCAAAGCGACTGCGCCCCGCAGGCATCGGTCAGGTGCACGCGGCACGGCACGCCCGCGCGGAGGAGCTCGGCGTTGCAGTCAGCGACTTCGAACGGCGTCACGACCTTCATCGTGTTTCCCCCTTTATGTGCTTAAAGAAGCAGGTACGGTTGCCGGTATGGCAGGCCGGACCCGGCGAGTCGACCTTGACCAGCAGCGTATCGCTATCGCAGTCGGCCCAGAGCTCCTTGACCGCCTGCATGTTGCCGCTCGTCGCGCCCTTGTTCCAGAGCTCCTGGCGGCTGCGGCTCCAAAACCACGTGGTGCCGGTCTTGAGCGTCAGCCCCACCGATTCCTCGTTCATCCAAGCAACCATAAGCACCTCACCGGTGTCATACTGCTGAACCACACAAGGAATCAGCCCGCGGGCGTCGTATTTGAGCTTTGCTGCGGTTGTCACTTGCTCCATTTAAAAATCCAATCTGACAGGGATACCCTGGCTGGCCATATATTCCTTCACCTGGCGAATGCTGAAGGTTCCAAAGTGAAAGACGCTCGCCGCCAGCACAGCATCGGCCTCGCCCTCGATCACACCCTCGGCAAAATGCTCGAGTGTGCCCACGCCGCCGCTCGCAATGACGGGGATTGGCACCGCGCGAGCCACGGCGCGGGTGAGCGCCAGGTCAAAGCCGGCCTTGGTGCCGTCGCGATCCATGCTGGTAAGCAAGATCTCGCCAGCGCCGCGACGAGCCGCCTCCTCGGCCCATGCCACCGCGTCGATGCCCGTGGCGTTGCGACCTCCGGCCGTGAAGACCTCCCACTTGTCGGCACCGGATGCGCCGGGCAGGCCGACACGTTTGGCATCGATCGCCACGACCACGGCCTGGCTGCCAAACGCCGCGGCAGCCTGGCTAATCAGCGACGGGTCGCGCACAGCCGCCGAATTGAGCGACACCTTGTCGGCACCGGCTGCAACCATGGTGCGCATGCCCGCCAGGTCGCGAAAGCCGCCGCCCACGGTATAGGGAATGGCCAGCTCCTCGGCCGCATGCGCCGCCATCTCGATAGTCGTCGCACGGTTGTCGCTTGTGGCGGTAATGTCCAGGAACACGACCTCGTCCGCGCCCTCGCGATCGTAAGCGCGGGCAAGCTCCACCGGATCGCCCGCATCGCGCAGGCTCACAAAGTTGACGCCCTTGACCACACGGCCGTCCTTGACGTCCAGGCAGGGAATAACGCGTTTGGCAAGCATGGACTACTCCTCCCCTCGGGCGGAGGCCAGTGCCTGTACCAGCGTAAAGTTGCCCTCATAGAGCGCGCGACCGGTAATGGCGCCTTCAATCGCGTCCTCGCCCACCGCGGCCAGCGCGCGGATGTCGTCGAGCGCCGAGATGCCGCCCGAGGCCACGACGGAAAAACCCGCGACCTCGGCAACATGGCGATACGCCGCCACGTCGATGCCCGTCTGCATGCCATCGCGCGCGATGTCGGTGTACACCAGGTGCTTAAAGCCCAGCTCGGAAAGCTGCGCCACCGCATCGTCGAGCGCCACGCCCGCGCCATCGCGCCAGCCGTTCACCTTGACCTGGCCGTCACGGGCGGCGATATCTGCGACCAGCAGCTCGCCAAAGCCGCGAGCCGCCACCTCGGCAAATCCCGGCTCGGTCACGAGCACCGTACCCAGCGCGATGCGACGCGCGCCAAAGGCGGCCAGCTCGTCAATGCGCGCGAGCGAGCGAACGCCGCCGCCCACGTCCACGGACAGGCCGTCGACGCCGCAGATGGCCTTAATCGCCGCCGAGTTGGCAGCACACGCGTCCTCGGCCTCGCCAAAGGCAGCGGACAGGTCGACGACGTGCACCCAGCTCGCACCCTGCTCGGCAAACGAGCGGGCGACGGCGACGGGGTCGTCGGAATATACCTTGCAGCGGCTGCGGTCGCCGCGCTCCAGGCGCACGACCTTGCCGCCGATCAAATCGATTGCGGGAAACAGGATCATCGGCCGGCCTCCTCGACGATGTTGACGAAGTTCTTAAGGATGCGCTGTCCCAGCGCCGAGGATTTCTCGGGATGGAACTGGCAGCCCCACACGTTGCCATGGCGCACGATGCACGGGAAGCTCCGCGTGTAATGCGTGCGCGCCAGAATATCGGCGGCATCGGCATCGTCTGCCACCGCGTAGCTGTGGGTGAAGTACATGTTGGCGCCCTCGGCAAAACCGGCAAGCAGCGGATCGGCCGCGCCGGCGGGCGTCATGTGCACCTGGTCCCAGCCCACGTGCGGCACCTTTAGGCGGCTCGACTCCAAGCGCGTGCACGAGCCGCGCATAATGCCCAGGCCATCGACCCAGGGGCCGCCGGCCCGCTCGGGGGCGTTGCCGTCCGCGGCCGCGCCCTCATCCGCCGGCACGCCCTCGTTGCCGCGCTCAAAAAATAGCTGAAGGCCCAGGCAGATGCCGAGCAACGGAGTTCCAGCGGCGACGGCATCGAGCACCACGTCCGCCTCGCCGCTCTGGCGCATAAAGGCGATCGCGTCATAGAACGCGCCCACGCCCGGGATGACCAGGCCGTCGGCGCGGCGGATCTGCTCCGGATCGTCCGACGTGCAGGCGGCGGCACCGGCGCGCGCAAGCCCGCGCACGACGCTCGACAAGTTGCCCTTGTGGTAGTCGACCACCACAATCTTCGGTTCGTCCACGCGACCCTCCCTTTTTCCCATTCAAAACCTGCCAAAAAGGGACAGGTTTATTTTGGTCGGTAAAACGTTTACCCACCGCATGAGACAGCATTTCCGCAGATAAAACCTGCCAAAATAAACCTGTCCCTTTTTGGCAGGTTACAGCGAGCCCTTGGTGCTGGGGATGCCTTGCACGCGGGGGTCCAGCTCGCAGGCGTGGCGCATCGTGCGGCCCACGGCCTTAAAGGCGGCCTCGATAATGTGGTGCGAATTGCCACCCGCCAGCTCGCGCACGTGCAGCGTGAGCTTGGCATCGCGCGCAAAGGCGTAGAAGAACTCAACGGCCAGCTCGGTATCGAAGCTGCCCACGCGCTCAGTCGGCACGGGCAGCTCGCAGTAGGCCTGCCCACGACCCGAGATGTCCACAGCGGCCATCACGAGCGTCTCGTCCATGACGATCGCCGCGTCGGCAAAGCGCGTGATGCCCGCCTTGTCGCCCAGCGCCTGGCAAAACGCCTCGCCCAGCACAATGCCCGTGTCCTCGACGGTGTGATGCGCGTCGACCTCCACGTCGCCCACCGCATGCACCGCCAAATCAAACAGACCATGGCGGCCAAAGGCGTTGAGCATGTGATCGAAAAACGGCACACCGGTTGAGATGTCGCACACACCGGTTCCATCCAGGTCGAGCTTGACGACAATGTCGGTCTCCCCCGTCTTACGGGTTACCTCGGCATAACGGCCCATCTACATCTCCTCCTTCACCAGCGCGGCAAACGCAGCCAGTACCTCGTCGTTTTCCTGCGGCGTACCCACGGTAATGCGCAGGCAATCCGCAAGTCCCGGCGCGTAGCTAAAGTCGCGCACCAGGATGGAGTACTCATCGCGCAGACGCTCGCGCACGAGCGTGGCGCGTGGCGTGCGTACGAGCACAAAGTTCGCCGCGCTCGGCCATGCCTCCACGGGCAGACCCTCAGCAGCCATCGCACGCAAGGCGGCCAGCTCGCGTTCGCGCTCGGATGCGACCTGCGCCACCACGGGCGCATAGGCATCGCGCGCACGCACGCAGGCAAGCGCCGCCGCCTGGCTCAGCACGTTGACCGAGTAAATCTGGCGAATCGCCGCGAACACCTCGATAACCTCGGGCGCTGCGATCACATAACCCAGACGCGTGCCGGCGGCGCCAAACGCCTTGGACAGCGTGTGCAGAATCACCAGGTTGGGATGCTCGGCGATAAGTCCCTGCGCCGTAGTTGCCGCGCCAAACGAATCGTCGGCAAACTCAACGTAGGCCTCGTCAACCATCACCATGCCGGGGCAGGCATCGCACAGCGCCGCAACAAAGTCGAGCGGGGCCACGTCGCCCGTGGGATTATTGGGCGAGGTCACGATGGCCAGGCTGCACTCGGGCGCCGCCGCGAGCACAGCCGCCTGGTCGAGCTCAAAGGTCGCCGGGTCGCGCCACACGTCGAGCACCTCGGTCTGGCAGAGCGACGCAAAAAACGCGTATTCGCTAAAGCACGGCGGGCAGTTGAGCAGGGTCCGCCCCGCGCCGCCAAACGCCAGCAGGTAGTTGTAGAGCAGCTCGTCGCCGCCGTTTCCCACGCAGATGTTCTCGCGCGTCACGCCATGCCAGGCCGCAAGCTCGTCGCGCAGGTCGTTGGACATGGGATCGGGATAGCGGTTGAGCGGGGTGGCGGCAAGCGCCGCATCGACCGCCTCGCGCACGCCGGCAGGCACGGGATAGGTGTTCTCGTTGGCCGAAAGGTTGATGCGCGTGGGCGTAAAGTTGGGATCGTAGGACTCAATGCCGGCCAAGTAGGGCTGGACGAGCTCCTTCATGCGAGGTGTGAGCTCGGCCATATTAGGCCTCCCCGCCGGTCGCGCCAGCGCCATCCGCGCCTGCAGCCGCCAGGTCTACGCCCTCGGCAACCGTCGCCACGGCGTCGCCCGGCCAGGCAACCTTGGTCAGGTCGGCCGCGGCCAGCGACTCGGCGCTCACGGAATCCTCGCCCTGTTCCAGCACACGGCGACGCAGCGCGGCCGAAAGTGCGTGCGCCCACAGGCCCTCGGCCTCGGCCAGACGCTGCGTAGCGGGAGCGTCGGAGAGCAGACCTTCGGGCGTATAGCAGATAACGCTCGAGCGCTTAACGAACTCTTCGACCGAAAGCGGGTTGGAGAACATGGCCGTACCGCCGGTCGGCAGCGTGTGGTTGGGGCCGGCAACATAATCGCCGAGCGGCTCGGAGCTCCAAGCGCCCACAAAGATGGCGCCGGCGTTGCGGATACCGCCAAGCAGGCCCATCGCATCCTTGCAGTGCAGCTCCAAGTGCTCGGGCGCCACGGTGTTCACGGCCTCGACGGCGGCAGCCATGTCGGCGGCCACCACGATAGTGCCCTCATTGTCGAGCGAGGCGCGTGTGATCTCGGCACGCGGCGACTGCGCCACCAGAACGTCGATACCCGCCTCGACCTCGCGCGCAAACTGCTCGTCGCAGGTCACCAGATAGCAAGCTGCCAGCGGGTCGTGCTCGGCCTGGGCCATCAGGTCGGCCGCGACCACCATGGGCTTGGCCGTGGCGTCAGCCAGCACGCAGACCTCGGAGGGACCGGCGACCATATCGATACCCACGTCACCCGAGACAATCTGTTTGGCAGCGGCGACAAAGGCGTTGCCCGGGCCGGTGATTTTGTCGACGCGCGGAATGGTCTCAGTACCGTATGCCAGTGCGGCCACGGCCTGAGCGCCTCCCACCATATAGATCTCGTCCACGCCGCCGAGCTTTGCCGCGGCGAGCGTATACGGGCTGATCAGGCCATCCTTTTGCGGCGGAGTCACCATAACCACGCGCTTGACGCCGGCGACCTTGGCGGGGATGGCATTCATGAGCACCGTGGAGGGATACTGCGCACGACCGCCCGGCACGTAGATGCCGGCCGCCGCGAGCGGGGTCACCTTAACGCCGAGTATCGTGCCATCCGCACGCGTGGTAAACCAGCTCTGCTCGACCTCGCGCTGGTGGAACTCGCGAATCTGGCGCGCGGCCTTCTCAAGCGCGGCGACAAAGGCCGGGTCGAGGCCTTCGAGCGCGGCATCGATCTGCTCTTGCGGCAGACGGAAGCCCTGCAGCTCAACACCGTCAAAACGCTGGCAGTAATCGCGCACCGCGGCATCACCGTTGGCGCGCACGTTGGCCACGATATCGCGGGCGGCGTCGACGATGTTTTGCGGCAGCACGCCCTTACGGTTGAGCTGGTTGGTAACGAGACGCTCACCGGGAGCAAGCTTGATAGTCTTCATATCGGTATCCCCTATCGGTCGAGGTTGCATTCGAAAAACGAGAGGCCGGGCGGCGGCGCCAATCGACCCGCAGCCCGTACGTTGGGGCGCCCGTGCGTGCTCGCGCTATTGCGCCGAGCCCGCGACGGGCTCAAAATGCTTGTCCTTCACGGCAGCCGCCAGGCGATCGGCCAGATTGCGCACGCGCGGATCCAGGCGTGCGGCGCCTGGGTTGACGAAGAAGCGGGCCGTGCAGTCCATGATGCGGCCGGTGATGACCAAGTCGTTGTCGCGCAGCGTGGCACCCGTGGCGGTAATATCCACAATGCGATCGGTCATGCCGACAATGGGCCCCAGCTCGATGTTGCCGTGCAGCGAAACGATGTCGGCGTTTACGCCGCGCTCGGCATACCAGGCGCTCGCGATGCGCGGGTACTTGGTGGCCACGCGAAGCGAGCCGCGGCGGGCATAGTTGCGCTCAGCCTGGCCGGCGCGCCATGCGGGCTCTGCCTCGATAAAGGTGCACAGACCGTATCCCAAGTCAACCAGTTGCAGCAGGTTGAGATCGGCCTCGATGAGCGAGTCCCAACCGCAGATGCCGCAATCGGCACCACCGCAGCCCACAAAGGCGGGCGCGTCGCTGGGGCGCACGATAACAAACTCGATATCTCCGACCGCGCCCTCGCCGGCACGCGTGTCGCGGCCGCGCACGATCAGGTGACGACCGGGGTCGCGCAGCTCAGAGACGTCCAAGCCCGCAGCCTCGAGCACGTCGAGCGTATCGGCCTTGAGCGAGCCCTTGGGCACGGCGATACGCAGCGGACCCTCGGCGCCACGGCCCGCGGCGTGATCGCCATCGGAAGCAGCGTCCTCGGCAGAGGTGCGCGCGGCCTCCAGACGCTCGAGCGAAAAGGCAAAGCCCGCCGCCGGCACCTCAATGCCGTCGCCAAACGCACCGGTAAAGATGGAGTCGTAGCGACCGCCCGAGCCCACCGGATCGGGCAGGCCGCCGGCATAGGCCTTAAAGACCAGACCCGTGTAGTAATCAAACGAGTTCATGATGGAGAAGTCGAACGACAGCACCTGAGCATCCTCGGGAGCCAGGCCCTCGACCAGAGCGCGCAGCTCGCGCGTAAGCGGCGCAACGATACCGGCCGCCGCCAGCAGCGCGTCCACGCGGTCGAGCACTTCGGGGCCACCGTGCAGGCGCGGCAGCTCGCTAATGGCGGCCTTGACGGCCTCGGGCTCAGCGCTGGCAGCCACGCGGGCATCGAGGCCCACAAAGTCGTTGGCGTGCACGCAGCGCAGGGCCTCGGCAGCCAGCTCACGATCCTCGCATACCGCGAGCAATTCCTTAAACGGACGCACGCTACCTGCAATAATGCGCGCATCGGGAAGTGCCAGCTCGTGCACGGCCTCCGCCACCAGCGAAACGATCTCGACATCGCCCGCGGTGTCGCCCACACCGATGAGCTCAAAACCCAGTTGCGTAAACTGACGCGAGCCGCCAGCATTGCGCTGGCACTCGCGAACCACCGGCGCCTCGTAGCGCAGGCGCAGCGGCAGATCGGCCGCACGCATGCGAGTCGAAACCAGGCGCACGATCGGCAGCGTGTTGTCGGGACGGACCACCAGCAGGCGACCGTCGTCGTCAAAGAGCTTAAACGGCGTGTCCGCAATGCGGCCGCCCTCCTCGAGCGAGCCCTTGTCCTCGAGCAGCGGCGTCTCGACCGGCAGGTAATGATGCTCCCTAAAGCAGCCTTTCACCGTCAGCGCAATCTCCTCGCGCGCCTGAGCCTCCTCGGGCAATATGTCCCGGAATCCCCACGGTGTGGCCGTCATCTGGTGAGCCTCCTCATGCTGTGTTTCATATAGAACAGAAGACCGGCATAGCTCCGCCGGTCTTCTGGGTACTTTAGCATACTAGAGTGCTTGCGGGGAAAATCGTCTTTCTCGGCTCACAGCGTATTCATTTGGAAACATAGGAGCGAATTGCCCACGGCCCACCTCTACAGCGAAGGGCATCGACAGTCCATCCGGAAACGGCAGCCCGTTTCCCGCCGCCATTCTGGGATGCGTTTTCCGCCAGAGGCCTCAGCTGGAAATATCATCTCAAAACCCAAAAGCCCCAAGCCGGCAAAAGCTACACACCTTTGCCGGCTTGGGGCACTCCGAGCCGCCGCCGTACAGGCAACGGCAGCCCTTATTCCTTCTGTCATCAATCGATACAGGCGTTTTGGCCCGTCCGGTTACGGCAGGATATGGAATCCAAGCGATTCGATGTCGCGCGCAAAACCCTTAACGGTGTCGAGCGAATACTCCATAAGATCCTTGCCGACGTTCTTGCGCTTGGCCAGAATGCCGTTAGGCACGGTGATAATCTGGCATCCTACAGACTCGGCCTGGTAGATATTCAGAAGCTCGCGAGTAGACGCCCACAGCACCTCGCACAGCGGCTTTGCCGCAGCCTTTTTGACGGATTCGGCCATCAACGGCAGCGGGTCGACACCAGTGTCGGCAATACGGCCGGCAAAAATCGAAATAATAGACGGGGTCTCAGCAGAAACAGCGTCAACAAATTCATCGACCTGCTCGGGAGTAAAAATCGTCGTGACGTTGACCTTGATGCCGTCGGCAGAAAGGCGCTTAACGAGCGCCGCTGTCGACTCACCCTTGGTGTTGAGTGCGGGAATCTTGACATAGACGTTGTCGGCCCAAGTCGCAATCTCACGAGCCTCGGCCTCCATGCCCGCTTCATCGTCCGCAAAGACCTCGAAGGAAACCGAAACATCGGTAATGTGCTCGAGCACGGTCTTAGCAAACTCGCGGTAATCAGTCACACCGCCCGCCTTCATAAGCGAGGGATTAGTCGTAAAGCCCTGAACGTTACCGTTCTCGGCCATGTCGAGCATGCCCTCGAGATTAGCACCGTCAGCAAATACCTTGATTGCCATAATGTACTCCTTACATACATGATGATGTAGAAATGTACGGACTGAATTGTTTGTAAAAAGCGCGGCCGCATCAGAGCAGAACGGCAAGCCCCTTAATCGAGTTCGATCTCGAGGCGGTAGAGGTCGGCGCGATAGAACGACTCCACATACTCACGGGGCACATTCTGCTGGTCATGAGAAACCCGCGTAATGTTGAGCAGCGGAGCACCAACGCTTATGCCCAAAAGCTCGGCTTGCTCGCCGGTAGCAACGCAAGCTCCAATCTTTTGGCTCACACGGCTCCAGCGAATATCGCACGAGTTATTGAGATAAGCGCGAAGTGATTCCTTGGAAAAGTCGCGCTCCGCAATATGCGGGACATAACCGTCTTCGTAATAAATCGTCTCAAGATAGAACGGACGATCGCCTGACACGCGCACACGGCGAAGGCAGAAGGCCTTTGTGCCCTCAGCCAAGCCCAGCTCGCGGGCGACGTGCTGGGGCATGGCTACAACGCCAGACTCAATCAAGCGTTTTTGCGGCACTGCAAACTCGTCCACATTCTTTTTGATATAGCTCGAGACACGCCTGGGCGAGCTGAGCGGCACGTTGGCAATAACCTCGGATCCGCGGCCGCGCTTCTTCTCAATCAAGCCATTATTAGAAAGCAGCTCCATCGCTTTGCGCGCCGTTGCACGCGAAACGTCATAGCGCTTCATAAGATCGCTTTCGGAGGGAATATAGTCGCCAATCTTGTAGGCACCGCTCGTAATTTCCTGGAACAGGATATCGTACAGCTGAGAGTACAGCTGTTCCTTGCCGCTAAAATCGAGCTCAGACGTTTCGGTCATCATCCCTCCCCTATCTGGAACAGTTCTCTAAATCCTTGACATCAGGTGCTGTCTTTTAATTAATGTTAACTGCAAAATCTCAAAAGACACACATCGATAACCCTGCCCGCGCATATTTCATTCCAGCCGAGTATACTTCACCAACTCACCGCTAGCTTGGGGCATTCCTTATGCAAAGAATGCCCCAAGCTACCTCTAGCGCGCGCCGAAAAGCTTGCGCGGGCTGGCACTCGCGCCGATACGATCGGCACCAGCGCCCGACATAAGCGCAAGGTCTTCTTTCGTGCGTACGCCGCCCGATGCCTTGACCTTTACACGGCCGCCCAACTCTTGAGCAAACAGATAGACATCCTCGACCTGGGCACCAGCCGTGCCAAAGCCCGTAGACGTCTTAATAAAGTCTGCACCGGCAGCCTCGACGGCATGACAGATTGGCTTTTTGGTTTCCTGCGCCAGATAGCACGTTTCGACAATGACCTTGAGCGTCGCATTGGGCACGGCCTCGCGCACGGCTCGAATATCGTCCTCAATCGCCTGGTAATCGCGGGCCTTGACCATGCCCTGATCGATCACCATGTCGATTTCGGAGGCACCGTTGGCGTAGGCATCGGCCGCTTCGGCGGCTTTCGCAGCGCTCGTCATATAGCCAAGCGGGAAAGCGATGACCGTGGTAAGCGCAAGGTCGGGATAGGCCTTGTGGGCACGGGCGATATACGAAGGCGGGATGCATGCGCTGGCACACCCGTACTCAAATGCCTCGGCACAAATGGCATCAATCTGATCCCAGGTCGCCGTCGGCTTAAGCAATGTATAGTCGATACGCGAGCAGAGGTCCTCATCGGTAAGCTCCGCCCCCGCCTTGGCGGCAATGGCGGCAACCGACGAAGGATCGTCCAGATACTCATCGACCTTGGCCAAAAAGCCCGGATAGTCAACGGTATCGACATTGGTCACGTCAAGCTCAATGGTATGACCCAGCTCAAACGTATCATAGCCGCGGTTTTTGATGCGGTCGACAAGGATATCCAGATCGACCAGGTCGTCGCCCTTGCTACGATCCTCGAGCACATCGCCCTTGTGATAATGCGTCACAATGTGCGCAAGATGACGCGTCGGCTTAAGATCGCGAGCACGGTAGCGCTTGCTGATCATAACGGGATCGGCGACAAGACGAATCGTGAGCACACGGTAGCCGTGCTTGTCTGCCAGCTCGGCGAGCCTGTCGTGCTGCTTGGCAGAGAACGGATAATCGCACATAATCTGCGGCCCATTCGCCATGGCGGCATCGAGGCGACGGAACCATTCCTGAAGAGCGTTCGCATCAACCTGTGCCTTTTCCTCGGCATTGTTAAAGCCGTACGTATCCCAATACTCTTCCTTAACGTCATCAAGCGAGACACTCAAAAAACTCTCGGATGTATGGCGAGCCTTGATGCGATCTGCCAAATCGGTTTTGCCCGTAGCCGGAGGTCCGGCAAGCAAAATCAGCGTCTTTTCCATGCTAGGAAACCCTTCTTACTACCCGATTATTTGCCACGAAGCTGGTCTTTTGAGATGGCAAGCATCTCGGTAACCTTGTCCATGTAATACTTGATAGCTTCATCGTCTTTCGCTTCGGCGGCAGCCGCACGCTTCTTGTTGTACAGCTTGACCAGTGCCGCAGACGCCTTGCCCATCGTGCGATTAACTTCCAGGCTTTGCTCGTATGCCTCAACGGCCTCGTCGACCATGTTGGCATCGGCATAGAGCTTGCCAATCTCGTTTAGAACGTTTGCGGCAGCGACGCCCTCCTTGCCCTCGAGCTCGGAACGCTTTGCCTTAACGGCGTCGAGAACGGCATCTCGATCGAGAACGGGTGCGGTCTCGGCTGCAGCGGAGGCCACCTTCTCCTTTTTCTTGCCAAATCCAAACAAACCCATTGGAAACCTCCACTAGCAGTAATAAACGAAGGGGGTTGTTCCCCTGCCGGGGACCAGGCACAGGAACAACCCCCTTAAAGAAAGACTTGGACCTTCGTCAGGCGCTACAAGAATCCTTATGCAATACCAAAGACGCTGAGGATGGACTTGATGGCCATGAAGAAGAAGCCGGTGACGACGGTGTCGACGTCGGTGCAGGTCATGTTCACGAAGCCAATCTGAGCGAGCATCGGGGACAGGAGCGCGGGCAGGATCATGATGAAGATGCCGTGGAAGATGCAGCCGATGATGGCGCCGCGACGACCGTCGATGGCGTTACCGAAGACACCAGCAGTGCCGCCAGCGAAGAAGTTGGACATAACGCCGGGGATGACGAGGGTGCCCATGAAGCCGGTGATAGCCATGCCGATCAGCGAGCCAAGCGTGGTGAACACAAAGCCGAAGATAACGGCGTTAGGGGCATAGGTGAACAGGACAGGGCAGTCCAGAGCGGGGCGCGCATCGGGGACGAGCTTCATCGAGATGCCCTGGAAGGCGGGGACGAGCTCGGCGAGCAGCAGGCGGACGCCGGCGAGCAGGACGTACAGACCAACGACGAACTGCATGGCCTGGAGGAAAGCGTAGACCATGAAGTTGGTGGCGCCGCAGTAGTCAGCAGCAGCAGCGGGACCAGCGAAAGCAGCGACGACCAGGTAGAAAACGATCATGACCAGGCCGACAGCAGCGTAGGTATCCTGGAGGAAGGACAGGGACTGCGGAATCTCGAGGTCCTCGGTGGACTTGGACTCCTTGCCGCCGGCGAGCTTCTTGGTGATGCTTGCGATAAGGGCGGTGAACATATAGCCAAAGGTGCAGAAGTGACCCAGGGCGATGTCATCGGACTCGGTAATCTTGCGGACAACGGGCTGAGCGAAGGCAGGCATGAGGGTAGCGAAGGCGCCACCGACGATGGAGCTGACGACGATCAGGGGGATACCGCGCAGACCGCAGAAGAAGGCGAACACGACGCAGAGCGTAGACTCCCACAGAAGGGCCTGGCCAGTCAGGAACACATACTTAAACTTGGTGAAACGAGCGAGAATGATGTTCACCACGAAGATGCCAGCAAGGCAGATGGCGATCTCGGAGCCAAGGCCGAGGTCGGTCATTGCCTGACCGTTGATGCCCTCGATGGAAGCGACGACGGCGGTCATGCCGTTGAAGCCGAAGGCGGAGTTGAACATATCGCCAAAGTAGGCAAGAGAGCCCTGCATGACGCTCGAGCCGGCAGCCAGAACAAGGAAGCCGAGCATCGTCTTAAACGTGCCGAGCAACACGTCGTTGGCCGACTTCTTCTGAAGCACAAGGCCCAGGCAGGCGACGAGACCGATAACAACGGCGGCCTGCGTCAAGATGTTATTGATAATAAACTCAAGAACAGCCATGTTGTACACCCCTTTTTCTCATGTACATTTCTATCAATCTAGGTGAAAAGACCCTTACTCTAGGACGCCCATCTCCTTGAGCACCGGAGTCAATTTCTCCTCGATTTCCTTCTTATCGACAAGACGCTTAAGGAACACACAGGGAAGACCGGTGTTGTAGCTCTCGATCTGCGTCTTGAAGTTCTCGGCAGCGACAATCATGTCAAAGCCCTTAGAGGCACCCGCGGCGCTGGAAACGCTGTCGTGGTCCATCTTGCACTGGACCCCGAGCTTCTTCATAACCTGCTCAATAGCCATCTGGCAGGCAAAGCTGCTTCCAAGACCATTGCCGCAGCAGCACAAAATCTTGACCATGTTCATTTCCTTTCCTTTTGGGGCACGTGCCCCACCTCGGGGTAGATGCGGGCGAATACATAGACTCGCCCGCACCAAGCGGCGCTTTTTTACGCCGTCGCACCCGTAAATGCCTGATAAATCTCGTCGGCGTCATCTGAAGCGACGATTTGCGCAATCTTATCTTCGTCCATAAAGATGCCGGCAAGCACCTGCATGGCCTCGATATGAGAATTAGAATCCTCAGCTGCAAGTGCGACCAGAAGACGAACATCAAAGCTGTCTTCCGAAAACTTAACGGGCTTCTTCAGGACCGTCACGGCAAGCTGACCTTTAATGCAGCCGTCCTCAGGGCGGCCGTGAATCAGCGCGACGTCTTCGGTGAGCACGTAGTAGGGACCCATCTCGTTGGTGGCGCGGATGATCTCATCCGCATAGCGATCCTCGACGTAGCCGCCCTCGTTGAGCGGGGCGATTGCAAGCTTGATCGCGTCCTGCCAGGAATCGACAGAATCGGCAAGGCGAACGTTTTCGCGCTTGAGCATCTCCGTAATCTGCATCGGTGCGCCTCGTCCCTAAGCGACGATATTCTTGAACAGGCTGATGCGGTGCTCGACGACCTCTTCGACGGCCTTCTGAGCAGGCATAACCATGTTACGGTTGGAGGCGTTCTCCTTGAGCTCGTCATAGCACTGCTTGGAGGTCTTGTTCCAGTTGACGAGCAGATCGGTGCCAACATTGAACTTGCGGATACCCAGGTCGATGACGTGACGGACGTCCTCATCCTTAACACCGGTGCCGCCATGGATGACCAGGGGGAAGCCGTTCACGGCATCGCGGATCTTCTCGAGCTGATCGAAGGAGATGTTGGTCTTGGACTTGTACTGACCATGGTTGGTGCCGATAGCGACGGCAAGGGCGTCGATGCCGGTCTTCTCGATGAACTCGACAGCCTGCTCGGGATCGGTGTAGCGCACATCGGCGTCGGCAACGGCGACACCGTCCTCGGTACCGCCGACGGTGCCGAGCTCGGCCTCGACAGAAGCGCCGTGGGCCTGAGCCATCTCGACGATGCGCTTAGTACCAAGGATGTTCTCCTTGAAGGGAAGCGCAGAGCCGTCAAACATTACCGAGCTATAGCCAGCTTCGAGAGCCTTGCGGATCTCGTCGAAGTTCTTGGCGTGGTCGAGGTGAAGGACAACGTTGACGCCGTACTCCTCGGCCATGGACTTGCACACAGCAACCAGGTTGCGATGACCAACGTAGCTAGCGGTGCCCTCGGAGGTCTGGATGATCACGGGGGTGTGCAGGCGAGCCGCGACGCGAATAATCGACGGGCACATCTCAAGGTTATGGGTGTTGAAAGCACCAACGGCCATGTTGAGCTGGTTGGCCTCTGCCAGGACTTCGCGCAAGGTTACGTACATAGTGTTTGCCTCCTGTTGTCTCCACTGGATGTATCAAGCGGCGACCGCACAGGGGGTGCCGGCCGCCGTTCTTGATCGACAACTAGGTTATCACAAACGTCCGTATATTCGGTTGTCCGTATGATATTTCGTTTGATATGTTCTGATTTGACCGTTCACCTGAATTTTCCGACCGTTTACCCGTAAAAATAGGGCGCCCGCAACCCATGCGGACGCCCTTGTCTGTCAGCCGCTCTCACCCAAAACGATATGTCCGCTTTAGATAAACGAGCGTAAAGTACGACGGAATTCTAGCCATGATCTTGCGTCGAGTCCATTCATTGAAGCCCCCTAGTGCGGAAAGTCCGTCCCAGAATAGACGCTCGGAATGGGACAGGCCTTCCACTTAAAGTCCAACCGGAAAGTCTGTCCCGGAATAAGCCTCTAGAGTGGGGCATACTTTCCGCCAGAACCCTCAACCGGAAACGGCATCCCATTTTCTCGGAGAACGCTGGGCTGAAATCCTCGACCGACAGGCAGCCCAACGCCCACTCCGCCTAGGCGTCAATCGCGCGTCGATACTCCGCCATAACCTGAGCGTCGGCTGCCGCTGGATTAGCAAAGTACCGCTCGTCGTAGGTCTCTGCAGACACCACGCCCTTGTAGCCATGTGCCACCAGCCCGTCCAAGTCGGCACGCATGTCGCGATCGCCATCTCCCCAGGCCAAGTGTGTAGTGCCGTCCGCCGCAATATCGACAAAATGAACGTGGGCGACATTATCGCCGAGCACATCGAAATAGCCGTCAATGGTATCCCCTGCCGCCGCCATAGCGCCCATATCGAGACAGGCCTTGAGTGCAGGATGGTCGACGGCCTCGAGCATGCGCCTCGTATCCTCGGCGGTATTCACAATCAGAGACTCAATCGGCTGCAAAGCCTCAAGCACCAGACGAACGCCGCGCTCCCCCGCATGCTCGGCAATTGACCGCAGCATCGAGACGCTACGCCCCCATGCGTCCTCGACCGGCTCGTCCAGAAAAGCCCAGCCACTCGATACCATAACCTGCTCGGCACCTAGCTCCGCCGCGATATCAACGACGTTCTTAAAGTATGCGAGCGTGCGTGCACGCGCCATCTCTCCCCGCGCTGCAATATTCCACGGCTTAGG
Source organism: uncultured Collinsella sp. (assembly GCA_902464485.1). GTDB lineage: Bacteria > Actinomycetota > Coriobacteriia > Coriobacteriales > Coriobacteriaceae > Collinsella. Next base: position 449 of record CABQJJ010000028.1, on the reverse strand, counting down.
GTTATTTTGCTCGGGACAGAGTCCTATGACCTTAACGCCATATCGATCCGAAAGCTCCCGTACGCGATCGAGCGAATCGCAGCCATGGCAGTCCACATACAGGTGCATCGCTCCCGTCCAGAGTTCGCAACACGTGTAGCCCGAGGCCGACGCCGAAGAAAAGAACTCTTCAAGATCAAAGTAGCGATGGCTGATGTTCATTACGGCAAGCTGGGGGTAGCTCATAATTACTCTCCAACCTAAACGAGGCCCCGTTCCATATAGGAGCGGGGCCCAATTACACAAACGTTATTTGCTCTTAGTAGTCAAACTGGTGATAGTAGCGGCGATAGTTGAGATTGTGCTTGGTGACCGTCTCGTAATAAGCAGAGAGGCGATCGGTCACGAGCACCGACAGAATCCACGGGGAGACGATGACGCGGAACTCGTCGTCAAGGCCCGGGATCGCG
>CABQJJ010000027.1 GCA_902464485.1 uncultured Collinsella sp. | reverse complement strand
TGCGCCATGCTCAATCACGGACGATTTGCCAACAGCGGCTTTTTGCTGGGGCCGTGTTGTCCTATCTATGGTGTGGGCGGCATAGCCTGCTGGCTTTTGCTGCGCGGGATTCCGGATGCCTCGAGCCAGTTTGTCGCCGCGGCGCTCGTATGCAGCGTGATTGAGTACAGCGTAGGCGCGCTGCTGGAAAAAACAACGGGTGCTCGCTTTTGGGACTATTCGCACCTGCCGTTTAACCTGCACGGACGCATCTGTCTGTACTGGGCATGCGCGTTTGGCTTGGGTGCGTTGTGCATTTGTCGTTTAGTGGAGCCGGCATTGCTGGGGCTGCTTGCCCATCTGCCGGTGCTGATTGTGCGGCTGTCCGCCTTTATCGTCGCGGTCGCGATGATGGTCGACGCGGTGTGCTCTTTGGCCAGCTGGCGCCGCCTGTCCGATCAGCTGGAGCGTGTGCGTGCCGACCTTGCCGACCGTATCAACGAGTCGCTTGCCGATGCCTCCGACTCCATGCTCGAACGTATTCCCGATTCGACGATTGACTCGGTGGCGCAGACGCACATCCGTAGCCGTGCCGTTAACGCGTGGCTGGCCGAGCTGGGTGACGCCGCGCTCGATGCCCTGCGCGAGAAGGCTTCGATGCCGACGTTTATCTCGGATGGTGCTCGCGGCCTGGCGCTTGCTGCCCGCCGCGTTGCCGATGCCGCGCCGAGCATGCCGCGTCCGTCGCTCAGTCGTCGCCTTGCCGGCAAGCGCATGAGCCGTCCGGTGCCGAGTGTGTCACTCAGCCGCCGCGACCTACGCTTCTTCAATGCCTTTCCGCGTCTGCGCATCAATCGCTACGAAGGTGTCATTCGAGCTACCGACCTCCGCGATCGAGCCCGCGAGCTGTTCCGGCGCTAGCCGGGACGGGTGCGCTCACGGCTCCCTTGCTCGCGTATTTCCCGTTCGTTTCGCGCCCGTTGCCGCGCCGTTTCCAAGATTGCGGCACCGTTTCCATTCGACAACGCAGCGTTTAACAACGCCGTATCTGGTCTACACCAGTTGCCCCTCGGCCGCATGATGGGCGCCGACAACGTTCATGCAACCAAGGGGGAGCGAATGTACGATACGGGATCGACAACGTTTATGCTCATCTGCACCATGCTCGTGTTTTTAATGACACCGGGTCTGGCGTTTTTCTATGGCGGCCTGTCCAGGCGCAAAAATGTCATCAACACCATGCTTATGTGCTTTGGCGCCATTGGCCTGGTTGGTGTGCTGTGGATTGTTGCTGGCTGGTCGCTGGCCTACGGCGGCGATGGCTCGAGCCCGTTTATTGGCGGCTTTGACCAGCTGCTGTGCCTGCCGGTGCTCAACCAGGTGTTGCAGGCTGCCGAGGGCAATGCTACGGACGGTGCCGTCTACCCTCAGATCACCAACATCGCCTTCCAGATGGCATTTGCCATGATCACCGCCGCTATCGTTACGGGTAGTCTGGCAGGCCGCGTTAAGTTTGGTGCCATGACGGCCTTCCTGGGCATTTGGCTGCTTGTGGTCTATGCGCCGCTCGCCCACATGGTTTGGGGCGGCGAGGGCTCCTTTATCGGCGACATCATCGGCGCGCTCGACTTTGCCGGCGGCGACGTGGTACACATTTCGTCTGGTCTCACTGGCCTAATCCTCTGCTTAATGCTCGGCCGCCGTCGCGGTTTTGGCATGGTGAGTTACCGCCCGCATAACGTGCCGTTTGTGGCGCTGGGCGCCGGGCTGCTTTGGTTTGGCTGGTTTGGCTTTAATGGCGGCAGCGAGTTTAAGGCCGACGCTGTGGCGGCGCTCGCCATCCTCAACACCGTGACAGCCAGCGCGGCGGGCATGGTCTCGTGGCTTGCCGTCGAGCGCGTGCATACCGGTCGCCCCACGCTGGTGGGCGCCAGCACCGGTCTGGTCGCGGGCCTCGTGGTGGTCACGCCGGGCGCGGGCTTTGTCGAGCCGTGGGCAGCGCTGATCATGGGCTTGATCGTGTCTCCCGTCTGCTACCTGGCCATCAGCCATCTTAAGACCAAGTTTGGCTACGACGATGCGCTCGACGCGTTTGGCTGCCATGGTATCGGCGGCATCTTGGGCGGCGTGCTCACGGGCCTGTTCTGCGTACCGGAGCTTTCGTGGACCGGTAAGGGCGGCCTGTTCTACACGGGCGACGCGTCGCTGCTCATCTCGCAGGTCCTGGGTATTGTGGTGACGGTCGTCATCGTGATGGTGCTCGACTTGGCAATCGCCGCGGTGGTCAAGGCACTGTTCCACGGTAGCCTGCGTGTGGACGAGGCCGACGAGGCGCTGGGCCTGGATGCGAGTCAGCACGGCGAGAGCGCTTATCCTTCGTTCTCCGGACTCGATTAGCAGCTTCCCCAAGCACCGCACCTTGCCGTTCAATCGTCGCTCACGTACTTAAGTACGCTTCGCTCCTCTTTCACGGCAATCTGCGGCACTTGGGAAACCTGCTAAGACCAGTCAGTTGAACTTTTTGATTTCTGAGGTTGGTTTGCGGCACCTGGGAAACCCGCGTCTCATGTAAAGGGATACGTTGATTATTGAGAGGAATTTACTATGAAGAAAATTACGGCTATCGTGCGCCAGGAGAAGCTTGAGGTTCTCAAAGACGCGCTGTTTGCTGCTGATGTTCGCGGTATGACTATCAACCAGGTGCAGGGCTGCGGTGCACAGCATGGCTGGAAGGAATACGTTCGCGGCAACGAACTGCTCGTCAATACCATCCCCAAGGTGCAGTTCACCCTCATCTGCGCCGATGAACATGTCGACGGCATTGTCGACATCATCTGCAACGCCGCGCGCACCGGTGCCGTTGGAGACGGCAAGATCTGGGTTGAGCCGGTCGAGGAGGTTATCCGCATCCGTACCGGCGAACACGGCCCTGCCGCGGTGTAGGATCGACCGCCTGCCATCCGCAACGTTAAAATGCTGCAATGAGGCACAAGACTTGCGTTGTGGATGGGCGGATTATGGGTCGCAATAAATATCCCGAGGAGACGGTCGCGAAGATTCTCGACGCGGCACTGGAGCTATTCTGTGCACAGGGTTATGAGGGGACGAGCATTCAAGATATCGTTGACCGTCTCGATGGCATGACCAAGGGCGCTGTCTATCATCACTTCAAGAGCAAAGAAGAGATTTTCAACGCCGCGTTTGATCGGGCGATGACTCCGATTGTTGAGCACCGCCGCTCGATGCTTGGCGTCGGTAATATGACCGGAGCCCAAAAGCTCAAGCGACTGTACGCTCCCGAGTCCGTTGTTCCGCAAATTGAGCTATGGGCACGCATGCATCCTGCGGCAGATCCGGTGAAAAGCTCGCGTCTACTGGCGATGCAGTACCAGGGCTCGTTTGACGAGTCGGCCGATGGCTATCTCTTGTCAGTGATCGAGGAGGGCATCGCCGACGGCTCCATTGCGTGCGAATGCCCGCGTGAAGCGGCGGAGGCCGTATCGTTGTTGGCGAATCTTTGGCTGCTGCCGCTGTTCCGTCCGCTTGAGACCAAGGATCGAATGCTCGCTCGCGCTCATTGTTTGGCGCAGATGGCCGCCGCGGTGGGACTCGATTTGGGCAAAGAAGTGCTCCAGACAACGGCACGGATTTGGGACGTATGGGACCGCGCTGGGTGGTAATATAGATACCAACGGTATGTAATTGATTTGTGAGGGTAGCCACGGCTGCCCTTTTCAAGTCGATAAATACATACTAGCGGTATGTATGGGGGCGGACTTATGGCTGGGCTGAGAGACGTCGGCGTCTCATTGACACAAAAAACAGTGCGGTCAATCAGGCTCGCGGAACTTCTGGTTGCGCAGCTGTGCACGTATTCGATGCTGTCGGCGCTGTGCTTTGCGTATCCACTTTACTTGTTCGATTGCAGTGGATCGTCAACGTTATATGGCGTCGTCGTGGCGACGGCGTTCATACCCGGCGTACTCGCAACTCCGGTTGGCGGAATCTTGGCGGATAGGGGAAGACACCGCGAGGTCCTCGTGTCCCTCGGCATTGCTCTGATGACTGCATCACTGCTGTCTGTCCCCATGAAGTGCTCATTGCCTCTTGCGGTCGTCGTAGTAGCGATACTTTGTGTTCAATATGGTGTTCAATCGCTGCTGAAGCCAATGCTCCAAATTGAGACGGTGCGCATGGCGGGTGAAGAGAAGGTTGAGCGGGCCACTGCATTGGTTTCGCAGATGACCATGGTGAGCAATATCTTGGGCCCTGTGGTCGGGACGGCAGTCTATGGGTGCTTTGGCATCGATACTCTTTGCACAACCGCGTCGGTGGCGTTTGCGATGTCAGCTCTCTTGTTTGGGGTCGCACTCAAGCAAAATGCCTCATCTGAAACGATGGGAGACGGCGCGACTCGTACGACATGCCGAAACGATTTTTGGGAGTCGATTCGGTATCTGTTGCAAAATGCATCATTGGTCGCTGTGATTTTGCTTGCGGCTGTTTTGAACTTTGCGTTGGTTGGGCTAACGATTGGCGCTCCCATTATTGTTACAAAGCATCTCGGCATGCAATCGTCCTGCGTTGGGATAGTTGAGGTGGCTATGGGCTTGGGTGGTCTTGCCGGCAGTGGCTTGGTCGGCATTTGGCCGCATCGTTTTTCTTTCAATGGCATATGTCGATATGTTGCGATGATCTGTTTTGGAGTCGCACCGATCATTGTCACGCTACTGTTCGGCGCAGATGTATGCGTGTTCGCCGTGTTTGCGGTTGGTTCGGCATGGGTCATGGTGTGGGCAGCCATTGCGTCGGTTGAAATCATCGCGTTTGTTCAACGGGCAGCGCCGACTGAGCTCTGCGGAAAAGTGCTTTCGGTCGTTTACATGGTCCTTTCCTGCGCAATACCTATCGGCCAATTGACGTACGGGGCTGCATATGATCGATGGACACCGGCGATTGTATTCGCAGGCATGTTGGCGGTGCTGACGCTGACGATGGCGCTGTTTTATCGGCTGAAAAATCGATTGCGGCGATTGTCTTAACGCGCTGGGGCACTGTGAATTTGTGAAGGCGGTGGTACGCCGCGCCGGGACGGCATTGTTCGGACATGCCTCTCCTTCGTCTACAATATCGGGCAGACGAAGGAGAGGCATGTTCATGATTAAGATGTTCGCGAGTGACTTAGACGGAACGCTGCTGAACGCCCTGCACGAGGCGGATGGGACCATCCGCCGCGCCATCCGCGAGCTGACCGAGGCTGGCCTGCATGTGGTTCCCGCGACCGGGCGCTCGACGTTGCCAATCGGCGAGCATGGCTTTACGGGGCTGGCGCTCGATGCCTGCTGCTCCAATGGATCCATCGTGCGCGACAGCCATGGCGAGGTGCTCAAGACTTGGACCATCGATCCGCAGGTCACCGAGGAACTGCTCAAGGCGTTCCCGGACATTTGCTTTGATTGTTCCACGCCCGATGGCATGTTTTCGAGCGGTTCGTTCGAGATGCATCAGGCGGGCTTTAGAAAGGACAGCCCCATCAAGCGTATTGTGATGCGCGGCATGCGTGCGCGTGGCGGCTATCACGAGGAACAATATTTCGACCAGCCGATCGGTGACATCCTGCGCCACGATGTTTGTAAGATCAACTGCCGCGTGATCTCGCCCGAGCTGGAGCGCGACCTTAAGGCATATTTGGCTGAGCGCTCGGACCGCGTGGTCAACGCGCCGTTCGATCCAGTGATGTTCGAGATTACGGACGTGGCGTGCAACAAGGGCGAGAGCGTGGCCTGGCTGGCGGGCTACTACGGTATTGCCGAGGACGAGGTCGCGGTCTACGGCGACGGTGGCAACGACACCGCCATGCTCAAGCGTTTCAGCCACAGCTACGCGACCAAAAACGCTAGCGATGCAGCTAAAGCCGCCGCGAGCGCAACTATCGGCAGCTGCATGGCTCACGCCGTCCCCAAACACATGCTCGCCACCATGCGCAAGCAAAACTCTCGCGCTGTCATCAAATAATGCGACGAAGGGACAGCCCCTTTGTCACATTCTAGAGTTCTCAATTAGCCAGTGCTCGTAGGCGCGCTGCATGACCTCGGTTTTATCGGCTTTTTTGCGGCAGCCCTTCTGCTCCTCGATGGCAAGCTCATAGGCATCGCTCTGCTCAAAAGCGCTGGTATCCCAAGCACCGTGTTCAATGCGAGCCCATGTGGCATCGATGAGCTGCTCGAGTTCGGCAATGTCATCGGCGTTGGCGGTTGTCGCGAACGGCGGGCGGAGCTCGCCCGTCGTCTTGTCGGGTTCTACATAGTAGTCGCCCATGGAAGTGACGGTGTAGCCATAAAACTCGGGTGACGCTTCGACCAGCAGTTTGTAAAACTTGAGCTGACGATGGTAACCTGCAGGGACTTCTTTGCCAAAGCCAGTCTTGTAGTCGACGATCTGCACCGTTTTAGCTGCATCGTCAACGAGGAGCAGGTCGAGAAAACCAAAGAGCGGAGTTCCCTTGGTGGTCAGGCACTGCATATTCGCCTCCGTGATGCAACGATAGCCATGCACATGCTCGACAAGCCAAGGGACGAATGCACGACAAATGCGTTCGAAGCGCTCCGAATAGCGATGGACGTCCTCGGGGGCAAAATCGAGCCACGAAATCTGCTGGCGATACTCGGCCTCAATTGTCTCAATCGCCGCCTCGCCATCGGCTGCCATTCTATTAACGATCTCCTCGAACATCGCGTGAACGATGGTGCCGAATTCGGTTTGGATCGTGGGCGCCGTGGGCAGGTGCACAATCTGCTTCTCAGGGAAGTGCAGACTATTTGCGCATCCAGGCTCGTACGTCACAAAGTTGTTGAGTGCTGTGGCAGAAAGAAACTTCACGTCGGTATGAGGCTCCAGAAGCGCGCGGAGCTCGGGCGTATCGAGCACGTAGTTGTCGCGCCACTCGGTTTCGATTGCAACGCTGAGCTGGTCTGCTTCAGCAGAAACCTCGCAAGAGTCGATAAGCCCCGTGAGCTCCTGCAGCGCCGACCCGCCGGCGCGGTACAGCTCGAGGTGTCGCTTAGCGCGCGTGATGGCTACAAACAGCAGACGGCGCGCGTCGTCATCATCCTTTTCATCGCGAATAAGCAGATTGGACGGGTACAGGCTCATGCCGCCAGCACCTTTGTGCCAGGTGGAGTCGTCGGCGTCAAGCAAATAGACGCAGTCGAACTCCAGACCTTTCGAGCTATGGGCGCTGGTGAGGCGAACGGCTCCCGGTGTGCCGAGGTCGATGGACGCGTCGATGCTCACGCCAAACTTTTGAGCGGCGTCGAGTTTGTCGACAATATCGGGCAGGCGAAGCGCACGTCCCATGCGGCGCGCGTCTCCCATCTCCCCCTCGGCAAAGGCAAGCAAGGCGCGGATGCCAGCATTGAATTCGGCGGCGCCCAGCTGATCTTGATCTTTGCGATGCCGGTAATAGCCAAGGCTGCGTTCGGCAATCTTAAAGAGCAAATCCCGGACAGGCGAGGCATTGGCTTCCGCCGCCCACTGCATCAGGCTGTCGTACAGCTCCTTGATGCGTGCATTCTTGCTCTCGTGCATGGCGGCCATCCAGTCGCCATGCTGGTCGCGCTTGGCGCAGAGTGCAAACGCCGCGGATGACGGATGGTCGCCGCCCAGCTCGGTGGCACAGATGATCTGCGGAAGATAGCTGCTGGCGAGCTCCTTCTGCCCACGAGCAAGCGCGGTAACGCATCGCAGCAGCGCCAGCGTCGTCTGCATGCGCTCGGAGGCAAAGAGATTTTGCCGTTCACGATAGGAAAACGGCACGTTCTCCTTAACGAGGAAGGGAATCAGCGAGCGCAATGCGGCGTGTTTGGCAGAGATGACTGCAATTCCTTCATTGGGATCTTCGCAGTCATTGAGGTAGCCAGCATCAATCCTCTGCTTAATGCTCGCAGCGACGGCGGCGTATTCCTCGGCTTTGCCGGTGTAAACGTTCTCACTAAAGCCGACCTGATCACCTTGGGGCCTAAACGCCACGATCAATTTGTTCGAGCTGGCATCGAGTCGGTATTCGATTTGCTGGGCGATAGCTTGACCAAGCTCAACGATGGCGGGCGTGGAGCGATAGTTGGTCTTGAGCACGATGCTCCGGGGCGAGAACTCGGCCGCAAACTGGTTGGCACACTCGATTGCGGCACCCTGAAAACGCATGATGGCCTGGTCATCGTCGCCGACGGCCATGATATTGGGTTCAGCGACGCCGTCGCAGAGCAGCTCGATGATGCGCATCTGGGCACCGTTGGTGTCCTGGAACTCGTCAACCTGGATATAGGTATAGGTATCCTGGAGCACTTGGCGTAGCGCGTCGTTGTGCTCGACGGCGTCAACAAAATCGCCGATCATATCGTCGTAATCGTAGAGATGGTGCTGGTCGAGCTCGCTCTGGTAGCGACGCGCGACGTCGCAAGCGGTCTTAAGTCGCTCGCTCTGCTCTGCAATCTTAAAGGTGCGCCCCTGAGAGTTGCTGCCTCCAAAGAAGGCATCGCGCACCTTGGTGTACCCCGAGGACTTTCCCTTCTCGTCAATAAGTTCGGTGCGGCGAACGGTGTCGCGCAACTCAAGAATGTACGGCACGTACGTGCCGGCGGGACAGTTGATCGGGCGGGCGAGCGATGTGGGCGCCATGCAGCAGGCACGCTCGACCTCTTCCTCAAAGCGCTCTGCCAACGCAGCGCTTGCCCTTTCACAGGCGAGCGTAAGCAGCTCGGAATGCTCGGTGAGCCAGGCAGCGGCGTCGATATTCTGCTGTGCAATGGCGCTCAGCACGTCGTAATCCAGGCCGCTGCGCTTGGTTTTGGAGACAAAGCCGATCATCTTGCCGATGTTTTGCGCGGGCATATCGGGCGACCCTCCGCCCAGGGGCGACCCAAAGGGAAGCGATTTGAGCAGGCGGTCGAAGATCTCCTGCTGATGCAAGCTAGTGATGAGTGTGTCGGTCGCAGGGCGTGTGAAAAACTCGGGATAGCGCGACCTGATGCTGCTTGCAAATCCGTGGAACGTACTGACTTCGATGCCGTAGGCGTCGCGCCCAATGAGCTCAATCAGGCGTTTGCGCATGGCTTCCGCGCCCGCCTCGGTATAGGTGAGGCAGAGGATGTTGCACGGGGCAGCATCGCGCTTGGCCAGGATGTTCGCCGCGCGCAGACTCAGTAGCTGCGTCTTGCCGGTGCCGGGACCGGCAATGACGAGCAACGGACCATCTAGGCATTCGACGGCCTCGCGCTGTTCGGGATTCAGGCGCTCGAACGATACATTGAATTTGGGGGTCATGTTCATGGCAGTATTACCTGTCTTCCTGGTAGAGCGCACGTGTTTCATCGAGGTATTTGAGATATGTATCGATGGCACTTTGAGGTTGAGCGATCTTAATGAACGTGCTGAGTTGCAGCAGCCAGCCAAAGAACTGCGGAGATAGCGGGGCTTTGACGGTAGCCAACAGGCGCCCATCCTGGTTCTCAAACACAACGGCGTCGAGCCCGAACTTGTCGATGAGCGGGTTCATCGCACGGTCATCGAGTTCCAGCACCACAGTGGTCTTGTCCGCCGCATACACGCCAAATGATGGTGAGACGTGATCTTCGAGCACATAGCCGGCGATGCGCGGATCTTTGGTCGCGGACTCTTCGGACACCGCAACATCGAGCATGCGATCGACGCGGTAGGGCGTGAACGGCTGATGGCCTAATCCAGCATTGGCCCATCTATCTCGAAACCCGATCATGTAATAGAGTTCGTCGGAGTAGATAAGGCGCACGGGTGTGAGCTCGTAGGTCTTTCCGTCATGATTAAGGGCCTTTTGTTTAGCGGCGTCGTAGTGGAAGTAACGAAACCGAATCTTGCGTTTTTCGCGCATAGCCTGCTGAATCAAGTCGATGTTAAGCAGGGCATCGGAGTTTTGCATCTTCACGCGCGAAGGCACGTCGACACGCTTGTGCATCAGCTCGCGCTCGCCCAGGCTGGCGAGGCTCTGCAGCTTGCCGATGAGGTGGTCGGTCAGCTCATCGGTCAAAAACGGCGAGCTCTGCACGGCGTCAACAAGCATGATGAGTTCTTGCAGATCGAGCGGGCGTGAGGCCAGGGCCCATTCTTTGCCGCCGCGCTGGTCGATGTTGAGTCCAAAGTCGCGAAGCGTTTGCAAGTCGCGATAGATGGCCTTTCGTTCGGCCTCGAGATCGTGATAGGCGAGTTCCTCGATGATCTGCTGTGTCGTGAGCCCGTGCGTGCTGTCGGTCTTTTCCATCAAGGTTTTAAGCAGGAACAGAAGCCTGAGCTTTTGATTTGGTCTGTTCGCCACGTTGTCTCCTTTCGCCGGCAGGGTATCAGCCGGAGATGCAAAACAAGACCCGTTATTGGGACTCATTGTAGCCCGCGCGACCGTAGTATTCGCAGCAATACGGGCCCGAATAGGGCGAAAGGTGGTTAAACGGAAATCGGCGGTTTGGCTAGCCGGTGCGACGTGCGCCCTGTTAGCTTGGGGCCGGTTCCGGTTTACAAGGATCAGAACAGGAGAAATGCGATGGCAGACATTAAAGTCTTTGCCGAGAATCTTGAGGATTCAACCAAGGAGCAGATCGAGGAGATTTCCAGCTGCCCGGCGTTTGAAGGCGCCAAGATCCGCATCATGCCCGATGCCCATAAGGGCAAGGGCTGCGTGATTGGCTTTACGGCAAACTTGGGCGGCAAGGTGATTCCCAACCTGGTGGGCGTCGACATCGGATGCGGGATGTATTGTGTGCCGCTTGCGGAGACCATTGCACGAGACGACCTCATTCAGTTCAATCGCGATGTGAAGCGCGCGGTGCCCACAGGCTTTAGCCTTCATCGCGATCCCGCCTGCGTACTCGCGGACTTTGACATGGAATCGCGCGATTGGTTGCAGGATAAACGCAAAGTCGAGCGCTCCATGGGCACGCTGGGCGGCGGCAACCACTTCATTGAACTCGACGAGGACGAGGATGGGCGCCAATACCTGGTCGTGCACACCGGCTCGCGCAACATGGGCAAGCAGACGGCGGAGCACCATCAGGCGCTGGCGCAGAAGACGTGCGCGGCAGATATCCCCGACGAGCTTAAGTATCTCGTGGGAGATCTTTCTGCCGAGTATCTCGTCGATATGCATAACTGCCAACGCTTTTCGAATCAGAACCGCAAGGCGATTGTCGCACAGATTGTTGAGCGTACGGGAATTCGACTCGACGGAGACGGCTTTACCACCATGCACAACTACATCTCGGAAGGTGGCATGATTCGCAAGGGCGCCATTAGCGCTCATGCGGGAGAGATGGTGCTGATTCCGTTTAATATGCGCGACGGTGCCGTTATTGCACGCGGCAAGGGAAACGAGGACTGGAACTGCTCGGCGCCGCACGGGACGGGTCGCGCGATGAGCCGTACCGAGGCGTTCCAGACGCTCGATACCAAGGTGTTCGTTGACGAGATGCGCGAGGCCGGCGTCTACTGTCCGAGCGCATGTGAGACGACGCTCGACGAATCGCCCGAAGCGTATAAACCTGCGGATGATGTATTGAGGCTCATGGACCCGACGGTCGATGTCATTCACAGGCTCAAGCCGATTTGGAATTTTAAGGCCACTGGCAAGCGTGGTAGGCGTTAGGAGGGTTTCGATGAAGCGAAAGATGAACACTGGGGGCGACCGAATTGGACGCTCTGTGAGCATGGGCGAGTTGATGGACCTTCCGGGCGTGATTCCGACGACGCCCGCGAATCAGCGTGTTGGGAATTGTAGAGAACGTGACGATGAGGGTTTTGACCTCAGCAGGTTCCACGATCGGCTGGCTTCTGGGCTCGATTGCGGTATGGAGACGCTGACGTTCGAAGGTCCGCGTGTATTGAAGACCGATATGCCGGTTGATGACGCACTAGGTGGCGGCGTTGGACTGGGTAAACTCAGCGTGGTTGGAGGTACGCATGAAGACGTCTCGAATGTGCTGGCGCGTGCGGTTTTGCGCTTGAGCGAGCAATGTGCCGTGCTTTATGTGCCGATTCGGGAGTGTGAAGAGGACGCAATTGCCCGGCTTATTCGTGCCGAGATGGGCACCAAAGCGCCGGTTGATTCTGAGGAGCAACAGGTTGAGGTGATTCGCGCAGCGATGCGACTCAAGCAACGCAACTTGGGCATCTTTGTCGAAGACAACATGACCATGGACCTTTTAACGAGTTGGCTGCTCGGTGATCGCACGTGGATTAAGGCGGCGCTGAAGGGCATTGTGGTCGTGATCGACGGCCTCGAAATGCTCGATGACAACCGCCCGGTAAATACAATCCTGCGCGACTTGCGCAACATGCTCAGTCCAACATCCGCCATCCTGGCAGGCTGCTTTGCAGCTGAGGGCCGAGAGGATGACGCGGCATTTGCGGAGAGCCACTGCAACGCGAACGTCCTAGTGCGGATGAGCTCCAGCGACACGGAGCCTTCCTACACGCGTGTCTTCGGCTGAGGACATAGCCGGCAACACCTGCTTGGCCCGCGGTACGTCTACCAGCAGAAAGCAACCATTCAACTGCTGAAATAGCGAAATCTGGCATAGGTGGAATTACCATCAGACTTAGGACGATGATGAGCAGACTTCTGCCAGGTTCAGAAAGGAATGCCTGATGACAACGCGTAAAGATCGGAATGTTAGGCGACTCGTTTCTTCCGTTGAAGCCGCGCTTCATCCGGACAAGTATTACGAGTTTGACTTAGACCAGAACGGTTTCCCAGTTTTTAGCGATAAGAATATTGCCTTTGTGAATGGTCTGGTGAATAACGATTCGAATTACACATGGATTGGCCAGGATGATCTTTACAAGAAGTATGTGAACGCTTCGAAAGGTGATGCCCGCGCCATCCGGGAGATTGTTTATATTACAAACAAAATGAATTCAACGCATTTGGCTGCAGTGACGGTAAAGGGTAGCCAAGATGAGCTAATGGGCAAGATGAATGCCGAGCTCAAACGGCTTTGCGAAATCAAAGAGGATCCGCAAGGTGATGATGGTGAACAGGCGGATAAGGGCAAAGATGAGCTTACTGGCGGAACACTTATAACTGCCGCATATCTTGTGAGCCAATATGCGGATAATAATGAACTGGGGTCTAGCCTGCTGGAAAAAGACCTTGAGTCCCGAGCGAATCTCGTTGCCAGCATCGCGCGCGCTACAACAAATATGACTTATAAGTTATTGCCGAACGAGGACCCTAGCGACCTTAAGTGCAATCGAAGCAATTTTTCCTTTGCAACAAAGTTTTGCCACCATGGTTGTCGCAATCTAAGCAGGCGTGGGGCGAACGGCTCTTATATCTATGATACGGACAACTTCTGCATCTACGATACGGTTGTCGGTACAATGCTTCCTTATTATGCGGATGCTTATATTGATTACGGCGTCAAAGAGAGTGAGTGGCTTAACGAATGGTGCAAAAAATACAATGACACTCCGTTGAGCCGCTATGGAAACCGATATGCATGGATTAGAGGCACGATTAACAAGCTCGTTGCCACACCTGACGAGGGTGATAAAAACGCTGATGCCCAGGTCGCTCGAGGCTACCTGGGATATCTCGATCTTTACAGCCATATCGTTGATGGTATTAATGAGTGGCGAAAGCAGGAAAACCAGACGGTTGGTTCAAATAACGGCTCCGCCCCAGATATTGGCTTCCATGAAGTTGACCTGATGATTTGGTATTTCTTCAAGGGCAGTCGCCTTGACAAGGCAAAGGAGACAATGAAATAAGTCGTCTCTAAGCTCAGCGTCGATTGGCAATGGGAAAGCCCCGCCCAAGTTCGACATTATGTGCAGAGCTTGGGCGGCTCAAGATGCTATCACGGCGCCCAAAGATATTCTGAGCCTCGTTCTTGGGCCGTGTCTGGTTTGGACGCGGCCTCTTTCGTGTCTATGAAGATCCGAATGCTGAATTGAGGCATGGACAAGACCTGCTGTTGGGGGTCGCTGCGGTTTTCCATATCTTCCGTCATCGAGCGCGATGCCGATATATATCCAACCAAATCGGCTCCTTCCCCTTGTTGCTGGCGCACTCTTCTAGCAGGCCATCTATCTGGTCTAGCTCGATCGCCTGCAATGCTGCGTGCTCTTTCGGCAAAGGCTGTGTCACTTTCCTCGCTCTAAATACAGGCGATAGCATCAGGTTCGTACGGGCCCATCCGGCAAAGCAGCTGCCGTAGGGGATAGAGCCACATCTGATCTGCCCATCGTCATCGGGATACAGACAGTCCAATTTCGAGTTTGCTACCAGGCAATAACAAGGTCCTGGCGCCCATGGCCTGCAGTCAATCTCGAGAATGTCGCCCTTTTTGTACGGTGTGGGCAGGTCGATGTACGCCCCTTTAAACCATGGCCCAAAGATTTCACCCACAATGCAATCGCGCGCCTCGCCACATTCGCCTTCTTCCTCTCTGCAGATGTACTGGATTTCGCCGTAGGCGTTTGCGAAGTAAGTGTAGTCCGGCTGTAGAAAGCCGTCGTATGGATATGAACAGCTCGGGTCGTTGGCAAGGTTGAACAGCTCGATCATCCAGTATGAGGACGATAAATCTGCCATGCCGACCCACTTGTCTGCGTATGTCTTCATTGCTGCAAGGGCGGCCTGCCACGACGCCACGGGGAAGGGGCCATGCGTGATAGCGGATCCCACTTTGCTATCGATGAAGCTTATTTCGCTAATAAGCAGCGTCTTTCCGTTTCCGTCGACGGCCTTTAGCGCGTCCAAGCAGTCATCGATGTAGTCGATACATTCTTCTGGATCGTACCAGTTAAAGGTGTTGTCTGACGAGTTGCGCTCGTCAGCAATCAACCTGCTGAGCATCTTCCGTTTGCGGTTGATTTCTATCGACGCGCCACCGATGATTTGCGCGTAATGATCGCCATTCAGGAGCCGTTGATTATGCAACAAATGCTCTCGTAACTCCGGAGATTCGATGAGGTTGATTATTTCTTCGTGCATGATGGCCTCCGGGTTGTTGGTGCGACTTCTTGTGGATTCGGACATGGTGGCCTTTATTCAAATAGCTGCGGGTACTTCTCCTTGAGCGGCGCCTGATCCAGACGCAGCTCTTCTAGGTTGCGCTTTGCCTTGGACTCCATCCTTATGGTGTCGATAAACGCGATGAGTGAGTCGACATACAGGTCGCCGCGCAGGTAGGCCTGGGCGGCGATTAAAAATCGCTGCTCGTCTTCGAGTGGTTTGCGATAGTACTCAAGATTCAGGTAAAGTGGGTCTGGCTCGCCGATGTAGAGGGGAAACGTCTCGTTGTAGGTAATCGAGCAGCCAGTGGCACGCATGTTGCTGATATCCCCTGCATGGCGATGGTGCTCGAGGCGCTGCTGCGCATGATCAAGCCATTCGTCAGAACGGTCTGCCTGCCGAAGCTCTGCCTCAAGCTGTGTCCGGTCCCACGTGGGCAGATCGAGCAACGTGAACGGCTCATGGGCACTGCCTAGTGGCGTCCAGACGATGTCGCCGGTGTGGAACGGCGTGGGGATATCGACCCATATGAACTCGAATGCGATCTCCCAGTCGTTCTCAACGGGGCCGGCCGAAGGGCAATAAACGGAAAGAGTCTCGCCTTTGCCGTTTACCATGAGCCAATCTTCCTGGCGATGTTCTTTGTCGGCATCGAGCGGGCACCGGGTGATGCGTACGCGTACCTCTGGACGGCTCGCCAATTCATCATCACCGTGCAACGCCTCGGCACATTTCTTATAACAGCTGAATGGCGCGCCGAAGGCCCCGCAAAGTTGCCCGTCGGGCACAATCTCCTCTTCATACTGATAAACGTAGCCCGTCCCACTCATAAACGTATCGACGCACCGTTTGTTGTAATCGATTGTCCAGCGCAAAAAAGCATGGAAATCGGGGATGGCCGGCCTTCCAAGACCGGCAAGGGTGGCTTCTAGCGAACAATTGGGCATGGTTTGCACGATCTCCTGCCAGGCTTCGCACTTCTGCTCGAGCGTGGCGGTTTTCGAAAACCAAACAAGATATGCTGCTTCGATGGCGCTGGGCTGAAAGTCGATGCTGCGCAGGTGCCCCCGAATGTCCCGGGAGTCAACAAAATCCAAGATGTCCATGGTTAGCTCCTCTTTGTTTTGAATCGTGCCGGCGGGGCTATCGTGTCATCGAACAGCTCCGGATAGCGGGTCTTGAGTCCGCCGTCTTCCCCTTCAAACCGCTCGGCTATTTTCTTGACCAGCGCCTGCAGCTCGCAAAGACTTGATAGCGCAATAAGTGAGTCAAGACCCAGATTGCCGTCGAGATATGCCCGTACGCCGTACAGAATTCTCGCCTCCGGCTTGAGCGGGGCGCGGCAGTATTCCATATCGAGAAGAAAGCAACTCGGCTCTCCGATGTAGACGGGGTATTCCAGGGGATATTCAATCTGACAGCCGTAGGCGTACATATCACTCGTATCGCCATTTTGTCGATGGTGCCTGAGCAGGTCATCGGCCCCTTTTGCGGCACGTTCCCTGTAGGTGGAAGGCGGAAGCTCGTCTATGACCCGCTGCGTGGACCATGTCTGTATATCGAGAAGCAGTATAGGATCGTTGAGGTTGCCGTGATGACAAATGATGTCGCCGGCATGGAAGGGCGTCGGGATGCTAAACCACATTAACTCAAAGGCGGAAGTGGGGTCTTCTCCCTCGCGCTCCTTGTCGATGCAACGCAGCTGGCAGTTCATGATTTCGCCTTTTGCGTTGATCATGAGCCTGTCGGCGGCATAGTGGTCTTCGTCCGGATCGATCGGGCGGCGCGTTATTTCAATTGAGGTAGGATTCTCCTCCTCAAGCTCATTCCAGATCGCCTCGAAACACTTTTCGTAGCTGGTGTAGGGGCCATAATTGCACCCGTTCTCATTGGGGCTTCCCGTCTTGTCCTCAAAGAAATACATGTGCTTGCCAGGCTGTTTGAACCGGGCAATTAGCATGCGCTCCCATTTGATGACGCCGCGAAGAAAGGCATGAAAGTTGGGAATGTTGAGTGTGCCGTGTCGCCTGCTCATCGAGCAATTGGGCATGTTGTCGATAATCTTTTGCCAGGCCTCGATCTTCTGCCGTAGTGTCTTCTCGTTCGAACGGTCGACGATGAACGCCGCCTCGGGTGTGGTGAGCTCGTAGCCGATGTCCTTCAAGTGTTCTTTGATGTCGGGTGAGTCGAGAAAGTCAAGGATGTCTGAACGTATGGCGTTGGCGCTGGCTCCAGCCGATGTGCGGTATGGCTGCAGGCAGTCGTGTGTGACCGAGCCGTCTGACCATTGCTTGCCGTAGCTGGGGTCGTCGTGCAGTTTTTCCGAGAGCTCGAGCATAAAAGAGCAATCATCGGGCAAATCGCCGGTATAGCATTCGGCGGTATAGAGAGCAGAGGGCGTGAAGTCGTCGAGGAAACCATCCGCGAAATCCCTCAAGCGGAGGTTGCCTTCCTCAACGCCGTAGATTTTGCTCGGATAGGCGCACCAAACCTGACCTTTGAACGAACTGTCGTAATCGTCTTCGAGCACGATGGCGAAACGAGGACCGTGGTCGAAGGGTCGGCTGTCGATCTTGATGATGTCGCCGGGGACCCAAGGAGTGTAGAAGACCTCGCCATTGGCACAGAAGTGCTTGCCTTTGTTCCACATCAAGTGGTCGATACCTTGATGTGGGGTCCGCTGATTCCGGCGGTCACTCAAAAAGACCAAATCGCCCGTCATGGTCGCGGCGAATTTCAGTGAGGCTTGGGCACGCGGGCACTCGTGTAGGTCTTTGGCGGTATAGAGTTCGATCAGCCAGAATGATTCTGACCAATCTTCATCGGGGTCGTCTTCGACGTATTGTTTCATGAGGGTTTGCGCAGCTTTCCATGAGGCAACGGGGAAGGGGCGGTCAAAGGTATCGTGCCCACGCTCCTCTTCGCTGTAAAACATGCCGGAGACCAGCAAGATACCGTGGTCACGATCAACGTTAGCAAGCATACCGAGTGCAGTGCTGAGTTGGTCGAGGCCGGAGTCGATTGCCTCGGCGTAATCCGATGAGACCTCTTTGCGAAGATGTTCGAGCATGGTCCGTTTTTCATCGAGCGTCTTGAGGGAGCCGCCGATGATGTTGATGCAAGAATCATCTCGTCCACCTGCGTATTTGAGCATGTGATCTCGCAGCTCATTGTCTTCGATACAACTGCAGACGAGCTCCCTGCCGGCGCGGGTGATTATGGTATCTGCCTGGCTGTTCATGGCAACCTCCTCTTTGATCGTTGTCGTTAGCATCCGCCAGAAGTTGCGCTTTGTAGTCCCATTAACGGGACCGCTAAGAGTTTTTCGCCAAGCATACTTTTAGAAACGCACTGGTACATGGCTGTGCGCGTGTTGAAAGGATTGCCATGCAAAAGATGAAGCTGGATCTTGTGACGAATAGCGCCGGTATGGCGGAGGCTTGGGAGGATGCTTTCAGGGGGTATAAAGGCGTTACGGCGCATTGCTGTGATTTTAGGGCGTTCATCGGACAGCATCCCGAAGTCGATGCTGTCGTGTCGCCGGCGAACGCATATGGCTTGATGGACGGCAATTACGACAGAGCGATATCCGAGGAGTTTGGACCGGCGCTTGCCGAGCAGGTGCGAGCGGTTATTTTGGAGCGGTTTTACGGAGAGCAGCCGGTTGGCACGAGCTTTTCTGTCCCGATTCCCGGGCACGAGAACATACTGCTCATACACACTCCGACCATGCGAGCTCCCTCTCCCATTGCTGACCCCTTGGTCGTCTATCAATGCATGAGGACAACGCTTATGGAAGCGATACGGACTTCGCGAAAGCGGATCGTGGTTCCTGCGTTCGGTGGAGCGTGCGGATTTCTTCCGTTCAAGAAAATCGCCATGCTCATGTGGGAGGCCTATCTTCAAATCGCCGATCCCCCCACAGAGATCACCTGGGAATATGCACTGTCGCGCGAATTGGAGGAGTGGTACCGTTGATGTGCTGATAAAAAGCACGCTAAAACGCAACGGAAGGGGTCACCGCCGTTAAGGCGATGACCCCTTTATCTAGCAACTGGTGCAACCTTCCTCTAAGAAAGGATCAACCGTTGCGTCGAACAGCTCCGGATAGCGGTCCTTGAGCCAGCCGTCTGCGTCCTCGAACCCCTGCGCCTTTTTCTCCGCCAGCGCCTGTAGCTCGTATGCGCTGGCCATCGCGGCGAGTGAGTCAACCGCTAGGTCGCCTTTGACATATGCCCTGACGCCGTAGAGGATTCGCTCCTCTGACTTGAGCGGCTCGCGATAATAGTCGATGTCCAAAAGAAACCCCTCGGGCTCCCCAATATAGAAGGGGAAATGTAAGGCGGATGAGACCCGGCACCCGTAGGCGTACATGTCGCTGGTGTCGCCGTCGTATCGGTGCCAACGCAATAGCTTGTCGGCCTTTTGAACGAGGCGGTCTTTGTAGACGGAAGAGACGAGTTCTTTGTCGACTCGTTCGGACCCCCACGTTTGCAGGTCAAATAGCACCATGGGTTCGTCGGGGCGCTGAAGGTTGCAAACGATGTCTCCGGCATGGAAGGGCGTCGGGATATCAAACCACATGTCCTCGAAATCGCTTGCGGCGCCAGCCTCGTCCCACTCGTTTTCGATACGGTAATCGCAGGACATCACTTCACCCTCAGCATTCAGTATGACCATGTCATCGACATAGTGCTCCTCGTCCGGGTCGATGGGGCGGCGAGTAATCCTGATGGCTTTGGGGTCATCACCGTCGAGCTCTTTCCGGATGGCATCGAAGCACGTTTGATAGCTGCTATAAGGGCCGTAGGCGCAACCGTCTTGATCTCGTGGATCCCATGAGTAATCCTCAAAGAAATATAGGCTTTGGCCGTTCGTCCTTTTAAAGTGTGCAAGCTTCCTTTGCTCCTGCTTGATGACGTTGCGCAGGAAGGCATGGAAGTCCGGGATGTTGAACGTGTCGTTTCTGAGGCTCATGGTGCAGTTGGGCATATTGTCGATGATCTTTTGCCAGCCTTCGAGCTTTTGCTGCAATGTCGCTTTGTGCGAGCGGTGGACGATGAAAGCCGCTATGGGCGTGGTGAGTTCGTAGTCGATGCGTTGAAGATGCTTCTTAATGCTGTGCGAGTCCAAAAACTCGAAGATGTCCGAACGAATGTCCAGCGCGCTTTGGCTGGTGGGCTTGCGGTATGGCTGCAGGCAATCGTGCCCGGTCGAGCCTTCGGCCCATTGCGTGCCGTAGCCGGGGTCATCGTGCAGCTTTTGCGAAAGCTCGAGCATAAAGGCGCAATCGTCCGGTAGGTCGCCGGTGTAGCGCTCGGCGGTGTAGAGTGCGGAAGGGATGAAGAGATCCAGGAGACTGTCGCTGTAGGTGCCGGATGAAAGCGAGCCTTCCTTAACGCCGTGGCTCCTGCTGGGTCCTGCGCACCAGATTTGGCCCCGGAGCGTGTGCTCATAGTCATTCTCGAGCACGATGGCAAAGCGGGGCCCGTGGTCGAAGGGCCTGCCGTCTATCTTGAGGATGTCGCCCGGGACCCACGGCGTATAGATGGGTTCGTTGCTGTCGCAGAACCGTCTGCTTTCGTTTCGCCAAGCGCTTTCGACATATGATTTGCGAGTGCGGTTAGTGCGCCGGTCGTGGAGGAATATGAGTTTTCCGTCTTTGGTTGCCGCGAACGACAGGGAAGGCTGCGCTGTTTGGTGCTCGTGCAGGTCTTCCGAGGTGTAAAGATTGATTGCCCAGTACGATTCGGACCAATCGTCGTCAGGATACTCTTCGATATAGCGCTTCATGAGCGTTTGCGCGGCATCCCACGATGCGGTGGGGAAGGGGCCGTCGAGGTCGTCGGCGTCGCGCTCCTCCTCGTTGTAGAACCTGACGTATAGCAGGAGGATTCCGTGGTCACGCTCAACGTTGTGGAGCATTTCGAGCGCGCTGTTGAGCTGGGCGAGATGGGAATCGATGTCTTCGGCGAGCTCCGGCGTGACATGCTCGCGGAGTTGTTCGAGCATGATGCGCTTCTCGTCGAGCGTCTTGAGGGAGCCAGCGATGATTGGTGCAGGGCAGTACAAGTATTTGCGCATGTGATCGCGCAGCTCGGCGCTCTTGATGCAGCCGAGGACGAGATCCTTGCCGGCATCGGTGATGCTATCGCTTGCCTGGTTATTCATGATGGCCTCCTTATCAGTCTTTACTGAATGATGTAATGGAGGCTGTGATTTAGAGTCCCATTAGCGGGACCAGGCTCGATCGGTGTGACAAAGGGACTGTCCCTTTGCCACATCCAAATATTGCCTTTACGTGTTGATGCACACGGTGTGCAATAATACTCGCACTGTGC